>JAFGOG010000378.1 GCA_016926595.1 Anaerolineae bacterium
GGCGTCACCGCCATCGTCATCGAGCACAAAGTGGACTATTTGCTGCCGTTCGCGCCGCGCCTGGTGGCGATGGACGGTGGGCGCATCGTCCACGACGGCCCGCTGGCTACAGCCGGCAGCTATCGCCCGTCAACCGCTGGCAACAGGCCCGCCCCCGGCATATCACAGCCCTCACAGGCTGCGCCCTGCGTTCGCGTCGAGGACCTGCACATCGGCTACGACGGCCAGCCGGTGCTGCCGGGCATTTCCCTGGAGGTCCATCCCGGCGAGTTTGTGGCGGTGATGGGCGACAACGGCTGTGGCAAGACCACCCTGCTCTACAGCCTGCTGGGGCTGATCAAGCCAGACCAGGGCCGGGTAGAGATCCTGGGCCACGACACCCGCCAGACGCCGGTCTCGCGCCTGGCCCGCCAGGTGGGATTTGTCTTTCAAAACCCAGACCACCAGCTCTTCGCCGACAGTGTCTGGGCCGAGGCCACGCTCGCTTCCTCAAACTTTCAAACATGCGATAGCGCGACCGAGGCGTGGGTCGGCGAGCTCCTGGCGCGCTGCGGGCTGGGCGACCGCCGTGATGATCACCCCTACCGGCTGAGCTATGGCGAAAAGCGCCGCCTCAACCTGATCTCGGTGCTGGCCCACAGGCCCAAGATCGTCCTGCTGGACGAGCTGCTCATCGGCCAGGACGCCGCCAACGCCGCTTTTCTCCTGGATCTGCTGCGCGAGCGGGTGGCGCAGGGTGACATGGTGATCATGGTCAACCACGCCCCCGAGGTTACGCGCTCTTACGCCAGCCGGCTGATCTTCTTGGACGGCGGTCGGGTCGTCGTCGATGCGCCGCCCGAGCTTGCCTTTGAGCAGTTGGTGGAGATCGGTAGAGAGGCCTATGTCCCCCATGCGTAGCAGGGCGCAGCGCATCACCTATCAGCCTGGTCACTCTATCCTCCATCGCCTGCACCCGCTGGTCAAGATCGGCTGGCTGCTCTTTGGCACCGTCCTGGTTTTTGTCGTCCGCAGTCCGTGGGTGGTCTTGGCTGCCGTGGCGCTTCTGTTGCTGGCTTTTCCCCTGGCTAGGCTGCGTTTGCGTCAGGTGCGCGGGACACGGCTGTTCATCACTACCGCGCTGCTGCTTGGGTTGTTACAGATCCTCTTTGTCCACGAAGGGGAGATACTCGTGCGCGTTGGACAATTGGCCATTACCGCGGGCGGGCTACGGGCCGCGGCCTATGTCGCCGGGCGCTTTCTGAGCGTCATTCTGCTCAGCTACCTCTTTGTCCTGACCACCGAGCCCAACGACCTGGCCTACGCCCTGATGCGCGCCGGGGTGCCCTACCGCTATGGCTTTGCCCTGATCACGGCCCTGCGCCTGGTGCCGGTCTTTGAGCAGGAAGGGCAGACCGTCTACCACGCCCAATTGGCGCGCGGGGTGGAATATGACGTCCGCAGCCCACGCCGTTTTGTGACCCTGGCTCGCCAGTTCTTTTTGCCGCTGCTGGTCTCGGCGTTGGGCAAGGTGGATGCCCTGGCCGTGTCGATGGAAGGTCGCTGCTTTGGCAAGTACCCGACCCGCACCTTTGTGCGCGAGGTACATGCCACTCGGCTGGATGGGCTGGCTGTCGGCCTGCTGCTGGCTGCCGCGTTGGCTGCAGCTCTTTTTGGATAGATCTGAGGAGGTTTGCGGATGTCTCGATGGTGGCTGGTCTTGATCGTCGTGGTTGCGTTGATAGTGGGCGGCGCAGCCGTAGCCGTGGCCATGGGAGCCCGAGCCCTGGCGCCGGCGCGGGTGGTCCTGCACTTTCCCTGGACCATGCTGGCCGACGAGGCAGCGGCGATGAACGACTGCGTCGAATGCCACGAACCGGAGAAATTCCACAACTGCACGACGTGTCATGACGAGCACGGCTCGGCAGAGATGGCCAATATACCCTTTAACCAGTTGGTGCTGCTGGCCGGCGATCTACCCGAGCCGGGCTATGTCGCGGTCAACGACATCCTGCCCTACCGCGACCAGCCCGGCACGCAAGCGGCCCTGCTCGACCTGCTGGCCAAGTGGGGTGTGACCGGTTTCGAGCGCGTGGCCCTGTTCTCCAGCGACGGCGGTGTGGTGATGATCGAGCGGCCCGACCTGACCCGATCGGCTCTGCTCATGCCCCACGTCGACGGGGTGCGCTTTGCCGACGAGGGCCTGCACATCTCAACCTGGCTGAAAGGCATAGCGCGCATCGTCGTCGTCGGCGTGGACAAGCCGCTGAGCATCGACGGCCAGACTACCTCTATGGGGCGGCTCTTGCTGAGGGCCACCCGCTCGGCCACGGTCGAGCCGGCCGACGTGATGTTCAAGAGCGAGGACGACGGGCAGGTCCGCAGGGCCAAGACGGCCTCGCGCATCGAAGGCGCGCCGATAGAAGACCTGGTGGGCTTGAGCGCGATCCTGGTGCGTGACATCCAGGGGCAAGAGCACACCTTGTCTGCCGACGAGGCCGAGGGGGCGATCCTGGCCCAGATAGACGGGCGGACTGTCCTGGTCCTGCCGGGGCGAGGGCAGCCGCAGTGGATTTTTGACGTCGTCGAGATTACCTCTCGCTGACACAGGACAAGCTAAACTGGGGGGAATCATGCTCAAGCGACTAGTCAGAGGACGAGGGCTCTTGATCACAGCCCTGGCGCTGGTTGTCGTAGCCTTGACATTGCTGGGGATCCTGACACTCTTGGGCCGATCCTGGCATGCCGAGATCATCGGGCCAGACGGCGTTTCCTTCCCGGTGGATGCCAAGGTTTTGAACAGCCTGGTAGACCCGGACGAGGAAAGCCCAGGTGTCTCCCTGGACCATTTCCTGTGGGCAGCCGGGCACCAGGTCATCGAGCGTCTGACCGTGACCGATCCCGGCGGCGCACGCCGCGAGTTCGACTGGCCCGCCGTGGCCGATAACGCCTGGTGGCTGGAAAACGGCAAACTGTCGATCGCCGGGGAGACGCTTGCCGTCTCTCGCCTCGAGGCCGAACCGCCGCCCCTGCTCGGTCAGATCCAGGCAAGCATCACTGACCTTGCGCCGACCGCCGCGGCTGCTCTGGGGCTGCCGGCGCTGGATCAGGCCACCGGGCGGCCTTTGGAAGCCCTCTCAGCCCGCCACGTGTTGATCCTGCTGCTGGACGGCCTGGGCTACGAGCGTTACATCGAGGCGCAACGGGAGGGGCTCAGCCCCAGCCTGGCCGCTCTCGGCGAACCGCTGTTGGGCTTGACTACTTTTCCGCCCGTTACCAGCGTGTCGATGGCCTCACTCCTGACCGGCGCGCCGCCGCAGGTGCACGGCGCCTGGCGCCGCGGCATACGCCAGACCGAGGCCGAGGCCCTCTTTGACGCGGTCGCCGCTGCCGGCCTATATGGCGTGGCCGTCGAAGGCGAGTCGCTGCCCTTTAACCTGCGCAATACCGAGATCCGGCTCTCCGGCGACCGGGACGGGAACGGCCTCACCGACGACAATGTCCTGTCCAATGCCCTGGTCGTGCTGGACGCAGGGATGCCGGATCTGCTGTTCGTACACTTTCATGGCATTGACGATGCCGGACACACCTACGGCCCCGGCGCTCCAGAGGAATCGGCGGCCGTCCGCCGGGTAGACCTGGCTGCCGGTCAACTGATTGAAGCGCTTCCACAGAACACACTGATCATTATCCTGGCCGACCATGGCATGCACCTGGTCGAGGAAGAAGGGAGGGTTGGCAATCACGGGCATTTGATCGAGCGAGACATGTTCATTCCCATTTGGATCGTGAAAAACTGAGTACAACAGGAGGAGGCTGTGTCAAGAAAAGTTGGCGTAATCGCAGTATTGCTTATAGTGGTGAGCCTGGTTGGCTGTGGCGGCTCAGCTCCGCAAGTGGACTGGGAGCTAAAGGTCGGCGGCGCGGTAAGCTCGCCGTTGTCCGTGACCTATGCCGATCTGTCCAAGATGCCCCAGACGGATCTGCAGGAGATCCTCATGCAGAAATCGCGGGGCGAGGACACCACCGGTTCTTGGAGCGGCGTGCTGTTGACCGAGCTCCTGGCCAAAGCCGGGGCTGGGGAGTATGCCACCATCACCGCCATAGCCGGCGACGGCTATGCCATCGAGATCAGCAAGGACGAGCTGGAGAATGCCATCGTCGCCCTGAAAGAGAACGACGAGTGGATCGCCGAGGCTGACCGGGATCACGGTCCCATCCGCCTGGTCACACCCAAGACCCCGGCCAATCGCTGGGTATTTCAGATCCAGGAGATCCAGGTCAACCAGGAGGGCGGCGGCGGCGTCCCGGCCAACGCCGCGCTCAAGATCACCGGCAACGTAGAAACTGAGGTCGGCTGGACCGAGGAAAAGGTTCGTTCCATGGACACCATCCAGGCCGAGGCCACCAACAAGCAGGGCGAGACCCAGACCTACACCGGCGTCCTCATCAGTGACCTGCTGGGCAAGGCCGCTCCCAAGGACGACGCGACGACGCTGGTCTTTGTCGCCGACGACGGCTACACCGCCGAGGTGCCCCTGGCTGACGTCGAGGCCTGCCAGGACTGTATTGTCTCGTTCCGCGATGGGGGCGGCTTTAGCACGGTCCTGCCCGGCTTTCCAGGCAACGTCCAGGTCAAAGGCGTGGTCGAGATCCAGGTCAAGTAAGGGGGAGGCCTAACCATCGACGACTTGCTGCGTGGCCTGGCTGAGGCCTTTCGCCTGATCGGCACCCTCGACCCGGCCCTGCTCGAAATCGTAGCGCTGTCGCTGCGAGTGTCGGGTATAGCGCTGCTGATCAGCGCCCTGATAGGCATTCCGTTAGGCGCCCTGATGGGCCTGAGCCGCTTCCGTGGGCGCAAGCTGCTCATCGCCTTTCTCTACACCGGTATGGGCTTTCCTCCGGTGGTGGTGGGGCTGTTCGTCTACCTGATGCTATCGCGCAGTGGTCCCTTTGGCCAGCTCAGCTCGCCGCTCGTCCCCGCGCTATTCACCGCCGGGGCGATGGTTGTCGCCCAGACAATCATCGCCTTTCCCCTGGTAGCCGGTTTTACCATGGCGGCTGTAATGGGCGTTGATCCCAACCTTCGCCAGCAGGTCCAGGCGCTGGGGGCCACCCGTTGGCAGACCGTGCTGTCGGTGTTGGCCGAGGCCAGGATAGGGGTGATCGTGTCGGTCATTGCCGGCTTTGGCAGCATCATCTCCGAGGTGGGCGCCGTGATGCTGGTCGGCGGCAACATCGAGGGCTCGACCCGGGTACTGACTACCGCCATCGTGCTCGAGACCCGCCAGGGGAACTTTGACCTGGCGATAGCGCTGGGTATCATCCTGCTGAGCATCTCTTTCCTGACCAACGTGGTGATGCTCCGCTTGCAGGGGAGGACCTTCGACGAATGAGCGACATTGTCTACCACCTGGAACAGGTCCGCAAGTCGTACAATGGCCGCTGCGTGCTGCAGGTCGATTCCCTCGACATCCGGCGGGGGGAGATCCTGGCCATGGTTGGCCCCAGCGGCGCCGGCAAGAGCACCCTGCTGCGCCTCCTCAACTTTCTGGAGCCGCCTACCAGCGGCTCTATCCGCTTCCTCGACTTGGAGTTTGGCCCCGATCGGACGCTGCCTCTCGATCTGCGCCGCCGGGTGACCACCGTTTTCCAGAGACCCGTCCTGCTCAACCGGACTGTGTGGGCCAACGTAGCTTATGGGCTACAACTGCGCCGCCAACGACAGTTCGCCGATCGGGTACAGGCTGCGTTGGAACAGGTCGGCTTGACCTCCATGGCCCGTCAAAGGGCGCGCACTCTGTCAGGAGGGGAGGCTCAGCGGGTAGCCCTGGCCCGGGCGATGGTCCTTCAACCTGACGTGCTCTTGCTTGACGAGCCCACGGCCAACCTGGACCCCTACAATGTAGGGCTGATCGAAGAGATCGTGCGCGCGCTGAACGCCAGGCAGGGCACTACCCTGGTCCTGGTGACCCACAATGTCTTCCAGGCCAAGCGGCTGGCCCACCGGGTCGCCCTGTTCCTGGAGGGTCAGATCGCCGAGATTGCCGATGTGGAGACCTTTTTCGGATCCCCACGCGATCCACGCACCGCCGCCTTTGTGCGGGGTGAAATGGTGTACTAGATAGGTGACAAACACAAAAAAGGAGGGCGAATGTACAAGAAACTGATTTCGCTGTTGCTTCTATCGACTCTGCTGCTCGGCCTGTTGGCCACGCTTGGGGGGTGCGGAGCCACTCCAACGCCAACCCCAGCGCCGGCGCAGCCCACGACCGCGCCGACGGCCGCCGCCGAGGCGGAAAAGCTGATCCTGGCCACCACCACCAGCACCGCCGACTCGGGTCTGCTCGATTTCATCCTGCCCGGCTTTGAGCAGGCCAACAACGTCAAGATCAAAGTGATCGCCGTCGGCACCGGCCAGGCGATCGAAATTGGCAGCAAGGGCGACGCCGACGTCCTGCTGGTCCACAGCCGCAAGTCGGAAGACAAGTTCGTCGCCGACGGGTATGCCAAAGAGCGTTTCGACGTGATGTACAACGACTTTGTCATCGTCGGCCCCACGAGCGATCCGGCCAAGATCGGAGGCATGACCTATGCCGCTAATGCACTGACCGCAATTGCCGGCGCGGAGGCCACCTTCGCCAGCCGGGGCGACAAGTCGGGCACCCACACCAAGGAACTGAGCCTGTGGAGCTCGGCGGGCATTACCCCGACGGCCGACATGCCCTGGTACCAATCGATCGGCCAGGGCATGGGCGATACGCTGCTCTTTGCCAACGAGCAGCAGGCTTATACCCTCACCGATCGGGGCACCTACCTGTCGATGCGGGACAAGCTGCCCGACCTGCCGATCCTGGTCGGTGGGCAGACGCTGACCGACAACATCGACAAGAAACTGCTCAATCCGTACGGCGTGATGGCGGTCAATCCCGACACGCTCCCTGTAACCAGGTACGACCTGGCGATAAAGTTTGTGGAGTGGCTCCTATCGCCAGAGACTCAGGCCAAGATCGGCGGTTATGGCGTGGACGAGTTCGGCCAGCCGTTGTTCTATCCCGGCACGCCGCCCAGCACCCCAGCGCCTGCCGCTGCTGCGCTCAGGATGACCGGCCCTGCCCTGGAGCTGAGCTGGACCGAGGAGCAGCTCAAGGCCCTGGGCGCCATCGACGTCGACTATACCGGCAAGGACGGCACGACGACAACATACACCGGTGTGCTAATCACCAAGCTGCTTGAAGAGGCCAAGGCCCCGGCCGACGCCGCCAGCCTGGTCCTGGTGGCCAGCGATGCCTATACCGCTTCCGTGGCCATGGCCGACATACAGGGCTGCGCCGATTGCATCGTCGCCTTTGACCCTAAAGGTGGCCTGAGATCTGTCCTTCCCAACCTATCGGGCAAGGCCCAGGTCAAAAACCTGATCGAGATCCAGATCCAGGGCGGCGCTGGTGGAAGCGCTCCGGCGGCTGGCGGAATTCCCGATAACGCCGCACTCAAGATCACGGGCAACGTGGAGACAGAGATAGGCTGGACTGAGGAGCAAGTACGGGCGATGAAGACCACGGACGCCCAGTCCACCAACAAGGAAGGCCAGACCGAGACCTATACCGGCGTCCTGATCAACGACCTTTTGGCCTTTGCCAAGCCCAAGAGCGACGCGACGACGCTCATCTTTGTCGCCGACGACGGCTATACCGCCGAGGCGCCCCTGGCCGACGTGCTGGCTTGTGCGGATTGCATCGTCTCTTTCCGCACCAATGGCGTCTTTAGCACGGCGCTGCCGGGCTTTTCCAGTAAGGTTCAGGTCAAGGGCGTGATCGAAATCCAGGTGAAATAGCCGCTGGCCCCGGCTTTTGGCGAGCAGGCGCGGCCCGATGTCCGGAATGCCGGGCGCCAGGCCGCGCCTCTAGGCATCCGCGTCAGACTTCGATTTGACGAGCCGGCCAACAGTCGCTACGCTGTGCGCAGCAGGATGGGGGTGCGTCTATTCCTTGGCCTGCTTGCGGCGGCTGCGCTGGCGCCCGGGGTCGGCTTGGTCGTCTGGCTTGCCGGCCTGATCGCCGTGAGGCAGGTAGACGATCTCGGCGCCGATCTCGGCTGCAAGCTTTTCCAGCTCCATCCGGCGGAACCGCGTCCTGAACAGCTCCAGGTCGAGACCTTCGACGGCAACGATGGCAAAGCGGGGCCGGCGCGCGCCCCGGCCGGTGCGGGGCCGGCATCGGACAAAGATCTTGCTCATAAGGCTCCTTTCGTGCCAGACTTGTGTCTGGCAGATTGCGAGTAGTTTTGGGCAGATGCCCAGCAACACAATACTCTGAGAAGGCAGGTTTGTCAAGTTATGATCTTTATCGGTCTCGACGACACCGACACCCTCGAATCGCGGGGCACCGGCCACCTGGCGCGGCAGATCGCCGCCGTGCTGGCCGCCGACTATGCCGTGCTGGGCCTAGTCCGCCACCAACTGCTGCGCGACCCCCGTGTGCCATGCACCAAGAATAACAGCAGCGCGGCCATCCTTCTCGACGGCGGCCCCGCGACAAGCCCCACTGGGCTGGCGGAACGGCTGCGAGCCATGATGCTTGACCATTATCAGCCCGGCAGCGACCCTGGCCTGTGCGTCACCGACCTGGCGCCCGAGGCTGTGCTCGAGTTTGGCCGCCGCGCGCAGCGCGAGCTGGTCACCCAGGACGAGGCGCGCGCGCTGGCCGCTGCCCACGCCATTCCGCTGCTGGGCCTGGGCGGCGATGAAAGCGGGGTGATCGGCGCGCTGGCCGCTGTCGGGCTGGCGGCCAACGGCGACGATGGCCGCTACATTCTGGTCGGCCGGCTGCGAGAGCTGGCCGGGCTTCAGCCGGTACCGGCGCTGCTGGAGGCGGGCATTGCCGCTGTGCAGACGCTGGACGGCAGGCCGGTGGCGACCGGCCTGGTGCAGACCGACAAGCTGCGCCCTGCTCGTCGCAACGGCCGCCCCATCGCCGTCGTCGAGTGGAACACAGATTGCTGGCTCCCCCTCAAGCTCGACTGATCGAGAAATCTGGTAAGCCGTGACCGGCATCCTCCAGGCTGAGGCGGTCGCTTACCGCTACCCCCAGAACAACTATGGCCTGGCGCCCATCTCCCTGGCCCTCCGGCCAGGGGAGCGCCTGCTCGGCGCATTGACCCTGGCCGCGCTGCGCAAGGCCGGCTTCTTTGCCTACCTGGCCGAGAAAAAGTAAGCTTTTCCATGCACCTGGGCAAGTTGCTTTTTTAAGCAAAAAGGGCTACTATGATAGAGCCATTTTGCCGATCTATGGCAGACCAAAATGGGCTATAGTGTGAGCACGTTACAACTCGAAGAAAGGGAGGTATCAATGGACAAGTTCGGTGTTGGCGATTTTCACCCGATCCAGTGCATTTTGCCCCCTCACATGGTCGATGCCATCAAGAAACGGGGCGACGAGAGCCAGCGGAAAATGGCCGAGCAGGTCGAGAAGCAGGCCGCAGCGTACCGGATCGAGCGCGAAGCGGCCGCGCCGCCTGGCGCTTTTCGAGGCGTGCCGGCCATGCGGCGGGGCTTGGCGGCGCACGTCAAGCGCGAGGTGTACGACGGCAAGTCGAAAGTGGGCTTGCCCGGCGACATGGCTCGGCGTGAAGGCGATCCCCCGATCGCCGACGCGGCCGTCAACGAGGTTTACGACGCTGCCGGCGACGTCTTTGACCTCTATTATGACAACTGGCGCCGCAACTCCCTCGACGGGATTGGCATGACCCTCGTCCAGACCGTCCATCATCGCAAGAACTTTAACAACGCCTTCTGGAACGGCACCCAGATGGCCTACGGCGATGGGGATGGGATCATCTTTAAGAGCTTTGCCGTCCTGTCTGTGATCGGTCACGAGCTGTCCCACGGGGTTGTGCAGTACTCTGGCGGATTGGAATACCGCGATCAAGCTGGGGCGCTCAACGAGAGCTTTGCCGACGTGTTTGGCGCATTATCAGAGCAGTACAAGCACAAACAGTCGGCCGCCGAGGCATCATGGCTGATAGGAGCCGGCATCTTGGGGCCCAACATCCAGGGGATTGCCCTCCGCTCCATGAGGGCGCCGGGCACCGCCTATAACGACGCCATCCTGAGCCAGGATCCCCAGCCATTTCACATGGATCTGTACGTCAACACCTCGTCCGACAACGGCGGCGTCCACATCAACTCGGGCATTCCCAACCACGCCTTTTACCTCCTGGCGCAATACCTGGGCGGCTATGCCTGGGAAAAAGCCGGCAAGATCTGGTACGACACCATGCAGGCGATCAACAACCCATTCGCCACCTTCCGCGACTGGGCCGACAAGACGGTCGAGATTGCTCGCGCCGTCTATGGCGCCGGCAGCATCGAGATGACAATGACCCGCCGCGCCTGGAAACTGGTCGGTATCGCGGTATAGGTAAGGTATGAGGATCTTTTTGCGGACCACGACCGGCCAGGGCATTATACTCGAAGGCCAACTGGATACCGCCGATCTACCCAGCGACCTGGGTGACCGGATGGAAGAGATCCTGCGGCCCCGCCGGCTCACTACGGTTGCCAAGGCTCCGATACGCCGCTCCATGGTAGACATGCAGCGCTACGAGCTCACACTCCTGCCCAAGAGCTCGCGCGGCAAGCCGCGGACCTTCGAGTTTTCCGACGCGGCGGCCGGCGAAGACCTGGTGGAGCTGCTGGACGAGCTGACGCACGAGATCACGCTGCAGAAGGTGCGCGCCCTGTCAGAGGGCTAGGCGGCTCAACCCATCACCTGGAAAATGCCGGCGCACCCGGCCCAACTGGGCCGGGTGCGCCGGTGGCCTGCCCTGCGCCGGACTAGGCGTCGACCCATTCGAACCGCGCGGTGAAATGCCTCAGGACGGGAGCTTCGTAGGTGAAGCGGAGCCCCCTTATCTCCCGCTTGTGCTCGGCCGCATAGGCGACCGCCTCGGCAACGTAATCGAGGTGCGATCGGGTATACATCCGCCGGGGTATAGCCAGGCGCAGCAGCTCGTACGGCGCCGGCGTGACCGTGCCGTCGGCGTTCTTCCTAGCGAATATCAGGCTGCCCATCTCGCCGGCGCGGATGCCCGACAGCTCGTAGAGGTAGGCGCTCATGGCTGTCCCGGGAAACTGGCGCCACGGAATATGGTCCAGGACCGTGCCCGCGTCGATGAATATGGCGTGCCCACCGGTCGGGCGAACGATCGGGATCCCCGCGTCCAGGAGCCTGGTCCCGAGGTAGGCCGTGTGGTCGAGCCGGTAGCGCAGATACTGCTCGTCGAGCCCTTCCTCCAGCCCTACGGCCAGCGCCTCCATGTCGTACCCGGCCAGGCCCCCATAGGTGGGAAAGCCTTCTATCGGGATCATCCGGTTGCGGCAGCGCTCGGCCCAGTCAGCGTCGTTCAGCGCCACAAAGCCGCCGATGTTGGACAGGCCGTCCTTCTTGGCGCTCATGGTGCAGCCGTCTGCGTGCGAGAAGATCTCCTGGGCGATCTCCAGCGGCGTCCTGTCCGCATACCCCGCCTCGCGCAGCTTGATGAACATGGCGTTCTCGGCATACCGGCAGGCGTCGATGAAGAAAGGGATGCCGTGCTGGCGGCAGACCCCGCTCACTTGACGGATGTTGGCCATTGAGACCGGCTGCCCGCCCCCGGCATTGTTCGTCACCGTAATCATCACGATCGGGATCCGGTCGCGTCCAACCTCCCGGATGAGCGCTTTTAGCTGTCCCACGTCCATGTTGCCCTTGAAGGGGTGCTCGAGCATCGGTTCCTTCCCCTCGGCAACCAGGAGGTCGCGGGTCTCTACGCCCAGAAGCTCGATGTTGGCCCGCGTGGTATCAAAATGGGTGTTGCTGGGCACAACCTGGCCGGGCTTGAGGATACTGCTGAACAGGATGTGCTCAGCCGAGCGGCCCTGGTGGGTTGGCAGCACGTGGCGAAAGCCGGTGATCTTTTGGACCTGGGCCTGGAACTTGAAAAAAGAGCGGCTGCCGGCGTAGGTTTCGTCGCCCAGCAGCATGGCCCCCCACTGCGCCGCGCTCATGGCGCCCGTGCCCGAATCGGTCAGCAGGTCGATCAGGATCTCGTCGGCCCGTAGCTGGAACGTGTTCAGCCCTGCCCGCGCGAGCGCCGCTTGGCGCTGCTCAAGCGTGGTGATGCCCAGCGGCTCTACGCTCTTGATGCGGAAAGGCTCGATGGCTGTTTTTGGCTGAAAGCCCATCTTTTCTCCTCTCTGAGGTGCTGTGTCAAGCTTGGCTCGATGGCGCCATTATACGCGCAAGCGACCCGCAAGTCAAGCTTTGCCCTCAGGTTCCCTCTTCCCTTGGGGAGATCGCTGTTCGGTGCGGCGCACAGCGCGGCAGAGTGGGGGAGATCTGTTCTCGCACGGGACTCACAGGTAGCCAGAATATTGCGCAATGCGGCCAACCATACTATAATGCCCCAGTGGATGGAAAGTGGAATGTATCCTGAAGACCGCGTCCTCGTGGCGGTTATAACCCGCCCTCACGATTTCGAGATCGCCCGCGACCAGGGCTGGTACCGCGTGCCCGAGAAGAGGGCGACGCCGGGCATATTCTTTGAATACCTGGCCTTTTATTTCACAGCCGCCTTTGGCCAGCAGAAATGGTCCATCCCCTATTACGCCCGCTGCCTGGGCCACGAGCTGGTCACCCGCCGCGACCTCCTGCCCGGCGAGCCGGACCACCCCCGCGCCGGCGAGCGCTACTACAAGCTCCAGTTGGGGCCGCTCCAACAGCGCGAGCCGCCGATCGTCAGCCAGCGCTGGCGCCGGGTGGCCTTTATCCACACCACCTGGGACCGATTCCAGGCGGCCCGGGAGATCAACGACCTGTTCGCCGAAGGGGGTGAGTTCGTGGACCGGCTGTACCATGCCCTGCGCGAGGAGGGGTTGACTCCCGAGCGGCAGTACCTGGTGCGCGAGGCCGGCGTCGAGTATGTGGCGAGCCTGGCCGTTCCCTGCCGCAGGGGCGTGCTGTGCATTGAGGTTGGCGATGCACAGCCGGATCGGGCCGAGGGCCTTTTGTTCGTGCCGGGCGCCGTGACGACTGACCTGGCGGCCTGCCTCCATGACGTCCATACCGAGGTGGACCGGCGCGGCGGTGTCCGGCCCTATCCCCAGCGAAACAGATCATCCCTGGCCTGAGGCCGGGCTCCCCTGTTTCGCGATCCAGAAGCGGAGCCGGCGCAGGGCACCACCGCCCCGCGCTGGCGGGCCACCGCGTCCGGCCGCTCCAGCCTGCGCAGCCCGACGGCGCACGAGCCGCTTGAGCGCTCTCCGCCGGCTCCTGACTTGACCTGCTCCGGCTTCTGGCCTATACTGTCCACACGCTGGCCCTCCGCCTGAAATCGTGGGAGCGCCAAGCCCAAACAGATCGAGCCAATCGGAGGTGGAACTGTGCGTCAAAGACTCGTGGAAATCTGGCCAGAGATCGAATGGATCGAGGATCCTGAATTGAAGGAAAAGGTTTACCAGACCTGGGAGTACGCCCTGGAGCAGAGCGTCCTGGAACCGGAGGATCTGCTCGAGATCCCTTTTACGCTTCTGGTCAAGGACTGCAAAGTAACCTTCATGGAGCACAAGAGAGCCGTCGTGCACATTGCGGTGGAAGCTGCAAGGGCCATGCAAAAGTTCTTTGGCGACAAGCTGCCGATCAACATGGACTATTTGATCGCGGGGGCGATACTCATCGACGTGGGCAAGCTGGTGGAATATGTGCTGCAGGATGGAAAGGCCGTGGTGGGCAGGACGGGCAAGCTGCTGAGGCATCCCTTTACCGGAGTGGGCCTGGCGATGAGGTTCGGGGTGCCGGACGACGTGTGCCACATGATCGCCACACACGCGAAGGAAGGCGACTCGGGCAAGAGGACGACCGAGGCGATCATCGTCCATCACGCCGATTTCTTGAGCTTTGAGCCTTTCACCGCCGAAACCTTGAGGGTGTGATCCTGGGTCCTCCATGGCCGCCAAGGCCATGGAGGACTGCTGTCAGAACGCGGGGGGACGGCAGCGCACGGCGATGCATGCGATCCGGCCTGGCGCTGATCCGGGCCGGGGTGGACCCGCCGTGGGGGCGCGGCGCCGGTTGGGAGGAAAAGGCCAGCGTGCCGGCTATACCTGTTCCTGCCCGTCGCCGGGGGATAGGCCCTCCTCCTCCGACCTGATCTGCGCCGCCTGGCCCAGGTCCCGCCACGACAGCCTCTCCCGCCACATGTAATAGGCGCCGAGCAGCGTGATCGGGAACCACAACGCGGCGTGCAGCACCAGCGTATAGGCCGCGGCTACCTCGGGATTGACGCCAAAGACCTTGAGAACCTCGATCCCCGGCTCGTCAAAGGTGCCTATGTAGCCGGGCGCCGAGGGGATGGTGGTGAACAGGTTGACCACGCCGTTCATCAACATCAGCACAAAGAACGACACGCTGAAATCAAAGGCGTGCATCACGAACCAGTACTTGCACGTCTCGGCCAGCCACACCACCAGCGAAGTGACAAAGATCATCGCCACGTCGCGCCCGCTCCGCAAAAAGTAGAGCCCCTCCATGAACCGGTCGGCGAAACCGCGCACCGGCTCCCGGAGCCTGGCGGGCGCCAGCCGGTCGATGATCCAGTTATAGACCGCCCGCGATCGCCTGGGCGAGGCGGCGATGACAAAAAAGATGGCCAACGCCCCAAAAAAGAACAGGCTGATCACGATCACGAACTGGCGCAGGTCGTCGGGAACAGCCCCACCCAGCGGCAGCCCGAGCCCGAGGAATACGAACAGGAGCATGATCACGCCGTCGAAAATGCGCTCGACGATGATCGTCGCCAGGCTGGCGCTGATGCTGACCCCTTCTTTGCGCCTGAGGACATAGGCCCGCAGCAGCTCGCCGATGCGGGCCGGGTAGATGTTGTTGCCCATGTAGCCGATGCACACCACCGGGAACAACCGCCCCAGTGGCACCGGCTTGATCGCCCGCAGCATATAGTGCCAGCGCCAGGTCCGGGCCCAGACGCCAAAGAAGTAGACGGCCACGCCGGGGATCAGCCACCAGTAGTCGGCGGCCTTGATGTGCGACCACATCTCGCCCAGGTGCAGCCCGCGCAGCGCCAGGTACAAAAAGACGGCGCTGACGGCTATCCCCAGCCACAGTTGCCATCGCTTGCGCATAACCTCTCCTCAAGAAATCAAGATGCCAAAACCGCCCCGGCATTACACTGTAGGGGCGACCCCCCGTGGTCGCCCCCCCTGTGGTCGCCCCCCTGTGGTCGCCCCCTACTCGCCGCCGTGCAAAATCTCTTCGGCGGCCCGCAGCAGCGCCTTGATCCGCTCTGGCGGCGTCCCCTTGCTTTCCAGGTAGCGGGCCAGCATCTCCGCCGGCAGCAGCCCCTCGGCCGCGTCCGCGCCCAGCCGCTGCCGGTAGGCCCGCTCGATCTGCTTGTTGACCCCGGCGACGTAATACGCCCCGTCGAGGGCGCGGCGGATGTCGGCGTCGCGGAGCTGCCCAGACTGCTCGGGCAGCGCCTTGACGATCACCCGTACCACCGCGCCGGCCCACTCGTCACAGCGCCCGGCTATCTCGGCCAGCAGCGCCGCCGTGGGGTCGGCCTCCTGCCGCACGTCGGCGCTGATCGTCACGAACCGGCGCGCCTCGACCTCGTGGAATCGCCAGTCGGTATGGCCCCGGCGCACGTCGGCCACGACAAAGCCCTTTGGCTCCGCCTCCTCGCCAAAGTCGATCCGCTCCAGGCTGCCGGCGTAGACGATGGGGGGATGCCGGCCGCCGTTCAGCTCCTGGTGCTTGTGAATGTGGCCCAGCGCCACGTAATCCCAGGTTGGGTCGGCCAGCGCGCTCTTGAGCACCACCACGTCGCGGCCCAGCATCACCGTCCGCTCCGAGCCGTAGCTGGCCTCGGACACACTGAAATGGCCCACCAGCACCGCCGGCAGCGCCGGGTCGATCTGGGCCGCCAGGCCCTGGATATTCTCGGCCACGAGCTGCTGCACCGCGGCGTCCAGCTCGGCGATCGTCGCGTTCCGGTGCTCGTCGCGGACCAGCAGCCGCTGCCGCACCGGGTAAGGCGCCGTCGCCACCTGGATCGTCTCGCCCCGCCGCGTGGTGATGCGGTGCACCTGGTCATGGCTGCCGACCACCACGTTGGGGACCTCCAGGGTGCGAAAGATCTCGACGCTCGACGCCTTTTTCTCCATGCTTGGCAGGTCGTGGTTGCCCACCAGCAGCACCGCCGGTATCCCGGCGTCGGCCAGGCGCTTGATCCGGCGCTCGAACTCGCGCCGGTAGGTCGAGTTGGGGTCGCGGGTCTTGTAGGCGTCGCCGGCGAACAGGAACAGGTCCACGTCGTTGTTCAGCGCATAGTCGATCACCGCGCTGAACCGCCGCAGGAAATCCATCACCCGGCCATTGATGCCGGTCGCCGGGTCGATCTGCCCATAGTTCTCCATGCCGACGTGCAGATCGGCGGTATGCAAGATGCGGATCGGTTGGCTCATGCTGTCCACTCTCCAATTTGGAAACCGGCCGTAAACGGGCTCGCGAAGCGAACCCCTTTGATGGCCGGTTGCCCGTGCGGATCCTCGCTGAAAACGACGGCGATCTGGCTCGGGCGGGCCGCCGCCCGGATCTGAGCGGCGCCAGGATACGCGTCACATTATACACCGTATCCGCCGGGCGTCAACCTGCGGCGGGCGCTGCGCGGCGGCGCAAAGCGACTATGCATGATTTCCACCTGTTCAAGACAGTTGTCCGCAGCCTCAATCTTTTGAAGGTTTTGCCACACGATTGCATGCGGCTTCTGCGAGAAAAAGACAACCGTCCACGACCTGGAGCGGGGCAAGGCCCCGGCTCTAACATTGGGGATATCTAGGTTTATTTTTCATGATTTCCAACGCTAACAAACGCTTTGTGACCCCTGGACACCCTGGCGCCATCCGCCGCCCTTGGCGATTTGCACAAATCCAAGACAATTGTCCGCGATTTCGAGCGCCGCGACCGGTTTATGTCTATTTTCTGGCTTTTCAGCCGGAAGCGCGCGGTGTGCGGTTCTTGGGCGGCCTGACCGCCAACCGCCCATGCGCAGGGCCACAA
>JAFGOG010000379.1 GCA_016926595.1 Anaerolineae bacterium
CCTGACAGGTTCATATCAGTATGAAACCTGCCAGGTCCTATTCCCTCACAGAAGATCGGGGGCCTATCTAGCGCTTGGTGTATTGAGGAGCCTTCCGCGCCTTTTTGAGGCCGACTTTCTTGCGTTCCTTTTCCCGCGAATCGCGGGTCAGGAAGCCGGCCTCGCGGAGCACAGGCCTCAACTCGGGATCGACGATCTGCAATGCCCGAGCCAGGCCCTGACGGATAGCCTGGGCCTGACCAGTTATGCCGCCGCCCTTGACCACGGCGATCAGGTTATAGCGCCCCTCGTTGTGGGTGAGTGTGAGTGGCTCGATCGCCTGCTGTCGATCCTGGAAGCGGCCAAAGTACTCCTCCAAGGGCTTGTCGTTGATAGAGATCCGATTGACCTCGTCAACCGCATTGCCAGGGTACAGCCGCACCCGGGCCGTGGACCGTTTTCGCCGTCCTACTCCTTCGTAATAGCGAACTTCACTCATGAATCCTCCTTCCCAGCCTATCAGACCGGGACTTACAGGGCTAACGACTTGGGCTGCTGGGCCTGGTGAGGGTGCGCCTCACCGGCGTATAGTTTCAGCTTCTTGATCATCTGCCGACCCAGTCTATTCTTGGGCAGCATGCCCTTGACCGCTGCCAGAAGCACACGGTCAGGATGCCGGGCCAACTGGTCGCGCAGGTTGATGCTCCTTAATCCGCCCAAATATCCTGAATGCCGATAATAGATCTTCTGGTCAAGCTTGCGCCCGGTAACCCGTACTTTGTCCACGTTGACGACGATGACAAAGTCACCGCAGTCCAGGTGTGGGGTATAGGTCGGCTTGTGCTTGCCCTTTAGGATCGGCGCGATCTTGGACGCCAGGCGCCCGAGTGTCTGGCCCTGTGCATCCACGACGTACCATTGCCGCTTGATTTCTGCTGTTTTGGCAGTAAACGTCCTCACTGCGTCACTCCTTCACCGGGCGGGGAAACCCCACCGCTACATTTTTATAGTCTACTCGCATCAGGCATAGTCCGTGCGCTGGTGCCAACTGCTTTGCCAGGCTCGAATCTCTAGCCAACAGCATTGCCTCGAACTCGTCAACCGAGAGCCGCCCCGAACCTACCAGGACAAGGCTGCCAACCAGGCTGCGCACCATGTGGTACAGGAAGGCGTTGGCCGTAATGTCAAGGGTCACCCACTCCACTGGCGCTATGGCATACTGCGCTCCACTTCCCTTCGGGTCGGGAATTGGCGTCGCATCGTACGACGGTCCAGGACCCGTTTCACTCGGGACAGGGCAATCTGCCCGCCATTCTGCCTGGCTCACAGTCCGCACCGCGTTTTCACCTTTTGGCGGCCGGCCAAAGGTCGAGAAATCGTGAGTGCCGATCAAACAGCGGCTGGCCTGTGCCATGCGATCTATATCGAGTTGATAGGGTACGTGCCAGGCTCTGTGCCTGTTCAACGGCGAGCGACAGGGTCGAGTCAACATGGTGTAGCGATAGGTCCGGCTGACTGCGTCGAATCGAGGATGAAACCGCTCCGGCGCCATGCCAACCCACACAATCGCTACGTCGGCGGCCAGCACTGCGTTCAGCGCCCGGTGCAGATCGGTCAGCTCATGTCGCCATACAGCGTCGAATGCGATGATCTGCCCTTTGGCGTGTACGCCGCTATCTGTCCGGCCAGCGCCTATGACCCTGGTTTCGACCCCTGTGACCTGCCGTAGCGCTCGCTCGATCTCTCCTTGGACAGTCCGTAGCCGCGAGTCCTCTGACAGGGATTTCCGTCGGCCCTGCATGTCCGTGATCTGGATCTGGAACCCAGCCAAGTCTGTGCCGTCGTACTCAACTTGAGCCCAGAAACGCCCTGTCATTCCGGCAGTTGCCGTCACTCCACCAGTTCCAGCATAGCCATTTCGGCCGAGTCGCCCTTGCGCATGCCCAACTTGAACATGCGGGTGTATCCCCCAGGGCGATCGTCGAAACGGGGTGCGATTTCGTCCACCAGTTTGTGGGCTACCTGCTTGTCGGTCAGTGTGGCCAGCACCTGTCGGCGTGCATGTAAGGCAAACCCACCGGCCATTTGTTCCAATGTTTCTTTATTGCCCTGATCTACAAGGTCGATAAGCTGCTTCGCTCGTTCCGGGCTGAACCAGGCTGACAGTTGTTCGACATTCCGTTGTTGGGCCAGCTCGATCACACGTTCAGCCCGACCCTTGCGCGCCGTTGTAACCAACCGCTCGGCCAGCGGGCGGATCGCTCTGGCCTTGGCTTCGGTCGTCCTGATCTGCTCATGGCGGAACAGCTCAGTCATCAGGGTCCGGTACAACGCTCGTCGATGGCCGCTCGACCGGTTCAGGTGGCGGCCTGCTCTACCATGTCTCATCTTCTCGTCCTCTATTCCGCCGGCAAAGGCCAATACCCTTTGGCCGCCAGTTTCTCCTTCAACTCGTCCAGCGATTTCTGACCAAAATTCCGGATGGAGAGGATCTCTTCTTCACTTCTCTCCAATTTTTCCAGGATCTCGCCTACTTTGGTGATGCCAGTCCGCTTGAGACAGTTATAGGCGCGCACTGGCAGGTCCAGATCCTCGATATTGACATCGGCGATCCGCGCCGGGATCCGGCTTTCCTCGACTCCGACCACTATCGGTACTGCGACGTCGCCGAATTCGGCGATCAGAGATAGGTGCCGCGCTAGGACCTGGGCGGCGGTGCTTAGCGCCTTGGCCGGCATGATTGAGCCATCGGTCCAGACCTCGATCACCAAGCGATCCAGGTCGCTGATCTGGCCAATCCGGGCCCGTTCGACCTTAAAATTCACCTTGCGGACCGGGCTAAAGATGGCATCGACTGGAATCTCAGCCAATGGCAGTTTGCCTCGTTCCTCAGCAGGTGAATAGCCCCGTCCCCTGGCAACTGTCATTTCAATTTCCAGCTCAGCCTGGTCCGAGTCGGTCGTCAGCAGGTAGGCCTCAGGGTTGACGATTTCCACAACAGGTGGGGCGATGATGTCGCCTGCTGTTACCACCCCTTCGCCCTGCACTTCGAGGCGCAGCCGGGCAGATTCTTCCTCGTCATCCTGGAAGGTAAAGCGGACCTGTTTGAGGTTCAGGAGAAGCGAGGTCATGTCTTCCCGGACATGTGGGATGGTCGAGAATTCGTGGTGGATGCCTCTGACTAGGATCGAGGTAATCGCTGCCCCTTCCAAAGATGAAAGCAGGACACGGCGCAGCGTATTACCCAATGTGATCCCATAACCGGTTTCCAGGGGGCCAATCACAAAGCGGCCATAGTCCCTAGTTTGAACATCACTTTCGATTTTGGGCAAGACCAGATTCATCACGCGGCATCCCCTTTCCTAGCAGTTGCGTCATTGTATAGGGCGAGACGGCCTCGCCCCTACCTTAACGGCTATAGTACTCGACGATCAACTGTTCGCTGATGGTCGGGATATCCATAGACTCCCGCGTCGGCAAGGCCAGGACGCGGCCTGACATAGTCATAACATCCCGGGTCAGCCAATCGGGTAGAGCCCGATGTTCTATCTCGTCGGCGACCTGTTTGAAATACTCCTTTTGCCGGCTGTTGGGATCGAGTGCGATCACGTCACCCGGTTGGAGCAAGTAGGAAGGGATATCCACTTTGCGGCCGTTGACTGTAAAATGGCCGTGGTTCACCAACTGTCGCGCCTGAGGGCGAGAGGTGGCAAAGCCTAAACGATAGACGACGCTATCTAACCGGGTCTCGAGCATGATCAGCAGGTTCAGGCCGGTGAGCCCTCGGTGCTTTTCTGCTTCGCCGAAATAGCGGCGGAACTGCCGTTCTAACACGCCATAGTAGCGCCGCGCCTTTTGCTTGGCCCGCAGTTGCAGCGCATAGTCAGACGCTTTTTTCCGGAACTGAGCCTGCTGTCCATGCAACCCGGGAGGATAGGGCCGGCGTTCTAACGCGCACTTGGGCGAAAAGCAGCGCTCGCCTTTGAGATACAGCTTTTCTCCCTCACGCCGACATAGCTTACAGACTGGGTCTTTGTATCTTGCCATTGTTCCTCACTATACCCGCCGTTTCTTGGGCGGCCGGCAGCCGTTGTGCGGAATTGGAGTGACGTCGGTAATGGACCGGACTATTAATCCCATCTGTTGTACAGAGCGGATAGCCGCCTCGCGGCCCGGGCCAGGACCTTTGATAAAGATGTCCAACTCGCGCACTCCATTCTCTTGGGCTGTCTTGGCGGCCGATTGAGCTGCCAGCTGGGCTGCGTAGGGCGTGCTTTTGCGCGATCCCTTAAAGCCAGCAGTTCCGGCGCTGGCCCAGGTGATGACGTTGCCCTGCAGGTCGGTGATCGTCACGATCGTATTGTTGAACGTAGCCTGGATGTGGCACTGTCCCTGCGGGATGACTCGTCGTTCTTTGCGCCCTGTGCGCCGTACCTGGCGTTTTGTTCGTCCCATGTTACCCCCTATTACTTCTTGGCCCGCGACCGGCGCTTGCCTGCCACAGTCCGGCGTTGCCCCCGCTTTTGGCGGGCATTGGTCCGAGTCCTTTGCCCATGCACAGGCAGGTTCTTGCGATGGCGGATACCCCGATAGCAGCCAATCTCCTGAAGGCGCTTGATATTCATGCCAATTTCGCGCCGAAGGTCGCCTTCCACATGGTAGTTGCGGTCGATCACTTCGCGCAGCTTGGCCACTTCAGACTCGGCCAGGTCCCGCACGTGCGTATCGGGTTTGATCCCAGTTACCCGCAGGATCTCCTGGCTGGCGCTACGACCGACACCAAAGATATAAGTCAATGCTACTGCAATTTGTTTGTCTCTCGGCAGATCTACGCCTGCAATACGAGCCATATTACCCTCCAGCCCTTACCCTTGGCGCTGTTTGTGTTTCGGGTTGACGCAGATGATGCGCACTACCCCACGCCGCTTGATGATCTTGCACTTTTCACAACGCCGCTTAACCGACGGTCTAACTTTCATGATTTCCTCCTTCAAGCTATCAGCTCTCAGTTGTCAGCATTTGGCTGCCGAAAGCTGATTGCCGGCTGCTGCTTACAACTCGGTCAGGATTATTGGGCCATTCTTGGTGACGGCGATGGTATGCTCAAAGTGGGCCGATCTCCCACCATCGGCTGTCACCACAGTCCACTTGTCGTTGAGCACGCGCGTCTGCCAGCCTTTGGTATTGACCATCGGCTCCAGGGCAAAAGTCATGCCCGGCCTCAGACGATAGCGACCCATCCTGGGATCGTAGTAGTTCGGGATCTGCGGATCTTCGTGCATGTTGCGGCCAATTCCATGACCGGTGTATTCGCGCACGACCGATAGACCCTGAGCCTCTACATATTCCTGAATTGCTTTTGAAATGTCCGATGTCCAATTGCCTGGCTGGGAAGCCGCGATCCCGCGGCGCAACGCCTCGGCCGTTACATCCATCAAACGCTGGCTTTCAGGGTCGATCTGGCCGACCGGCACTGTGATCGCCGCGTCTCCCTGGTAACCTCTGTAAATCGCGCCGACGTCTACACTGACGATGTCACCCCTATTCAGAACGCGCTCGCCAGGGATGCCATGCACGATTTCGTCGTTGACCGATGTGCAGATCAGGCCCGGATAGCCCCTGTACCCTTGGAACGATGGGATTGCCTTGTGCTTCCCGACAATGATCCGATCAGCCATGGCCTCGATGTCGCCGGTAGTTATGCCCGGTGCTACGATCTCCCGCACCCCGGCCAAAACCTCGGCGACGATCCGGCCTGCTTCGCGCATCAGCGCGATCTCCTGATCGTTCTTGATATTGATCCCGGTCATTGCACCCTTGCTTTGATGGCAGCCAGCAATTGAGCCTGGACCTCTTCAATGCCCGGCCGGCCATCTACCTCGAAGAGCAGTCCTCGATTGCGATAGTACTCGATCAGCGGCGCTGTCTCTGCCAGGTAGACCTTGATGCGCCGTTCCTGAGTAGCCGGCGTGTCGTCCGGTCGCTGGTATAGCTCACCGCCGCACTTGTCACAAATGCCGGTCTGCTGCGGCGGGCTGAATAGCTGGTGGTACATCGTCCCGCACACTTTGCAGGTCCACCGCCCACTCAGCCGGGCCAGCAGGATGTCGTCCGGCACTTGGATATAAAGCACTGCTGCCAGGCGGGAACCCAGATCGGCCAGTAGGTGCTCCAAGGCGTCCGCCTGAGCCTCTGTGCGGGGAAAACCATCCAGGATGGCGCCCCTGGCGCAGTCGGGCTGGAGCAGCCGCTGGTGAAGCATCCTGACCGTGACTTGGTCAGGGACCAGTTCACCTCGATCCATGTAGCCTTTGGCTAGCAGTCCCAGCTCGGTCTGCCTTTTCAGGTTGTCACGAAACAGGTTGCCTGTGGAGACTTGGGGAATACCCAGGCGCTCTGACAGGCGATCTGCCTGTGTTCCCTTACCGGCTCCTGGCCCACCGAGCAGTACCAGGTAGAGTGTGTCCATCTTGCTACAGTTACCGCCTAACCCAGGATACCACGGCGCAAGAATTTGTCATAGTGCCGCATTTGTAACTGGGCCTCCAACTGGCGCATCGTGTCCAGGACTACGCCGACCACGATCAGCAGGCCGGTGGAGGTGATGAGCATGATCTGGCTGCCGCTGATTCCGGCTGTAGCGCTGGGTATCAACTTGACAAAGAGACCCACCAGCCAGGGCAAGATGGCGACCAAGCCCAGGAATATCGCGCCCACCAGCGTAATGCGCCGCACCTTCTGCATCAAATAGTCTTCTGTCCGCTTGCCCGGCCGGATACCTGGGATGGAAGCCCCTTGCTTTCTCAGGTTTTCGGCCAGGTTTTGCTGCTGGAAGATGACGTTAGTGTAGAAGAAGGTGAACCCGACGACCAGCAGGAAATACAGCGGCCAGTAGATGGTATATTGTGGGTTAAAGATCTTGTCCACGACCGTGGCGATATTTTGCCCGATACCTACTGCTGGCTGGCCTTGCGCCGGCAAAAAGTAGCTGGCGATGGTGCTGGGAAAGACCAGGAGGCTCTGGGCAAAGATGAGCGGGATCATGCCCGCCATGTTGACCCGCAGCGGGATGTGGGTTCTCACGGAGCGTGTCTGCCGCAAGCGGCCCCCGCGCTGCCCCAGCGTCCGGCTGGCGTATTGCACCCAGATCTGTAGCTTGCCCTCCTGGATAATGACGATGCCAAAGACTGTAATGGTCGTGATCACGATAAAGATCAAGATATCTATCCACAACTGGCCGGCGATCAGGCCCAGAAGCTGTTCCGGCAGACGGGCGACGATGCCGCCCAGGATGATGATCGATGTGCCGTTGCCGATGCCCTGCTCGCTGATCAACTCGCCCAGCCAGACGGCAAAGAGTGTGCCGGCGGTCATGCTGATCAAGATCGCGGTGGTGGTCAACGGCGCTGAGCCAAAGCCGAAGGAGCTCAGGATCGGAGTCTGGCCAGCAGCGCGGTTGATCAACTGGGCCTGGGTATAAGCCTGCAGCAGGGCCAAGGGCACTGTCAGGTACCAGGTCCACTGGTTGAGCTTGTTCCGCCCCTGCTCACCCTCCTTTTGCAGACGCTCCAGGGCAGGGATGATCGGCGTCAACAACTGCAAGATAATCGACGCTGTGATGTAAGGATAGACGCCCATGGCCATGACCGAGAACTCGGCCATGGCCCCGCCTGACAGCAGGTCGAGCAGGCCCAGCAATTGGTTCGACTCGAATACCTGGCCCAAGGCATCAGCGTTGACGCCCGGCACGGGCACATGGCAGGCCAGTCGATAGATGGCCAGGATCAGGAAAGTGAAAAGGATCTTCTTTCTCAGGTCTGGCAGCACAAAAGCGTTGCGGACCGCCTGGATCATTAGCCACCACCCCTTCGCCCGCGTTTGACTTCCCAGGGCAGAATCTCCACAGAACCGCCTGCCGCTTCGATCTTGGCCCGGGCGCTGGCTGACACGCGATGGGCCTTGATGGTCAGAGGACGATCCAGATCGGCATCGCCGAGGATAGCCACAGGCTGCGACGCTGATTTGACGATGCCAGCGGCGGCCAGCGTCTCAGGCGTGACCTGGGCATGGGCCTCAAACCCGGCCAAGCGGTACAGGTTGATGGGGGCATATTCAGTTCGGAAGATGTTCGTAAACCCCCGCTTGAATGGCAGGCGCCGCATCAACGGAAGCTGGCCGCCCTCAAAGTATGGGCCTTTGACTCCGCCCGAGCGCGAGGCTTGCCCCTTGGTGCCCCGGCCTGCCGATTTGCCCTGGCCGGCGGCGATGCCTCGTCCGACTCGCTTGCGCGGCTTTTTTGACCCGTGTGCAGGATTCAATTCATGCAGCTTCATGTCACTTACCTTCTGGGCAAACTTCGACCTGAACCAGGTGGCTGATCTTGTTGATCATACCCCGGATGGCTGGAGTATCGGCTTGTTCTACACTAGCCCCCAACCGCCTGAGACCCAAGGCTCGGATCGTCTCTTTCTGTCGCCGAGAGTAGCCGATGCCACTCTTGACCCATGTGATGCGCAATCTGGTATTACTCATTGGCCTCTCCTCTTTTCCAGAAGGGCATGAGATTGCGCACCGGAACGCCGCGCCGTTGGGCTTCGATGGCTGGATCTTTCAGTGTCTGCAGCGCCCGCATCGTGGCCTGGACGACGTTCAATATGTTGGCGCTTCCCAGCGATTTGGTCAGGATGTCCTTGATCCCGGCTGCTTCGACGACGGCGCGAACGCCGCCACCGGCGATGACGCCGGTTCCCGGCGACGCCGGCTTGAGCAGCACCTTGGCAGCGCCGAATTCCTGGATGATCTCGTGCGGGATGGTCGTTCCGGCCAAGGCGACCAGTTTCATATTCTTCCTGGCTCGTTCCGAGCCTTTGCGGATCGCCTCGGGCACCTCACGGGCCTTGCCCACGCCGAGGCCGATGCTGCCCTTGTTGTCGCCGACTACTACCACTGCGCGGAAAGCGAAACGCCGGCCGCCCTTGATCACTTTGGCGGTACGGGCGATGTGTACGACACGCTCGTCGAGTTCTTCGACTGCTGCCTCTTCCCTTTGGTCTCCGCTACCGCGTCTTCGTCTTCGGCTATCTCCACGCCCCATAGTTCCTCCCCGTCGGGCGCCCAAGAGGGTCGCCCTTACTAACTAGAAATCCAGCCCGCCTTTCCGTGCGGCCTCGGCCAGGGCTTTTACCCGGCCATGATACATATACCCACCCCGGTCGAATACTATGCTCCTGATCCCGGCGGCTAGAGCTCGGCGGGCCAGTACCTGACCGACCGCAGTTGCCTGTTGAGTCTTGGCTTTGCTATTTGCTGTGCTTGCCGCACTCGCTGCGCTCGCTGCGCTCGCTGTGCTCGACTTGTCTTTCTTTTTCTTGCCGCTGCCAGCCTCTGACTGCGCTGCCGCTGTGCTCATTTCCGTCTGCACTTCAGGATCCAAGGTGGACACGGCCAATAGCGTGTGCCCCTGTGTATCGTCAATGACCTGCACATAGATATGCCGCAGGCTACGGAAGACGCACAAGCGCGGCCGCTCAGGTGTGCCCTGCACTCGGGCGCGCACTCGCGCGTGGCGGCGCCGACGGGCCAAGACGGTGTTACTTGTTTTGCTCATACAACCTCCTGTAAGCGAGGCAAAAACGATCTCCCTCGCTGGACGAGGTCAAGGCAACATGCCTCGCCCTTGCTATTTCTTGCCAACCTTGCCAGCCTTGCCGGCTTTGCGCCGGATGCGCTCACCGGCGTAACGCACACCCTTGCCCTGGTAGGGCTCAGGCGGGCGCTGGCGCCGGATGCGGGCGGCGGTCTCACCTACCAGTTCCTTATCAATGCCCGAGACAGTGACGGCACGCCCACCCTTGGGCACGTCAAAGCTGATACCCTCGGGCGGATCGAACTCGATGGGATGCGAATAGCCCAGTTGCAGCACCAGTTTGCTGCCCTGTAGGTCTATGCGGTACCCTGTCCCTTCAACCTCTAGCGTCCGGGTGAAACCCTGCGATACGCCAGTGACCATGTTGGCCAGCAGCGCACGGGTCAGGCCATGGGTGGCGCGGTGCTTCTGGCTGTCAGTCGGGCGCTCGACGCGCACAGTCCTGTCTTGGATCACGATCTTGAAATCGGGATCGAACGATCGTTGGAGCTTACCCTTCGGCCCTGTAACTGTCACCTGCGCCCCGCTGACGGTGACCTGGACATTCTCTGGCAATTCGATTATTTTCAAGCCAACGCGAGACATGGTTCCCCCTTACCAGACGTAGCAGAGGATCTCACCGCCAACGCCTTGACGTCGAGCCTCGCGGTCGGTCATCAAGCCCCTTGGGGTACTGATAATCGCAACTCCCATGCCGCTCAAGACCCAAGGCAGTTCACGCTTGCCTGTGTAGACGCGGCGACCTGGCTTGCTTACCCGTTTTAGGTTGGTTAGGATGGGTCTCCTCTTGTCGTCGTACTTTAGCCACACCCGGATGTTGGGCTGAGGGCGCTCGTCAGTGACTTCGTAGCCCTGAATGAAACCTTCGTCCAACAGGATCTGGGCGATAGCCGTTTTGATCCTAGAGCTTGGTACCAGGACAAAGGTCTTGCGCATCATCAGACCGTTGCGTATTCGGGTCAGCATGTCCGCAATCGGATCAATGACTGCCATACATACACCTCCAATAACCCACTTGGCGACTAAATGCTTTAGCGATCGCCCTACCTTGCGACCGATGATTACCAGCTTGACTTGAGGACACCCGGGATCATGCCACGGGTGGCCATCTCGCGAAAACAGATGCGGCACAGCTTAAAGCGCCGTATATATCCTCTCGGGCGACCGCAGCGGCTACAGCGGTTACGTACCCGCGTCGGATATTTGCGCCTAGTTTCCCGCACGATGATGCTTTTCTTGGCCACGTTTTCTCCTTCTATCGTCCCCGGAAGGGCATGCCCAGGTGTTTCAGCAGTTGGTAACCTTCCTCGTCGGTCCTGGCCGAGGTCACGATCGTGATCTCTAGCCCGCGGATCCTGTCGATCTTGTCATAATCGATCTCGGGAAAGGCGAGTTGCTCGCGCAAGCCCAGGCTATAGTTGCCCCGACCATCGAACGCGTCGGCCGAAATGCCGCGAAAGTCGCGCTGGCGAGGCAAGGCGATGTTGCACAGGCGATCGAAAAAATCCCACATCCGATTGCCGCGCAGCGTCACCTTGACGCCGATCGGATTTCCCTCCCTCAGCTTGAAGGTGGCAATCGACTTGTGAGCGCGCGTCACAATCGGTTTTTGCCCAGTGATGGTGGCAATGTCTTGGACCACAGCATCCAAGGCTTTGGCGTTCTGTAACGCTTCACCTACGCCGACGTTGACCACGATCTTGACCAGGCGGGGAACTTCCATGACATTGTGGTAATGCAGTTCCCTTACCAGAGTCGGAGTTATTTGATTGCGATAGATATCCTTCAACCTTGGCATCGCTTAATTCCTCTCGGGCGCTCCTGCGGCGCACTGCTGCGCGTCCTTTTACTGGCCGGTCGCCCCTACGTTTGTAGGCGAGGTAATGACTACATGCCTCGTCCTTACTTGATCATTTCACCACAGCGCTTGCAGTACCGGGCCCTGGAACCATCTTCGAACACCTGGAAGCGGACGCGAGTCGCTTTGTTGCAGGACGGGCAAACCAACATCACGTTCGACATGGGGATGGGCGCCTCCATCTCGATACGACCCACCTGTGTGCGGACGTCCCCAGTGCGACGTTGATGCTTGATAATCAGATTGACACCTTGGACCACGACCCTATCGTCATTAGGATCGCGTCCCACCCGGCGACGCTTGCGATCGATCTTGTAACCAGGGATAACGCGATGCACCGTGCCTCGAACTTGGCGCCCTTCACGGCGGGCCTCGGCGGCGTCGCTACCGGCGATAACTTGGACGGTGTCGCCTTTTTTTATCCGTTCCATCTTTCATCTTCCCTTTCAGCCAGGGTCAGTTCTCTAGCTGCTATAGGACTTCGGGCGCCAGGGATACGATCTTCATGAATCCCAACTCCCGCAGTTCCCGTGCTACCGGGCCAAAAATACGCGTTCCTCGGGGATTGTGCGTCTGATCCAGGATGACCGCGGCATTGTCGTCGAACTTGATAGACGAACCGTCTGGTCGCCGGACCTCCTTGGCGGTGCGCACGATCACTGCTCTAACGACGTCCCCTTTTTTCACAGTGCCCCCCGGTGCTGCGCTCTTGACCGCGGCCATAATCACATCGCCAACGGTGCCGTAGCGGCGGGTAGAGCCGCCGACGACACGGATGCAAAGTACCTCCTTTGCGCCCGTATTGTCGGCCACCTTCAACCGGCTTTCTTGTTGGATCATCTTTTCACTCCACTCCGCTCACGCTCCGGGGCTTTTGGCTGCCTGTGGCTGCTCCTGGGGCGTTGCTTTCTTCTCCGCCCCCTGAAGGGCGGGATCTGCGTGAATTGCCGCCCCTACACCGCTCTCCAATATTTCGGTGACCATCCACCGTTTCTCCCGGCTTAGGGGACGGTATTCGAGCAGCCTGACCAGGTCGCCGATTTGGCAGGCATTGTTCTCATCGTGCGCCTTGAACCTTCTCCGGACATTGATGACCTTGCCGTACAATCGATGTCGCTTGCGCTGCCTGACTTCGACGACGACGGTCTTGTCCATACGGTTACTTGTGACCCGGCCGACCAGGACTTTTCGCTGTTCTCTCATTTTGACCTCCCACCTCGCCCACTGCGCTTGCGGTCTGGGATCGCCTGCGCTGCGGGATCTGCCATTTGTTCCTGGAGATCCTGCCCACTCTGCCGGCGACCCGCCCGCACCCGCGAGTCCCCTGACGGGGATCTCCGGCCCTGCATGTCCGCTGCTACTTCAGTGCCCGCTTTGCCCGGGACGCTCTGCGACTGCAATTGCTTGGCTCGCAAAATGGTGCTAAATCGAGCGATGTCGCGACGCACCTGGCCCAGGCGGGCATTGTTCTGCATTTGGCCGATGGAGAACTGGAAGCGCAAGTTGAACAGCTCGGCATGAGCGTCGTCCAGTTTGTTGCGGATCTCGTCTGGCGTCATCTCCCAGATTTCCCGTGACTTCATTCCCCACCTCCGCTCTCGCCCTCTCCGCTGGCGCTCCGGGACCCGCTTCGCTCGGATTGAGCAGTGATCTCTTCCCGGGTGACAAAACGGGTGTGGATAGGTAGCTTCTGGGCAGCAAGCCGCATTGCCTCGCGGGCAGTTTCCTGGCTCACTCCTGCAAGCTCAAAGATCAAACGACCGGGCTTGATAACGGCGACGTAATGGTCGACGGCGCCTTTGCCGCCGCCCATGCGCGTCTCGGCAGGCTTGGCCGTCACCGGCTTGTCGGGAAAGACCCGAATCCAGATCTTGCCGCCACGCTTCACGTGGTGGACGATAGCACGGCGCGCTGCTTCGATCTGCCGGCTGGTCATCCAACAGCATTCCGTGGCCTGCAAGCCATAATCTCCGAAGGACAGGACATTCCCCCGGGTGGCCATGCCTCTCATCCGCCCCCGGTGCATCTTTCTGTACTTAAAACGCTTGGGCACTAACATGATGATAACTCCTATAGTTAGCGGTCAGCAGTCAGCGAGACGGTTGCCCGTCCGCTTGGAACGACTGATGACTACTAGCTGCTAGCCACCGGCTCGATAACTGGCCTCTCAGGTAGTACCTGGCCTTTGTAGATCCAGACCTTGATACCGACGCGGCCAAAGGTGGTCAGCGATTCAGCTTGGGCGAACTCGATATCAGCGCGCATGGTATGGCGTGGTACCTGACCCTCTCGTGTGGTTTCGGTGCGGGCCATCTCGGCGCCGGCCAATCGTCCAGAGCAGGTGATCATGGCTCCCAAGGCGCCGAACCGCAGGGCTCGCTGGACTGCCTGCTTCATGGCCCGTTTGTAGGAGATGCGCCGCTCGATCTGCTGGGCGATCCCCTCCGCCACCAGGTAGGCATCCAGTTCAGGCCGGTCGATCTCGACTACGTCGACGTGCACCTTCTTGTCGGTAAAATCCTCCAATTTCTTGCGCAAAGCATTGACGTTGGCCCCCTTACGGCCGATGACAATGCCCGGTTTGGCGGTCCAAATCTTGACGGCCAGGTGCTTGGCCCTGGGAAACCGTTCGATCTCGATTGTAGAGATACTGGCATGTCCTAGCTCGCGACGGATCAACTCGCGAACTCGCAGGTCTTCAACCAAAAGGTCAGCGTATTCGTTTCCCTCTGCATACCAGCGGGCGTGCCAGTCCCTAATAAACCCCAGCCTGAACCCATACGGATGTACCTTTCGCCCCATAGCTTAGCTAACCCCCTTCTAACTTTCTTTCGTAGGTCGCTCACGCAGGACAACGGTAAGGTGTGAAGAACGTTTTAGGATCGGCTTGAACCGGCCCCGCGCTCCGAACCGCCGCCACTTGCGCATCGGCCCTTCATCGGCCGAGATATGAGCGATGTAAAGGTCTTCGGCTGCCATGCCAAAGTTGTTCTCAGCATTGGCTACTGCCGATTTGAGTAGTTTGTGGACTGCGACAGCAGCTCGCTGCGGCATCTGTTTGAGAAGGCCCATGGCCTGCTGCGCACCCATGCCCCGAACCAGGTCGGTTACAAGCCGCACCTTTTGCGGCGCCTGCCAGACGTATCGGCTATTGGCACGGACTTCAAAGTCTTCCATACTATCTCCTTGGGCGGGGAGACCCCGCCCCTGCGCGGTTCAACCTCGCCTTATCCGGCGCGGGTCTTTTTCTCCTTCTTGGTGTGTCCCCGGAAGGTGCGGGTGGGCGCGAACTCGCCCAGGCGATGTCCGACCATGTTCTCGCTGACATAGATCGGGACGTGGCGACGGCCATCATGGACCGCAATGGTGTGGCCAACCATCTGCGGAAAGATGGTTGATGCCCGCGACCAGGTCTTGACGACACGCTTGGCTACACCAGGCCGGTTCATCTCTTCAATCCGCCGCAGCAACTTGGGCTCGACAAAAGGCCCTTTTTTCAGCGATCGCGACATGTCTAAACCTCCTGAGCCTATCTACTCTTCTTGCCCCGGCGGCGCACGATCCACTTGTTGGTGGCTTTGTTGCGTCGCGTCTTGTAACCGAGTGTCGGCTTGCCCCATGGCGATTTTGGACCAGGCATGCCGACGGGCGACCGGCCTTCACCACCACCATGCGGGTGGGAATTGGGATCCATAGCTGTGCCGCGAACGGCGGGCCGGATGCCCATCCACCGCTTGCGACCGGCTTTGCCCAGAACGATGTTGCCATGCTCGGTATTGCCTACCTGGCCTATAGTGGCGGTGCAGTTGACGTTTATCAACCGGACTTCGCCGGATGGCATCCGGACCTGGGCATAGCGCCCCTCTTTGGCCAACAACTGGGCAGAAGTGCCGGCAGCACGGGCGATTTGTCCCCCACGTCCAACCTGGAGCTCGACGTTGTGAATGATCGAGCCAACCGGGATGTTGGCAATAGGCATGGCATTGCCGACACGAACCTCAGCTTGCGGGCCTGACATCACTGCATCGCCCACCTTCAAGCCCAGCGGGGCCGGAATATAACGCTTGTCGCCGTCAGCATAGACCACCAGGGCGATCCGGGCGGAGCGGTTGGGGTCGTATTCGATGGTCGTGATCCGTCCTGGTACATCCTGCTTGTCCCGCTTGAAATCGATGACGCGGTAGCGACGCTTGTGGCCGCCGCCTTGATGCCGTACGGTAATTTTGCCCCGAAAATTGCGCCCGGCCCGCTTGCGCATCGGCCGCAACAAGGATTTGAGCGGGTCTGTGGTTGTGATCTCTTCGAAAGTAGAGACAGTCATGCCCCGTCGCCCAGGCGACGTCGGCTTGTACAGTTTGATCGGCATGCTAGACTCCTTCAAAGAAATCCTGGATCCGCTCGCCGGGAGCCAGGGTTACCACCGCCCGCTTCCAACCGTGGCGGGTTGTTACGAACCGCCGGCCTATCCGCCGTCGTTTAGGTTTCATGTGCATCGTGTTGACCGATTCTACCTTCACGTCGAATATCTTTTCGACCGCGGCCTTGATCTGATGCTTGTTGGCCCCACGGTCTACCTCGAACACATATTTGGTCGCTTCGCGCTGATAATCCGACTTTTCTGTCAGGATCGGGCGTCTCAAGACCTCGTAAACGTTCATTGCCTGTCTCCCATCAAAGTCCGAAATCTAGCCCAGAATGCCCTCGATCAGTTGCAGCGACTGTAGAGGGATCAGGATATCATCATAGTTGAGCAGATCGCGGACATTCAAATATTGCGCCACCAGGGTCTTGACCTTGGGCAGGTTCCTTACCGACCGCAACACTGCATCGTCGTGCTGAGGCAACAGGATCAAAACCGACCTGGTCAATTGTAGGTTACGCAGGATATCTAGCATGACCTTGGTCTTGGGTTCGGCTATTTCCAAGGTGTCCAACAACTTGACCTGGGAACCGGCAGTCTTGACCGACAGGGCGGAGCGGAGCGCCTGGCGCCGCATTTTGCGCGGCATCCTCTGGTCATAGCTGCGTGGAGTCGGTCCAAAGACGGTACCGCCGCCCGGCCAATGAGGCGCCCGGGTGCTGCCCTGGCGAGCACGCCCTGTGCCCTTTTGCCGCCACGGTTTTGCGCCGCCACCGGACACCTCGCCGCGCGTCTTGACTTTGTGCGTTCCCAGCCGGGCATTAGCCTGTTGGCGCAACAAAGCCTGGTGCATCAACGGCTCGTTGACCGGCACGGCAAAGATGTCATCACGCAACTCTGCTTCGTCTATCTTGTTACCTTGTATATTGTATACCGGCACACGCATCTGCCGTCACTCCTTCTAAAGCTGTCAGCCGATTTCAGCGGCCCGAAATCGAGCCAACTATTTTCTAGCTTTTTTCATCAGCCGGGTCTTGCGCGCTTGGCGGATCATCAGTAAGCCGTTATCCGCTCCCGGCACCGCTCCCCGCACGGCCAATAGGTTCCGCTCCGGATCGACCATGACTATCTTCAGGGTCTGGACAGTGACCCGGTCGCCGCCCATTCGACCGGCCATGCGGTGGCCTTTGTTGACACGCCCCGGCGTCTTGCAGGCGCCAATGGAACCGGGCGATCGTTGGCGATCCGACTGGCCATGCGTCATATAACCACCATGAAAGTTGTGTCGCTTCATGACACCGGCGAACCCTTTGCCCTTGGAGATGCCGGTCACGTCAACGAATTCACCTACCTGGAAGACGTCAACGGTGATCTTTTGCCCTTCCTGGAGAGGAGCAAGCTCCTCTTCTCCCATCCGGAACTCGCGTAGATGGCGCAAGGCAGGAAGGTTGCTCTTTTTCAAATGTTCCAACTGGGCGTTGGTCAGCCGCTGCGGCTTGGTTTCGGCAAAACCCAACTGGACGGCGTTATAGCCGTCGCGTTCGGTCTTTTTGATTTGGGCCACAAAACAGGGACCAGCCTCGATGATTGTGATCGGAGTGACCTGTCCTTGCTCATCAAAGATCTGAGTCATCCCGACCTTTTTGCCCAGGATACCCTTCATTACACACCTCCAACCCGGTCCTATTGGCCGGGACCTTGGGACTGTTAGGGTGGGCAACCCTGCATCATCCCTCACCGCAAAAAAGCGGTACTCCGCAGCCCTGCAGTTTGCGGGCTAATGGTGCCCTGCACTTGCATGGCGTGGCCAGGTTTCAGTTATAGCTTGATTTCGATGTCCACTCCAGCCGGCAGTTGCAGCCGCATAAGCTGGTCGACCGTCTTGGAGCCTGGCTCGATCACGTCGATCAACCGCTTGTGCGTACGAATTTCGAACTGCTCTTGCGAATCCTTATCGACGAACGGTGACCGTGGAACCGAGAATTTCTCGATGTGAGTCGGCAGCGGCACCGGGCCTACAACGTGTGCGCCTGTCCGCTCGGCGGCATCGACGATCTGTCGTGCTGACTGATCGAGCAGCCGATGGTCGAATGCTTTGAGCCGGATTCTAATCTTCTGCTTGGCCATACTCCCCCTGCTATTCGACGATCTTGGTGATGACGCCGGCGCCGACAGTGCGGCCGCCTTCGCGGATGGCAAAGCGCGAGCCCACCTCCAGCGCCACCG
>JAFGOG010000380.1 GCA_016926595.1 Anaerolineae bacterium
CGCCAGGCCGTGGCGCTGCGGCGCGAGCTGGGCGAGCACTTTTTGGCGATGGAGTCGCTGGCCGGCCTGGCCCGCGTCTCGCTGGCCGAAGGAAAGCTGGCCGAGGCCCGGGCCCAGGTGGAAGAGATCCTGGCTTACTTGAAGACCGGTTCGCTGGAGGGCACCGACGAACCGCTGCGGATCTACCTGACCTGCTACCAGGTGCTCAAGGCGGAGAAGGACCCCCGCGCTCAGCAGGTCCTGGCCACTGCCTACGATCTGTTGCAGGAGTGGGCCAACAGGGTTGCTGACGAGGACTTGCGCCGCTCGCTCTTGAGGAACGTGCGCGCCCACCGGCAGATCGTCGACGAGCACCAGGCTATGCGCTCGGCATGGCGTGTCGCGTGACGGCCGGTGGGGTCGAGCTGCGCCCACTGGCTGAGGCGGTGGGCGCAGCGGAGCAGGTCATCGACGATTACGTTTGGGCCGGCGCCGCCGTCTGGGGCGAGGACTTGGCGGCGACGGTCGGGCCGCTGCGGCGGGCGATCCGGCTGGGCAGGATGGACGGCTGGGTTGCCTGCCGGGGCGACCAGGGTCTGGGGTTGGTCGTCTACCTGGAGCGGGCTAGAAGCGGGCGACTGTCCTTCGTACATCTGCTTTCCGATTGTTCGGAAGAGGGCCTGGCTGCCCGGCTGGTGAACCACATAGTGACCCGGCTTCGGGCGGCCGGATTCCGGCACATCACCAGCCAGGCAGGGTTGTTGGCCCACCAGGAGGCGATCCATCAGGCCTATCTCGGGCTCGGGTTCAGAGGCATCGAACGGATGATCATGTCGGTCACGTTGACCAAGGGCTTGTGCTCCTCACCCTGCGGTTATGAGATGGGCGTCTGGGATGATTGTTACCTGGAGCGGGCGGCGCAGCTTTTCCACGATGCCAACCGCGACACGGTCGATGCCCTCATCTATCCTCAGTTTAGGACGCTTGAAGAGACGGAACGGATGGTTCAGGCGGTTCGCGATGGGGGCGCCGGCGCCTTTGTCAAGGACGCGAGCGGGATCGTGCTGCACGGCAGGGTGTTGTGTGGGGCGATCATGCTCGTCCGGCCTGAGCCTGACCAGGGGTTCATTGTCGTGGTGGCGGTTGCCCCAGCGTACCAGGGGCGGGGTGTGGGCCGGGCGCTGCTGAGCAGAACGCTGGCATCGGCCTGGGAAGCGGGCATCCGGACGGTCGAACTGACGGTGACCGAGGAGAACCGGTCTGCTGTGGCCCTCTACCGGCGGCTGGGCTTTTGTTCCAAGCGGCGCATGACCGCTTACGTCTGGGAGGCGACATCATGAACAGCAGGGCGCAAGCCAAGAAGGAAGAGATCATCACCGCGTTGATCGAGGCGCGGCGGGAAATCCTCGACGCGGCGGCTCTCTTGTCAGCGGAGCAGCAGGATGAGGTTTTTCTCGGCGTCTGGTCGGTGAAAGACCTGTTGGCTCACCTGGTGGGCTGGGACCTGGCCAACCTGGCCGCCGCCGATGAGGTCCTGGCCGGTCAGCTTCCGGCATTCTACGCCTATCACGACCGCGATTGGCAGACCTATAACGCCCGTCTGGTGGCACAGTACAAGAAGACCGACTGGGCCGAGATGGTGGCCTCGGTAGAAGAGTCGCACCGCAAACTGGTGGAAAATGTGCAGACGATCCCTGCCGAGGAGCTGGATAGGGGCAGTGGGGTGCGCTTCAGAGGGTGGAAGGTGACCATTGCCCGGTTATTGCAGGCGGAAGCCGGCGACGAAAAGCAGCACGCGGCCCAGATCAGAGAGTATTGGAGGTTGGGCGCTTGAAGGCCAGACCTGGCAGGTTTCGACTATTCTGAGGGAGACTGGATGTGAGATGGGCGAGACACCTGTGATGGAGTGGCTGCTCCAATCTAACGAGCCGTGGACCCGCTACCGGACCCTGGTCGACCTGCTCGGCAGGCCACAGGGCGACGCCGAGGCGCAGGCTGCCCGTGCGGCGATGGTGGTCCATCCCCAGGTGCAGGCGCTGGTCGCCGAGGCGGCCGCCTGGCCCGGCTATGCCATCCGGCGGCACAACGACGCCGGCCATCCGCTGCACAAGCTGAGCACGCTGGCCGATTTCGGCCTGCGGGCTTTTGATCCGGGTGTGACGGCTGCCGTCGAGGCGGTGCTGGCCCACCAGTCGGCGGAAGGGGCTTTCCAAAGCCTGATCAACATCCCCAAAGCGTTCGGCGGAGACGGCCAGGACCGCTGGACTTGGGTTCTGTGTGACGCGCCGGTGCTGATCTATGCCTTGCAGGCGATGGGCTTAAAGGACGATCCGCGCGTGGCGCGGGCGGTGGAGCACCTGACCGGCCTGGTCGAGGAGAATGGCTGGCGCTGCGTGGCTGCTCCGGAGCTGGGCCGGTTCCGTGGGCCAGGCCGCAAAACCGACCCGTGTCCCATCGCCAACGTCTATGCCCTAAAGGCGCTGGCCCAGGCGCCGGGGTGGCTGGACAGCTCCGCCGCCCACACCGGCGCCGAGATGCTGCTGCGGCACTGGGAGCTGCGGGCCGAGATCAAGCCCTACCTGTTCGGCGCCGGCACCGACTATCGCAAGCTGAAATACCCATTCGTGTGGTACGACATCCTGCACGTGACCGACGTGCTCAGCCGATTTCCTTTCACCCACAGCGATCCACGCTTGGGAGAGATGGCTGCGGCGATAGCAGTTCAGGCAGATGGGCAGGGACGCTACACCGCCGGGTCGATGTACCAGGCGTGGAAGGGCTGGTCGTTTGCCGACAAAAAGAACCCCTCGCCCTGGCTCACCTTCCTGGCGATGCGCGCGCTGAAACGGATTGGGTGGTGAAGGATGGAGTTCCACGCCGCCTACCCCACGGTCGAGCACCAGCGGGCAGCCGAAGCGATCGTCGGCGCCTTTTCCCATCATCCGGACGCGGAGGCGGTCATCCTGGTCGGCTCCTGCGCTCGGGGCAAGGCCCGGTGGGATAGCTGTCTGGACGTCATGATCCTGGTGCTGCCCGAGGTGCTGGCGGCCAAGAAGGGCGAGCTAGAGCGGTGGTGGGAGGATCTGTACCAGGCCGGGCCCGCTTTCCAGGCGCTGCGCCGGCTGGCCAGGTTCTCGCACGTCGACCTAGAGTTCGTGGACGGCCGCTTTGCGCCCAGGCCGCACAGTTGGGTCGGCGGTCCGGACGAGTTCGAGCTGGCAATCGGCAACACCTTGGTCTACAGCGCGCCCTTGTGGGAGCGCGGCGATTATTTGCAGCGGCTCAAGGCCCAGTGGCTGCCCTACTATGGCGAAGAGCTGCGCCAGGAGCGGCTGGCCATGGTCCGCCGCTTTTGTTTCAACAACCTGGAGCACATACCGCCGTTCGTAGAGCGGGGCCTTAACTTTCAGGCGTTCAACCGGCTGTACGACGCCTTCCGCGAGTTCCTGCAAGCCTTGTTTATTGCCCGTCGCGCCTATCCGATCGCCTACGACAAGTGGATCCGGGAGCAGATCGAGGAGATCTTGGGACTGCCAGAGCTGTACCGGCGACTGCCCAGGCTGCTGGAGATCCAGCGCTTTGAGAGCTGGGAGATAGCCGACAGGGCAGTGGACCTTTGGCATCTCGTGGATGAATATGTCGGGCCCGAGGAATTGACATAAGTATGCCGGCTCTGCCGTGCGACTGCCGTTTTGACGTTGCTAGCTGCCCGTGCTATACTACTTGCCATGTAGGTTGAGCGCGTGTAACCGCTCACCCTTTCACAGGTTGGGGCGTGGTTTCACGCAGAAACCGGGTGAGACCTGTTTCAACCGTAGGGTAGGTCGAGCAACGGGCTCGCAACATACCCGGACCGAAAGGAGAAACCGATGCGACTGACAAAGCTGCGCCAGATACTGGCCGAACGAGAGGTTGACGCTCTTCTGGTCAGCCAGCCTGAGAACCGGCGCTACCTCACTGGTTTTACCGGCTCGGCCGGCCTGCTGCTGGTGACGGCCAGCCGGGCCGTGCTGGCCACAGATTTCCGCTATTATGAGCAGGTGGGCCGCGAAGCGCCCGGCTGGGAGCTGGCCCGGATCACAGACAACTTTCAGAAGCTGCTGCCCGGCCTGCTGGCCGATGCGGGCGTGCGCCGCCTGGGCTTTGAGAGCCAGCACGTGACGGTCGATCAGCTCGCCACCTGGACGCAGGCGACCGATGGCGTCGACTGGGCGCCGCTCAAGGACACGGTCGAGTCGGTGCGCATGGTCAAGGACGAAGCCGAGATCGAGGCGATTCGCCGCTCGGTGGCGCTCACCGACGAAGCGCTGGCCCATGCCCTGGAAGTCATCCGGCCAGGCATGACCGAGCTCCAGGTAGCATGGCTGATCGAGAGCTATATGCGCACCCATGGCGCCAGCAAGGTGGCCTTTGATCTGATCGTGGCCGCCGGACCGAACGGTGCGCTGCCCCACGCCCACCCCAGCGACCGGGCGATCCAGGCTGGCGAGCCGATCGTCTTTGACCTGGGCTGTGTGGTCGACGGTTACTGCTCAGACTTGACGCGGACGGTGTGCCTGGGTCAACCGAGCGACAAGTACCTGGCCGTGTACGACATTGTGTTGCGAGCCCAGCAGTCAGCCGAGGCCGCCATCCGGCCCGGCATGACCGGGGTGGAGGCCGATGCCGTCGCCCGCGACCTGATCGCCGCTGCCGGCTATGGCGACAAGTTTGGCCATGGGTTGGGCCACGGCGTCGGGCTGGCGGTCCACGAAAAGCCAGGGGCAGGCCGGCTGTCGACCGATACGCTGCAGGCTGGCATGTCGCTGACGGTCGAGCCGGGTATTTACCTGCCTGGCGAGTTTGGCGTGCGCATCGAGGACCTGGTCATCATCCGCGATGGCGGCGTCGAGATCCTGAGCCGCGCACCCAAGCAAGCAGTCGTCGCAGGCTAAAAGTTGGACGTTCGTGTATCCAGCGTCCAACCTCCAACGCCCACCTTGTGGATTTGCCGAAAATAGGGCATTGTGATACAATAAACAACTGTTAAGAGTGCTTTTCCCGCGAGCCAACACGGCGAGAAAGGAGACCACGATGAACCAGAGTGGCGGTAACACGAGGCTGATCGTAGCCGCTGTCGGCGGCCTGATTCTGGGCTTACTGCTCGGCATGCTTCTGTTTTGGGGTGTGGTTCCACCCAAGATGGGTAACCCTCAGACTTATGATTTGGCGGAGGAGGGCAAAATCCAGTACGTGAAGCTGGCGGCCGACTCGTACGCGTTGGACAAAGATCTAACCCGCGTCCAGCAGTTCCTGTCGGGCTGGAGCCCTGAGGAACAACAGCAGGCCTTTAGCGGCGCAACTACCTCCTACGAAGCCGAAGGCCGCAGCGACAAGATACAAAAGCTGAACGATCTGCAACTGGCGCTTGGCCTGACTGCTATTCCCGGGGCGACGGCGACTCCCGAGGCTGAGCCGCAGGCGGCTCCCAGCAAAGGGCTGCTGGATCGGCTGAAAATCCCATGCCTGGTGTTTGTCTTTGTGTTGCTGGTGCTCGTCCTGGCTGTAATCGGCTTGCGCCTGCTCAGGCAGCGCCGCGCTGCAGCGGGATTCAGGCCGGTGACTGCCCGCCCCTTGCCAGAGGCAGAAGCGCCTCTTCCTGAAGAGTGGAGGGGGATCGGCCAACCGCCATTGGGCCATTTTATCACCACCTACAAGCTAGGTGAGGATACCTACGACGAGTCGTTCAGCATCGAGACGCCAACCGGCGACTTTTTGGGCGAGTGCGGCGTGGGCATCTCAGAGCTGATCGGCAAGGGTGAGCCGGACAGCGTAACCGCTTTCGAGGTGTGGCTTTTCGACAAAAGCGACATCCGGACCGTCACCAAGGTGCTGATGAGCGAATACGCCTACAACGACGAACAGATGCGGGCCAGGCTTGCACCCAAGGGCGAGGCAGTACTGGCCGAGGTTGGCGTGCCATTTATGCTGGAAACCACCGGCTTGCAGGTGCAGGCGACGGTCAGCGACCTGCAGTATGGCGAGGGGCAAATGCCGCCCAAGAGCTTTTTCCGCCAACTGACGCTCGGGTTGGTAGCGATGGCCAAGCCGATGGAGTAGTGACAAGTGACCAAGAAACCCGGTTTCGCCAAGAAACCGGGTTTTGTTTTGTGGGCATCCAACCTCACAGATTTGCAGTAAGGTGGAAAAGAAGGTATAATCACGCCTTGCGAATTTCACAGGCGAGGTATGAGTATGCCGAAACGAACTTGGCAGCCCAAAGTCCGGCACCGCCTGCGGGTGCACGGCTTTCGGGCGCGGATGAAGACGAGAGGTGGACGGCTGGTGCTGAAGGCGAGACGCCTCAAGGGCCGCCACCGCCTGACAGTATGACTTGGTGGGCTACAGGGTGTGGCCTGCGGTTGGCCTATGCTACGGCGGCCGGGTTAGTGGGGCCAGCCCTCGCGGCCGGACGACATGCGCGCCAAGCTGCGTCTGCGGTCGAATGCCGATTTTCAGCGCATTCGTCGTGAGGGACACACCCTGGTTCACCCTTTGTTAGTGCTGTCAACCCTGTCGAATAGCCTGCCGTATAGCCGTTTTGGCTTTGTGGTGGGTCGCCGGTTGGGCAAAGCGGCTGAGCGAAACCGGCTCAAGCGGCGGATGCGCGAAGCGGTGCGGGTAAGGATCAGGGATGGACAGGTTGTTGCGGGATGGGATGTGGTACTGGTGGCCCGGCATCCACTGCGGGCGGCATCTTTTCGGCAGATCGATCAGGCTGTCGATCTGCTGCTTTGCCGCGCGGGCTTGAGCGGATCGTCGTGAAATACATTCTCATGGGGTTTATCCGCCTGTATCAAATGACGATTTCGAGGGCGCTGCCTCCCAGTTGCCGTTTCTATCCCTCCTGTTCCCATTACGGGTATGAAGCTGTCGCAAAGTATGGCGCCATCAGGGGTGGTTGGTTGGCCCTGAAGCGGCTGGCGCGCTGCCAACCTTTCAACCCTGGGGGATACGATCCGGTCCCCTGACGCGTATAGGGATGTGTGTTATCTTGGCGTCTCAAGGAGGCTGTAATTTGATCAGAGGTAGGCGTATGTGGGGAGCAGCCGTGGCGCTGCTCTTGTTGGGTTCTCTCTTGTCGGCGTGCGGCACTGCGCCGCTGCCACAGAACTGGCCTGGCCTGACAGTGGTCGACGGGGTAGTGTATGCCATCAGCGGCTTGCCCCAAAAAGTCTATATGCTGGATGCCGAAACCGGCGTGCAAAAGGCCATGTTCATGCCCACAGGCGAGTTTCGGGGCCAGACCTTCTATTGGAGTCCGGTGACCGTCCACGACGAGACGGCCTATGTCGGCTTTGCTTCACCGCAGGACAAATTCGCCGGCCTGTTTGCCTTCGATCCGGTGACCGGTCAGGAGCTGTGGCGCGTAGCAGCCGATGATCTGATCCTGGCTGCGCCGGCTTTTTCCGATGGCGTCGTCTATTTTGGGACGTCGAGCGGCCAGGTATACGCCGTGGACACGGCAACGCGCGCCGTCAAGCCTGGCTGGTCGTTCCAGGCCGAGCAGTCGATCTGGGGCTCGCCGTTGGTCATCGGGAACCGCGTTTACGTTCCGGCGATGGACCATCACCTTTACTGCCTCGATGCTCAAACCGGCCAGGAGGTATGGAGTTTCAAGGCAGGCGGGGCGCTGGCTGCCCAGCCCAGCCCGAACGACGGCACGCTGTACCTGGGGGCTTTTGACGGGCGAGTGTATGCCGTCGAGGCCGGTTCGGGACAGCAGGTAACGGGCTTTGATTTCCAGGCCGAAAACTGGATCTGGTCTGAAGTGCTGGTAGCAGAGGATCGGCTGTACGTATCGTCGCTCGACGGCAAGGTCTATGCGTTGGACGCCGCGACGGGACAGGCGCTGCCCGGCTATCCGTATTCGACCGAAGCGACCGACTATGTCCGGGGGGCGCCAGTTCAGATCGGCGAGCTGGTTGTCGTCGCCACCGCAAATGGCCGGGTGGTGGCTCTCAATGGCCAATCGGGCCAGCCGGTGGGATCGCCGTGGATCAGCCCTACGCAAGGGCTCAGCATTTTGACCACGCCGGTCATTTGGGGCGAGCAGGTATACGTCATCCTGTCGAATGGCCAGGTACAGGCCTTTCAAGTGCTTAACGGGCTTTTGGCTCCTGCGTGGTCCTTCTCGCCGCCGGTGTCACAGTAGACCAATAGCTTTCAGCCGTCAGCTAGCAGCAGGCAGTCAACGGCCGATCGTGCATGGCTGACGGCTCAGTGGGAGGTTTTCTTTGGGTATTGGAGACATTTTCAACACGTTCTTCCTCCAGCCAATGCTCAATGCGCTGTTGTGGCTGTACAGCGTAGTGGGCAACCAGTTTTGGCTGGCGATCATTATCTTTACCGTCCTGATCCGGGTATTGATGACGCCGCTGATGCTGCCTCAGCAGCGTCAGGCTAAAAAGATGCAGGATCTCCAGCCCCAGCTCAAGGAGCTGCAGAAAAAGTATGGCAAGGACCGGGAGCGGATGGCTCAGGAGCAGATGAAGCTGTACCGCGAGGCGGGCGCCAGCCCGCTCGGCGGTTGTCTGCCAATGCTCATCCAGTTCCCGATCTGGATTGGCCTGTGGCAGTCGATTAATCAGGCGCTCGGCCATCAGCCGTTGCAGCTCCTTGGCCTATCGCAGAACATGTACGGGCCGCTGCGGCAGATGATCTCGGCAGACGTGCCCCTCAACCGTTTTTTCCTGGGCATGGACCTCAGTGTGGAGCCGAGCGTGCTGGGCGGCCTGACCTACTTGCTGCCTGTCCTGGTAGCCTTTACCATGTGGCTGCAGAGCAAGATGGCCACGCCGGCAGGCGGAGACCCGCAAATGGCTTCGATGAACCAGAGCATGACGGTTATGATGCCGGTGATGTTCGGTTTTTTCAGCCTGAATTTCTCAACCGGCCTGTCCCTGTACTTTGTCGTGTCCAACGTCATCGGCATCATCACCCAGGGCTTTATCTCGGGCTGGAAGGGACTGCTCTTTTGGAAAGGTATGCGCCTGGGAGGTCTATTGGGTGGCCCCCGGCCTGCCCAATCCTCCGAGGGGGATTCCCCTTCTCGGGCCGGCCGTGGGGAGACGAGCAGCGCAGGCGCCGCCTCAGATGCAGCAGAAGGCAAGGTGGGAGGAACCCAAAGTGGAACCCAGAGGAAGAAGAAGCGTCGTCGCAAGCGGTAAAACAGTCGAAGACGCCATTGTCAACGGCCTGACCATGCTTGGCGCCCGGCGTGACCAGGTGGATATTGAGGTATTGCACCCAGGCAGCAGGGGGTTGCTGGGGATTGGCGCTGAAAACGCCCGGGTGCAGCTTGTGGTCAAAGCTCCGCCGCTGGCGAGCGCTCAATCGCCGCGCCAAGCGCCGGTTGAGCGCTCGCCAGCTCCTGAATCGGCAGGTGGACACGCGGCGCCTGAGCCTGAGGCGCCGGAGCGGGTGGCGCCTAAAGTTGTGACGCCTGAACCACTCGCGGCGACTCGCGCGGCGCCTGAAAGCGCAACCTCTGACGTGCCCAGCGCAGAGGCCGGGCAGGTGGGCCGCGAGATCCTCGCCGACCTGCTCACGCGTATGGGCTTTCAGGTGAAGGTCGAGGCGACGATCAGGCGCGATCTGGGCGACGAGGGCCAACCGCCGCCGCTAGTGCTGAACATAAGGGGAGAGGATCTGGGCATCTTGATCGGCCGTCGCGGGGAGACCCTGAGCGATCTGCAATACCTGGTTCGCCTTATAGTCAGCCATCGGATGAAACACTGGACAGACTTGGTCGTGGATGTGGAAAGCTATCGATCGCGGCGGCGCCGTGCTCTGGAAAGCCTGGCGACTCGCGTCGCCGAACGGGTGGCAGCCAGCGGCAGATTGCAAGCCCTCGAGCCGATGCCTGCTTATGAGCGGCGGGTGGTGCATGTGACCTTGCGTAACCATCCCCTGGTCACGACTCAGAGCGTGGGTGTGGGTGAGAAACGAAAAGTGACGATCGTTCCCAGAAAGTGATGACCAGCGATAGACTGGGCTGATGGCAGGTCGCGTTGAAGCGTAGCTGGATCGTTATTGTAGTCTGGATCATAGCTGGCGCCGGAGCCATTGGTACAGGCCGCGAGCTTTTCTACAATCTGTGGTATCTGCTGACGGCGCTCATTGTCTTCTGCTACGTGTGGGCCTGGATTTCGATCCGTTGGGTCGATGTCCAGCGCCACACCCACTCGAATCGCTCGCAGGTGGGCAAGATGGCAGAGGAGCATTTCGTGGTCACCAACCGGAGCCTATTCCCCAAGCTGTGGCTGGAAGTGCGAGATCGTTCAACCCTACCCGAGCACGCAGCCAGCAAGGTGGTCGATTCGCTGGGATCGCGCCAGGCTCGGACCTGGAGCGTCAAGACCCGTTGCCGGCAGCGTGGCCGCTTTCTTCTCGGGCCGATCAGCCTGACCAGCGGCGACCCCTTTGGACTGTTCACCATGCAGCGCCAGCTCGATCACCTGGTTGAGACATCCTTTATCGTGTACCCAGCTACCGTCGACCTGCCATTTTTTGCGCCCATGGTGGGACCGCTTTCTGGAGGCGGTACACTGCGACGACGGACCCATTATGTTACTACTAATGTGTCTGGGGTCCGGGAGTATGCGTCGGGTGACAGCTTTAATCGTATCCATTGGCCGTCTACCGCGCGGACAGGCCGGCTCATGTCCAAAGAGTTCGAGCTGGACCCCACGGCCGACGTCTGGCTCTTTCTCGATCTCGATCGCGCTGCTCATTTGGAATTGATCTGGGCCGAACCCGAAGGCCGCGCCGAGCTGCTGCTGCCGTGGGAGCGTCCGTCCAAGCTTCGCTTGGCGCCATCCTCGTTGGAATATGCGGTGACGATCGGGGCCTCCTTGACCAAGCATTTCATCGCCCGTGATCAGGCGGTGGGCTTTATCGGTTACAGCCGGCACCGGGAAGTGATCCCCGCTGACCGAGGGGAGCGGCAGTTGACCAAGATCCTGGAGTTGTTGGCCGTGATCAGCGCCGAGGGCCGCATACCGATCGGCGAGGTCGTGGCAGCGGAGGGTGCTCACCTGGGACGCAACACGACGATCGTCATCGTCACGGCGACGGATCGTGATTACTGGGTCTCGGCGGCCTACGAGCTAAACCGGCGGGGTGTCAACGTGGTAGCGATCGTCCTCGAATCGCAAAGCTTTGGCAGCTCGATCAGTAACGAAGCGATGGCTGCGCAGTTGGCTGCTACCGGTGTTCTGACCTATATAGTCCGGGAGGGCGATGATCTGATCCAGACGTTGTCTACTCCTTATGGCCACGTTGGCGCCCGGGTCAAGTATCAGGTGCAATAGAGCTCTATGGTCAGCCTCGACGATACCATCGCCGCCATCTCGACGCCCATCGGTGAGGGGGGCATTGGCATTGTCCGGTTGAGTGGGCCACAGGCGCTGGCTATCCTGCGGCGCCTGTTCAGCCTTGGCCCACTGCAGCGTCCGGATGCTGGCGCCTGCAATTTCGAGCCCCATCATTTGCATTATGGTCATATCACAGACCCCGCCACGGGCGAGGTTGTCGATGAGGTTCTGGCGGTGCACATGCCTTCGCCGCGCACCTACACCCGCCAGGATGTGGTAGAGGTCGATGCCCACGGTGGGATCGTGGCCATCCGGCGTATCCTGGCCCTCTGCCTGGAAGGCGGCGCTCGGTTGGCGGAACCGGGCGAGTTTACGCTCCGTGCCTTTCTGAACGGGCGGATCGACTTGGCCCAGGCTGAGGCGGTTCTGGACGTGGTGCAGGCCAAGACCGATCGGGCGCTCCAAACTGCGGTAGGGCAGTTGGCGGGACATCTTTCGGAGCGGGTGAAGTCGGTGCGGGCCTTGCTGCTAGACGTCCTGGCGCACGTCGAGGCCGGCATCGACTTTTCGGAGGATGAGCTTCCTGTCCGGGACATCGCCGCAGACCTTGACCAGGCTGCGGGCGCGCTGCAGGACCTGTTGTCCAGCGCCGACCGCGGCATCATCTATCGGCAGGGGGTTCGCGCCGCGATCGTCGGGCGGCCCAACGTAGGCAAGTCGAGCCTGTTGAACTGCTTGCTGCGTACCAGCCGGGCTATCGTGACCGACATTCCAGGCACCACCCGTGATACACTGGAAGAGACGCTGAATTTAAAGGGGGTGCCGGTTGTCCTGGTCGACACGGCCGGTATCGCCGTCGCGACATACGATCCGATCGAGCGGCTGGGCATCGAGCGCAGCCGCCAGGCGCTGGACCAGGCTGACCTGGCCGTGTTAGTGCAGGACGCCAGTGAGCCGCCGACCAATGCCGACCGGGCCATCGCCGATCTGATCGGCTCCAAGCCGGCGATCGTGGCCTTGAACAAGATAGACCTGGTACAGGCCGGTGAGGATGCAAACCTGGCGCCCATTCTCGCCGCGCCGGCCGTTCCTGTTTCAGCGCTGACCGGTCGGGGGATAGACGCTTTGGAGGAAGCGATTATAGAGACGGTGCTGTCAGGGCAGGTCATGGCTTCTGATGTGCCGGTGGTGAGCAACCCTCGTCACAAAGAGAGGCTCAGCCGGGCGCTTGAGCATGTGGGGGCGGCCCTTGCGGCTGCCCAGGACGGACTGACTGCTGACCTGGTGGCGATTGACCTGGCGGCGGCCGTCCATGCCCTGGGTCAAGTCACAGGGCAGACTACCAGTGACGATCTGCTGGAAAACATTTTTAGCCGTTTCTGTGTTGGAAAGTGATGGGCATGGCTCGGAGATCATACCGTTCGTCGACCAGGCCCTCGTCCAGGGGGCTTGTGGCTTGCTGCTTGCTGCTCATATTGAGCATGCTGGCGTCGTGCGGCGGCAGCCCGACGCCGACTGAGGTTGCTGCGGTTTCTGACCAGACGGTCGTCGCCAGCCCGACTGCCGCAATGTCGCCTACCCCGTCCAACACGCCCAGCCCTCGTCCAACAGCC
>JAFGOG010000381.1 GCA_016926595.1 Anaerolineae bacterium
CGGCGCAGCTTTAGCCAAAGCGCCGACCGCGTTGCGCCGTTTTTCACCTGCCCCACCTCGGATCTGAGCTCTGGCCATCACTCGTCAGTTGATCCAGGCGGTTCGTCTGCACGTCCACACGGTAGAGGTTACCTTCGTATTCGATCAAAATCGCGTCGCCAGCCGGCGACCAGGCGACATCTGGCGCAATAATGCCCATCAGGCCGGTAGGTGGGAACAGACGCCGGGCGTTGCTGCCATCCCGATCGATCACAAATAGCTCATAACGGCTGTCCTGAGAGTTGCGAGGGCTTTGGGCCTGACCGTAGACCAGCATCCCCGATGCGGTGGGAGACCAGCGCGGATCAGACCACATGCCCACCTCTTCGACCAAAGACACCTGGAGCTTGCCGTCCACGCTGACCACGACGAGATCAAAGACGGGGCTGTCTTCAGGGCTCAATCCCTCCACATCCCCCCGGTGGCCGACAAAGGCGAGGAGATAGCCGTCAGGCGACCAGGAAACACCAGGGACCCAGGCCCAATGGCTCCGCGTCTGAAAGGTAGGGAAGGAGGCCAGCGGCACCAACTCCCCATCGACCAGGGCGACGATACCTATCTCGTTAGACTGGGCATAGGCGAGGTAGTCGCCGTCAGGCGACCAGGCGTAGACCCGTCCCCACCAGGCGTAGGGGATCTCGGCTGTGGCAGGCAGCAGCATTCGCGTCTCGATCTGCGCAGCAGGACCATCGCCCAGCGTAGCCAGCCACAGGTCATCGTTGGCTTTCCAGCCCGGCACACCGGTCACCCGCTCAGCGGTCGAGTAGGCAAACCGGCGCCCGTCGGGCGCCCAGGCCGCCCAGATCACGCCAGTAATGTCCAGAGATTGCGGCTCCTCGCCTACCAGCGAAGGCTGCGCCATCCACAGCGAGTTGAGCGGCGCGCCGCCGCCGCCGGCCACAGCGCGCGTAAAGAGGAGACGGGCGCCATCCTGTGACAAATCGAATACCCGGCCGTCCAGATCGCCAGAGCCGGTGATGTTGCGCCGCAGGTCGCTCGACTCACGGATCAACCAGGCATTGCCGCCGGAGAGATAAACAATGGTGCCTGTGACAGGCACCGAGGTCAGCTCCACCTGCACTCCCACGACAATGACCTCATCCACCGGCTCAACCACGACGGTGCGGCGCACCTCTTCCCGCGCCACTTCGATCCCATCTTCAAAGACGACACGATAAGTGATCTCTAGTTTGCCGTTGCTCCCTGCCTGCAAGAGACGGCGCTCCCCCTGAGGCACCCGCTCGCTGCGCACCGTTTGATGGGCGAATGGCAGCGCCTGCTGCGCAGTCTCGAACTCTTCCTTGACGCGAGTCACTTTGACCTGCATGCCGGGTGAAAGCAGCACGTAAAGGTCGGGATCAACACGGTCAAGGGAGCCGAGGGTAACGCCGACGCGCGACAGGAGGTCGCCTATGGTCATCTGCTCGGCAGTAACCACCAGGGCCTGTTCTCTACCGTCGGCTGATAGGACAACCCGCATCGGCTGCGGCGTGCCACAGGCCGCCAGGGAGATCGCGCACAAGGACAAGAGCACCAGGACGGTCCTGGTCAAGCCCTGGCCTCTTTCCACCTCACCCACTGCTCGCCTACGATCCATATGGTAGCCCATTATACCACCGAGAATGCCAGGACGCAAAGGGATAGCCGGCTGATTGTCCATTTGCATCCCGCAACTCGACGTGGTATACTGCGCGGGAATCCATTGGGGGAAGCCGATCCATGACCAACATCGATCCACAGGCAGCCGCTCAGATACTCACAGCCATGCTACAGCCATGGCACGACGCCGTCGAAGCCCCAGCCGAAGCGCAGGAACAGGTCCTGCATCGCCTCCTACAGATGTACGCCGAAACGGACTATGGCGCCCAACACAGCGCGGCGCAGATCGACAGCATCGCGGATTATCGACAGGGCTTTCCCATCACGACGTACGACGAGTACAAGCCGCTCATCGACCGGGTCATGGCTGGCCAAGTGCGCCTGCTCCTGTCCGAAGAGCCGATCGGCTGGGCCATCACCCGGGGCACGACCAAGGGCGAGTCCAAATTCGTGCCCATGACGCCCACCGACCTGCGCATGCGGGTCAGCGCCGGCAGGGCAATGATGAACTATGTGGCCAGCAGCGGCCGGTACGACCTCTTTCAAGGGGTGAACCTAAACCTGAACTTTCCCTCGGTGGTAGGGACTGTGAAGGTAGGAGAGCGGGAGGTAGAGTACGGCTATAGCTCGGGCATCTATACCAGGTACGTTTCAGCCTCTACGCCTATCCGCTCAGCGCCAACACAGGATGAAATCGACGCCTTGGGGGGCGGCAAAACCATCCGAGACTGGGAGGCGCGCTTTGAGCTGGCTTGTCAGAAATGCAAAGACGAGAATGTGACGCTGATCGGCGGCGTGGCGCCCACCGCCGTCCAGTTCGCCCGGTACCTGCGCCGCGCCCACGGCGTTTACCCCAAGAATATCTGGAAGGCACAGATAGCAACGCTGGGCAGCGTGCCAGGCATCAATACACGCTACGAGCCGGCGCTCACGGCGCTGTACGGGCCGATTGCCATCCGCGAGATCTATGGCGCTACCGAGGGCATGTTCGGCCAACAGCGCGACGAGAAACGGGCCTGGACGCCCAACTATGACCTTTTTTTCTTTGAGATCCAGACAAGGTCAGGCGTCAAGATGCTGCACGAGATGCGCCCAGGCGAGTGGGGCAGCCTGGTGGTTTCGACGCCCATCCTGCCCCGCTACAAGATCGGGGATACAATTCTGGCCGTCCAGCCGCCCTACTTTCGCTGCATCGGCCGAGACAAGTGGTGGACGCCGCTGCGCTACGCCTGGGACGAGCTCGCCACTTTCAACCTGGGCCGGCTGTAGCGC
>JAFGOG010000382.1 GCA_016926595.1 Anaerolineae bacterium
CTGCTGGTTCAGGTCCTGCATCACGCGCAGCACCTTCTGGCCCATGCGGAAGTCGAGATTGCCCGTCGGCTCGTCGGCCAGGAGGATAAGTGGATCCTTGGCCAGGGCGCGGGCGATAGCCACTCGCTGCTGCTCGCCGCCCGACAACTGGCTGGGAAAGTGGTCGGCCCGCTCGCCCAGCCCCACCTTTTCCAGCAGGGCGAGTGCCCGCTGGTGGATCTTGCGCCCGTTCCTCTCCACCAACTCCAGGGCGAACTCGACGTTTTCGCTGGCCGTCAGGGTGGGTAGCAGGTTGAAGAATTGGAAGATAAAACCGATCTGGTCACGGCGATAGGCAGTCAGCGCCTTTTCGTTATAGCGGCCAACGTCGGTCCCGGCTACGATCAGTTCCCCACTGGTAGGCGAGTCCAGGCCGCCGATCAAGTTCAGCGTCGTTGTCTTGCCCGACCCTGAAGGGCCGACGATGACCACGAACTCGCCCTTTTGCACCGCCAGGTCCAGGCCGCACAGGGCATGGACTTGTACCTCGCCCATCTGGTAGGTTTTGGCCACGTTCTGCATTCGAACCTGGGCTTCTGCTGCCATTACAACGCCTCCTCACTATTGGTTAGTCTCTACCGACCTGCGAAAACTCTCAGCAGTTTGCCCTGTAGTTGACGATACAGTGCAGGGAGTGGCTCTTCTCGGCATAGTAGGGACAGTGGCTACACAGGATCCGAATCTCCCAAAACTCAAAGAAAACAAGGCAAAAAGCAACCCAGCCCAACAGCAACGCCCATCTGGAGCTCGATACCGCCGAAAGATAGGCTGGTTCCGGGAGTCGATCTTCATCAGATCCTCTATTCACAAGCGGTTGGTAAAGAGATGATCGTCTTCATGCCCTAACTGGAAGTATCGCTCCTCACTTGCAAGCCTTTGAGCAGCGTTTCTACGAAGGCCTGGCTGATCCGGGCTAGGTCCAGGTCTGGCATGAACATGACGTAGGCCGCCAGGCCGTCGTAGGCGGCCATCATCGCCCATACCAGCGAGTCGGCGTCCACCGGCTTGAACTCGCCACTTGCGACTCCCTGTTCAACGATCCCGACCACCAGGTCTTTGTATTCGACCAGCACACCGGTCCAAAGCCGGCCGGCCTCTGCACGGCGGGGGCTTGACGCCCAATACTCAAGAAAGAGGGTGAATAGTCCTTCGGCCTCTTCCGCGAAATCGACCATGGCCCGGCCCAGTGCGCGCAGCTTGTCGGTAGCCGTTGGGCATTGCGCCAGAGCGCTAGTAGTTCCCTGTCCGAAATCATCGAAAAACGTTCGAAGCGCCTGGGTGAGCAGATCTTCCTTGCTCTCGAAATACCAATAGATGGTTCCCTGGCTGACCCCAGCCCGGGCGGCCACATCCGAGACGTTGGCAGCGTTGAACCCTTTTTCGGCAAAGACAGCCAAGGCTGCTTTGACAATCTGCCGGCGACGCTCGGTGCGCAACTGCTCGCGTTTGCTCACGGCTTCGGCCATACTTCCTCCTGCTGGCCTGGATCACTGACTGACTAATCAGTCAGTCTCTGAATCGTAGCACTACCTGCCCTAATTGTCAAACCGGCCCAGCCATGATGCAAGACAAGATAGCACTTTACCGTAGACAAGACACAACTTGACAAGCTTCCTATTAAGATGCAAAATGTGACCCATTGGTCATGCGACTGCCAGGCCATTCTCGCAGGCGCTCGTCGTGCCAATGTATACTTTTCCGACTTGTCGTATAAGGAGTGTCGCCATGAGTGTCATCCAAGTCAGCCACTTGACCAAGTACTATGGCAAGGCCCGGGGCATTATCGATCTGTCATTTCGCGTGGATGAGGGAGAGATCTTTGGGTTCATCGGGCCCAACGGCGCAGGTAAATCGACCACGATCCGGCTGCTCTTGTCGCTGATCCATCCTACCAGCGGCAGCGCCGCCATCTTTGGCAAGGACTGCATGCAGTATGGGCCAGAGCTCAGACGGGACATCGGCTATTTGCCTTCCGAGGTTTTCTACTATGACCGGATGAAGGTCATTGACCTGCTCAAGTACTCGGCCAGTTTTTACCCTCAAGACAGCACGCAGCGGATGCACGAATTGGCCGAGCTGATGGAGCTTGAGATGAACCGGCGCATCGAAGACCTGTCCTATGGCAACAGAAAAAAGGTGGGAATTGTGCAGGGGCTGTTGCACCGGCCCAAGCTGCTTTTCCTGGACGAACCCACTGCCGGCCTCGACCCGCTCATGCAGCGAAAATCGTTCGAGCTCATTCGAGAGGAGAATCAACGCGGGGTGACGGTCTTTTTCTCGTCGCACATCCTGAGCGAAGTGCAGCGCATGTGCAACCGCGTGGCCATCATCAGGGAGGGGCGGATCGTCGAGATTGCCGACATCCGCACTCTGCAGCAGAACAACTATAAAAAGGTCCGGGTGGTGGCCGGCGATGTCGATGCTGCCTATTTTGATATGCCTGGGGTAACCAATCTGGAGCACGACAACAGCACCGTTCGCTTTTTCTACAAGGGCGACGTCAATGCGGTCATGCACAAGATCGGTGAGATAAGGGTCTCGGACGTGACGATCGAGGAGCCAACGCTGGAAGAGATCTTTATGCACTATTACGAGTAGGTGACGACCATGGCTACGAATATTCTCCGCCAAGAGTTTAACATGCGCTTGAGATCAGTGATCGCCTGGTCGGTGGCGGTCGCGGTGCTGATATTGATCTATGTTTCGCTGTTCTCCTCTTTCGCCGATCAGGCCGAGCTGATGAATGAGATGATGGCCAATTTCCCGGAAGAGCTGCTCACCGCCTTTGGCATCAAGGGCGTCAACCTGGCAACGATCCTCGGCTATTTCGGCTTTCTCTTCCTCTTTGTGCAGATATGTCTGGCCATCCAGGCTGCGAACTATGGGTTTTCGTTGGTGTCTGTCGAAGAGAGGGAATGGACGGCTGATTTTCTGTTGACCAAGCCGGTGAAGCGTACCCAGATTCTGACCAGCAAGCTGCTCGCCGCGCTGGGTGGTTTGGCCATCACCGACATTGTCGTCTGGATCGTCAGTCTCATCACTACCACCCTGTTCAAAGGGGATAGGACCTATGAAATGATGCCCTTGCTGCTGTTGCTGCTGAGTATCGTGCCATTCCAACTGTTCTTCCTGAGCGTAGGTCTGGTGATTTCGCTGTTGGTGAAAAGGGTCAGGAGCGTGACGCCCTATGCCATGGCGCTTGGATTTGGCATGTACGTGCTGAGCGTTTTTGGCGACCTGCTCGGCGAGAGCGCACTGGAAAAGATCACCCCCTTCAAGCACTTTGAGCCGAATCATATCCTCCAGAACGGGGCCTGGGACGCACCGCTGGTGCTGATCAGTGTGGCGGTGATCGTGATTGCGGTAGTTGGCAGTTATCTGCTCTATACCAGGCGGGATATCCCCGCTGTGGTGTGAGGAGGCCAAGAGATGAATATCTTTGTGAGAGAGCTAAAGGCGAACCTGAGATCGCTGTTCATCTGGGGCGTCATTGTCATCCTGTTCGTCTGGGTAGGGATAAGCAAGTTCTCTGCGTACTATAACAACCCGGAGATGCTGGCCATATTGGACAGCATGCCCCCGGCCCTGGTGACCGCATTCAATTTCCAGGCCTTTAACCTGACCACAGTCAGCGGCTTTTTCGGGGTGATGTTCACCTATTATGCGCTTATGCTGTCGATTGCAGCCGCCATGTGGGGCAGCGACATCATCTCAAAAGAGGAGCGCGACAAAACCGTCGAGTTTTCGCTGACCCTGCCGGTGGCCCGCAGCCGCGTAGTGACGGCCAAGGCCCTGGCGGCGCTTGTCAATTGCATCGGTTTGTTGCTGATCACGTTGGGCGCCTCTCTCGTCAGCACGCAGCGCTATCAACCTGACGGCGAGTTCTATGGCTTTCTGGCTTTGTGCATGCTGGCGTTGTTCATCATGCAGTTGATCTTTCTGGCCGTCGGCATTTTCCTCGGCTGCGCTATGAAACGGTACAAACGGGCCGGCGCTGTGGCGGTATCGCTGCTGCTGGGAACCTATTTCTTGTCGGTCATTTCCGGTTTGAACAAGAACCTGGACTTTCTCAAGTACTTTTCTCCCTTCAAGTACTTTGATGCAGGCATGCTGTTGCGCGAATCAAGGCTTGATCTGACCTTTGTAGGGCTATCGATTGCGATCGTTGTGGTGAGCATGGTGGGCGCATATCTGACGTATGCCAGGAGGGACCTGTACATCTAGGCGCCTGACAGAGAGGCCAGGCAACCAGGTGAAAACCGGAGGTGTAACGCCGGAAGCGGCAGCCCGATTTTCACCCCTCCAGGAGGAGACGTACGTGCTATCTCCTGAGTTGGACCTGGCCTCTCGGGTCTCTCAGCCCTTGACCGTGATGCCGATGTAGTGGATCTCGACCGAGTCGTCGGCCTTGACAACCCGCAGGCAGTAGGTGGTCGTCTGCGAGGGACAGACCTGCTGCTCGCCTTCGCCCGCCACGCCATGATCCTGCCAGTTTGCACTCTCGGGGTAAAAGTAGACCGCCTTGACACCCTCGACGTGCCAGCGAAAATTCACACATTCGCCGGGCCGGACGGCAGCTCTGTCAGCCGAGAAGGCCGGCAGCCCTGCCTCAACCTGGACCTGAATCGGGATCTTGTGCACATCCACCGAGTCGTCGCGATTCACGATCCGCAGGCAGTAGGTAGTGGTCTGCGAGGGGCAGACTTGCTGCTCGCCTTCGCCCACCACACCATGCTCCTCCCAGCGCTCGCCCTCGGCGAAAAAGTAGATAGCCTTGATCCCATCCACGCGCCAGCGGAAGGTGACGCATTCGCCGGGCCGGATCTCGGCCCTGTCCACAGAGAACATCCGGCTGGCCGTAGCCGCCGCCAGAGCCTGAGGCTGGACCTGGATCGTCCTCTTGCGCACCTCAACCGAGTCATCGACCTTGATCACCCGCAGGCAGTAGGTGGTGGTCTGTGAAGGGCTGACCTGCTGCTCTCCATCGCCCACTACACCATGCTCTCGCCACCGCTCTCCTTCGGTGAAAAAGTAGACTTCCCTGACGTTTTCCACGTGCCAGCGCAAAGTCGCGCTCTCGCCCGGTTGGATCACTTCTCGATCTGCCCGGAAGCGGATAATGGGTTCGCCCATAGCATCTCCTCCTCAAGTTGGTATGGCTGCTGTCGCAGCGGTTCTAGGAAGCATCGCTGCCACCGGTAGCGGTTTTTATCTTACCACAGATCGTGACCAGCGGCAACTCATCATGACGCGAAAAAGTGATGCCCATCTCTGCCTCAACTTTGACAAATTTCCCAGGGTATTATATAACCGAGACCTGAGAGACTATAGGATCACGACGCATCGGAGGATATGTTGATGCCCGCTTCTCGTCACATTCTGGCCTGCGCCACCGTCATGGAGGAGATGCTGCCCCTCCTCCCGGCCGATGTGTCGTACCAGGTCCTCGATTTTGGCCTCCACATCAACCCCACCAGCCTGAAACGCGCGCTCCAGGACGCGATCGACACGGCCGCGGGCGCCGTCGATACTGTTATCCTGGGCTATGGTCTGTGCAACATGGCCGTCATCGGCTTGTGGGCCAACGGCTGCAAATTGGTTGTCCCGCGAGTGGACGACTGCATCGCCATCTTTTTGGGCTCTGGCCGCGCCTACAAACAGCAATCGCGCGCCGAGCCCGGCACCTACTACCTCACCAAGGGATGGATTGAAGTCGGCGACACGCCTTTCAAAGACTATGACCGGCTGGCAGACAAGTACGGACCCCAAAAGGCCGAGTGGGTCATCCGCGAGATGATCAAGCACTACACCCGCCTGGCTCTGATCGACACCGGACGGGATGGCATTGAGCGTTACCAGGAATATGCCCGCAGCCTGGCCGAGCGCTGGAGCCTGCGGTTCGAGGAAATACCCGGCTCTAACGCCTTGGTGCGCAAGATGCTTTTTGGCCCCTGGGACGACGACTTTGTGGTCGTCCCGCCCGGCGAGTCGATCCGCTATGAGGACTTTTCCCCGGTGGGCCCGCCACCCCCGTCAGGGCAAATTAAGGAGATGACAGAATGAAGATCATCGGCGAAAAAATTAACGGTACCCGCAAACAGGTAAAAGAGGCAGTGTTGAACCGCGACGCGGCGTTCATCCAAAAGCTGGCCAGCGACCAGGCGCAAGCAGGCGCAGCCTGGATCGACGTCAACGCCGGTACGCCCGTGGAGCGCGAGCCGGAAGACCTGATCTGGCTGGTGCAGACGGTGCAGTCGGCGGTCGACAAGCCGCTGTGCCTGGACAGCGCCAACCCATCTGCGTTGGCGGCCGCCCTGCTTAAGGCGGCCAAGGCCCCCCTTATCAACTCGATCAGCGGCGAGCAGGAACGGCTGGCGGGGGTGCTCCCCCTCGCTGCCCAAGCGCAGGGCGGCGTGATCGCCCTGGCCATGGACGACAAGGGCATCCCGGCGACGACCGAGGGCCGGTTGGAGATCGTGCAGCGTCTCATCGGCCTGACGCGCGAGGCAGGCATTCCCGACGAGCAGGTATACGTGGACCCGCTAGTCATGACCATCGGCGCGAGCGGCGACGCCGGCCGCATTGCGCTGGCCACGGTGCGCGCGGTCAAGGCCAAGTTCCCGAAGGTCCATTTCACCTCAGGCCTCAGCAACGTGTCGTTTGGTCTGCCCTCCCGCTCGCTCATCAACCGGGCCTTCCTGACGCTGATGCTCGAGGCCGGGCTGGACAGCGCCATCCTCGATCCGCTCGACCGCGAGCTGCGTAAGGCAATTCTAGCGGTCGAGGCAGTGCTGGGCATTGATCGCTACTGCTTGAACTACACCCGGGCATTCCGCGCCGGGCTGTTGGAATAATCAAAAAATCTCAAACGAGGAGGAAAAGATGTGCTGTCTGATCACAATCGCGTCCATGCTGGGCCCGCGCCTCGGGATCCTGGTCTGGTACCTGGTCAATCCACTGCGCTGGCGGATGACCTTTGACACCTGGGTCTGGCCGCTGCTCGGCAGCCTCTTCCTGCCGTGGACAACGCTGGCCTACGTTCTGGTCGCGCCGCACGGCATCAAGGGCCTCGAAATCGTCCTGCTCATCATCGCCGTCCTGGTCGACCTGGGCGCATACGGCGGTGGACGCCAGAGCCAAAAAAGCCGCAAAAAGGACTAATCGCCCAAATCGCGTCTGAGGATTACCTCTCCCTCACCCAGGCAGAAACGGCAGGCGTTGCCCGCGAATGGGTAGCGCCTGCCGAGCCCGGAAAACCCAGAGTTCACTTTGGGCGGAAAATGCCGGCCAGCAGGATGATCACGCCGATGCCGATCAGGATGATCGCCCCAACCGCAACCCCGGGCATCAGTTGTGTCAGCCCGATGCCGAACAAGATGGCGCCAAAGATCAGGCTGCCGATTATCGGCCGCCGGTAGGCCGGCACGACCAAGCGCAGGACCACCCCCAACAGGACGATCGCCCCGGCGCCAAGAAAGCCGATGGCCCACGCTTTCTCAGGCTCTTCCACAATCTTCTCGATCCAACCGGCGTTGTGGGCCAGCCACACCACCCCAACCCAGATGAGAATAAGAGCCCAGACCGCGGCGTCGACCGGATCGCGGCGCCACTTTTCCTCCCAACTCTCGTTCCGGTTCTTTTCCTCCTTTTCGTCCTTTTCGTCCTTCTCGTCCCTGTACTTGCGTGGTTCCTCGGACATCTACCCCTCCTACTCTTTGTGAGTGCCAGAACCCTCCAGCCTGGTATGCATTTTAGCACATTTCGATCTTGTAGTCAATACTCACAATTGTCTCCTGGATGACCGCCCACTGCTCTGGCGCCAGCATTTGGTCTCGCACCGAGGGCTTTGACCAAACCCCCTTTCTGTGCTACAATTTGCCGTGGCGCACATCTATCGATTTCGCATCGCCGGCAGGGAGGCCGTTACAATGAGTCACTGGCAGCTCAGAATAGGAAAGATAGCCTGGTTTCTACTGATTCTCAGCCTGGCTTTCCCAACCTTCGCCCTCGCTCAGCAGACTCCCCCGCCTTCACCCGACGACAGTCAGGCATTGGAGCTCAAGCTGGGCCGGTTCTATGAAGATCTAGGCGAATTCGAAGAGGCCTGTCAGCACTTCAGGGCCGCAGCCGGCGGCGCAGACCAGGCGCTGGCAGAAGAGGCATGGCAGGCTCTTACCGACTGCGAAAACAAGCGCAGGGATCAGCCACGCGCCCTCGCCAGCAGGACACTCGAGTGGCTGGCGGATGTGGGCACCCGCCTTGTCCTCATTGCCCTGGGGGCGCTCCTGTTGTTCCTAGTGCTGCGAGCGATCCACCGCCGGCAGCGCTCGGGCTACTTGCTCCTGCCATTCGACGACCTGACCGGCGAGAACCTCGGCCCGTCGATCGCCGGCGCTTTTGCCGCCATGCTGCGCGAGATCGCCTTTGTCCATCGAACCCAGGCCGAGGAGATCTTGACCCTATCGGAAGAGTTGGACCTTCCCAGCTTTGGCACGCCGGATGAGGGTGGGACACTGACTGCTTCCCTTCTTCGATTCGTAGATGCGGTAACCATCGGCATGGTTCAGGTCCCCATGCAGGGACTCCTGAGGCTATTCGGCACCCTCCTTCGCCCCGTGCGTTATCACATCTCAGGGCTGGTCTCATCCTCCGGCGACGACCTGCATATCACCATCTACCTGAGCGACAGCAGGAGCGGGGCAGTAGAGTGCGTATGGCGGGAGGTGGCGCCCAAGGGCCAGAGGTCCGGCTGGGCCCCTCTGCTGCAGCGATCGGCCTATCGCGTCGTGTACCACGCCGGCCAGGGAGACCTGCAAGCCGGTTCGCCGGAGAGCTTTGAGCTCTTTTCCGAAGGGCTGCAGCTTCAGCGCGCCTATGCCGGCTCGCCCCAAAACGCGGCCTTCCTACAGGAGGCAAAGCTCAAGCTGGAGGCAGCCCTGAGCCTCGATCCAGACTATGTGCTGGCCCAGTACGCTTTGGGCAGCGTGTACATGAATTTGGGCCAATACACCGAGGCAAAGGAGATCTTTCGTATCCTGCGCGACGGAACCGATAGGTACCGCGCCGCCGTGTGCTATCATCTGGGCCAGGCCTATCACCACATCCGGCAGGACTGGACAGCCAAACTGGCCATCGAGGCTTTTGACCAGGCAGTTCAGGCAGCCGGCGACCCGCCCTGCGACGATGCCCGGCGGCGCCTGCTGGCGCTGTCGCACATCGGCCTGGCGCTGGCCCATGCTCAGATCGGCGAGCGCAAGCTGCAGCTGGACGGTGCGACGGATCCGTGGCACGAAGCGCAGGCCCATCTGCGGCGAGCCCAAGAGCTGGCATATCCCCTCCCACCGTCAGCCCAAGGTGCCTGGCAGCGCCTACGGTCTGTCGTTGCCAAGCCCACACCGTGCCAGCCAGAACCGGACATCGAGGCCTTTGCTTCCACTGCCGAGGGGGTGATCGCCCTGGGCCGCGCCGATCTAAAAGTCGCCCAGGCGGCATTCGCCCGATCCGCCCGCCTCAAGCCCGATTATCCTGCCAACTACCTCTACTGGGCCGAGGCGTGTCTCAAAGCAGGCGAGCAGGACGAACCACTGCGCGAGCAAAAGCAGGATGAAGCCGTGCAGCATCTGCGCCGGGCGATCCGCATCCGCCCACACCACGAATATGCGCACTACCGGCTGGGGTTGCTGCTGGAAAAACAGGGCAGGCATGATGAGGCCATAACAGCCTTGGAGCGCGCGCCCGGCATTGCCCGGGCCCACAACGCTCGTGGTCAGATTCTGGCCGAGCAGTACGAGCGGCTTTCCGAAGCCCTTGTCGCGTTCCGGCAAGCTGTCCACTCTAACAAGCACCTGTCTCAGGCGTGGATCAACCTCGCCTGGTGGTTGCTTGAAGCTCACCCCAACGAGCCACAGGCGGCGAAAGAAGCCGAGGAGTGCGCCCGCCGGGCGCTGCACATTGACCTTGATACCGACCAGGAGTGGCACCGCCGCACAGTCCTTGGCCGGGCGCTGCTGGAGCAGGGGGAGATCGAGCGCGCTCGGCAGGAGCTAGAGCAAGCAATCGCCGCCGAGCGAGAGCCCCACCGCCAGAGCCGTTACACCCTGGCTCAGGCCCACTATCACGCTGGCGATCTAAACAGCGCCCAACAGACCCTGAAGCAGATGTTCAAGCAGTTCGAGGGCCAGCCCAAAGACCTGTGGCACGACCGTTCCGTCGAGCTGATCCGACAGATCCAAAAGGAGCTGCCCAATGAGCCCGGCCGATGAGCTGGATCAATTGATCCTGACCCACTTCCCCTATCCCCTAGCCGTCAACTACAAGCGGCTGCTGGGCGAGCCCGACCTCGAGCGCAAGACGCGCACCGCACTCCAGGTGTTTGAGTTCGGGCTGCGGGCCGTGGCCCTCCAGGTCATCAGCCAGTACATGCAGAACGACATCAAAGAGATACCCGACCCAACCGTGAACCAACTGCTGTCCAGAAAGATCGACAAGGCCACGTTGGGGGTGTGGAGAGAGCTCCTGTTCACGACCTTGGACGCCTATGCCGGGTACCGCGATCGCCTCGCCTGTCCAGAGCTGGCCGATCTCCGCTGGGAACCTGGTACAGACAGGGAGCGCAAGGGCATACAGGGCCACTTTGTCCGCCTGATCGAAATCCGCAATCGGCTCGCTCATAGGTTGCCTCCTCAGACAGAGGAGGCATGGCGCGATTTGTACCAGAAGGTGGCAGTAGACCTGCGTGCAGTGCTCGAGCTCTTTTCGTTCCTTCAGAACTATGATCTCATGCTGTGCAGGCAAGGCGAAGGAGGGCGAGAATGTGTCTTTTTCACCGGCCTTGAGCCCCAGATTGTCCGCGGTGACCTGCCGGCCGAAATGCCAAGCGCAGATCACGAATTCTACCTGCGACGCAAGGATGGTCAGCGTCTCGTGCCGCTGCACCCCTTGATCATCCACTGGCAGAAGGCCGCCAGCGATGCGCATGCGATAGCCTCAAGCCTCAGCCTCAGCGACGCCGCCCTTTACGACTCGTTCACCAGCTCGGTCATCCATTACCTAGCTACCGTCGTGTGGGAAAACGTCGAAATCGGGGGTCAAGCAGAAACGTTCCAGGAGTTCTTTACCCGGATCGGGACCGTGCTGGACCAGATCGGCAAGGTTCGCCGCCGGGAACCCCGGCTGACCTGGAAGGTGCTCGAAGATGTGGCCGGCTTTGTCGTCGAAGACCGATTGGGCACAGCGGAGGACAGATACGATCCGGCCCTGTACCTGCCGCGCGAGGCAGTTCACCGGGCATTCAAGGAGTTTCTGTCTTCCGACAAACCGGCCTTTGTCCTCCTGGGCAGCTCAGGTGTCGGCAAGAGCTGCTTTGTCCTGTCGCTTGTGGAGGAGTACAGAGATGTAGACGAGTGCTGCATCCTGATGTATGATAGCGCGCACTTTGACGTGAGCGTGCCCATCCGCCAGATTCTGAGCCAGCACTTTAGCGACTATCTCGAAATCTCCACCGCAGAAGGCGTCCGCAGAATCGACGACATCTTGACCGAGATCAACCAGATCGACGGCATCGCCCACCGCCGTGTGGTCCTCATATTCGACGCCATCAACGAGCACGAGGCGCCCGACAAGTTGTTGCGGCAGATCTGCGCCCTGGTCCAAGGCCCCCCCTTCACCTGGCTCAAGGTTGTTCTCACCTGCCGGCCCGAAGCGTGGCGCAGGTTGAGGGCTAGAAAGGACCTGATACTGACCCCCAGCAAATACTACCGCATTTCAGACGCAGCCCAGTGCGGAATCCAGTTCGCCGGCAGCGGCCAGCAGCCGCCCAGAGGTGAAGACTGGATCCAACTCCGGCCCTTTAGCCTTGAGGAATTGCCGGCCGTGTATGCCAGATACCAGGGTGTATTTCAGTTGCAGGATGGGTACGGGGATCTGCCGGTCAACGTTCGGGAGATCATCCGCGATCCACTCGCCCTCAAGTTGGTTGCCGAGACATGGGCTGGTAAAAGCATCCCTGGGCAACTCCGCGCCGCAGAACTCCGCAGACTTTACATCAAACACTTGCTCGATACCAAGCGCCTGGACCCAATGGACTTGGATTTGCTGGTCACAGATCTTGTTCCGCTCATGATCAGTCCAGGCAACTATACCAACCAGATCACAGCCGACCAAATCCGGAAGGAGCAGTTGAATGGAGTACGGCTTCTCGAGGTGGTCTATAGCCAAGAGCTGCTGGGCGGCGAGCCGATCAACCAACGTTTCATGGACCTAGTGAACGCCGACATCCTGACATTGCGGGGCTCCGACCCCGACCGTGAGATCGGGTTCGAGTACGAGCGCTTTTACGAGTATTTCGCCGGCCAACGCCTGTACGACTTGGTGAACACACCCGCCACCCGCCCGGTTACAGACAAGGTGGCGGCCTATGCCGACCTAGGCGTCCAGGCCCAGGAAAAATCCTTCCTCTGGGGTGCGCTGAAAGATGCCCTCTTTGTCGAGCTGGAAAAACGCGCGGCCGATCAGGGCTGGGAGCTATTCCTTGCCCTGGCTGGCCAACAGACGAGCAGCCTGCGCAGCGCTCTCCAGGCCGCCCTGGTCGAGTTTGCCCAGGCAGCGCCTGGACCGGTACAGGATCTGGTTTCAGACATACTGACCCAGGCCGGCCAGAAGCAGGGCGAGGTGGATCCGCAGACGCGGGGAAGCGGCACGCTGGCCGTGGAGCTCGCCGCCCGGCTCGGCAGTTGGGAGGCGCTGGAAAAGGCAGCGCTAATGCCGTCGGAGGTCATGCGCTCTCTGGGCGTCACCTATCTCTACTACCTGTGGCCGACGGACCCCAGGCGCGGTGAGCAGGCCATGCAAGCCATCGCTGACCGGGTCACCGCCCCGCGTTTGGGCTTTGACCGGGACGCGCTCGAAGCGTTTATCGGCTATTCGCTGCCGGTCCTCTTTGCCCACCGCACCGAGCCTGACACGGTCAAGGCCGTGCAAAGGGTGTGGCAGGGCGTTCTGGCTCAGTTCCCCTTCAGCCTGCTGCTCCGGGGCGGCGGAGTGCTGGGTGGGATCTCGCGAGCTGTCATGCCGGGCGTCATCTTTGTGGTCACGCGCATCGCCGGCATCCTACGCGCGGTGGCGCCCGAAGGCGAGAGCGTCAACGCCCTGGCCGAGATGGACGCTTTTTTCCACAAGAACGACCACACCCGCAGGCAGATCGAGCGGCTAATCCCCTACATCGACCCGGCCCGCGGGGATATCACGGCCGAGGAAGAAACGATCCTGGAGCTCGCCGCCGGGCGCGACGGCATCGCCCAGCTCCTCACCTGGGCCATCCTTTTGTCCCATGGCGTGCGACAGCCCGAGCAGATGCTGCCGCTCCTCCAGAAAGCGTTCCACGCAGCCGTCGGCCAGTCTCCTCCGACGCCTTATACCCATTCGCTCATCGCTATCGTGCAGAACATCCTGTACGAGCAGGACCCGGTTGGCTCAGAGTGGCTGGCATTGGCGGAGAGATGGATGCGCCGGGTTATGGAAAAGTCGCGCTTTAAAATGCAGACCAAGACGGGCGCCTTTCGCAAGTCGTACCTGGACTGGTACCTGCACAACTATTACCGTCTTTACCACCATACGAACTCAGAGCTGGCGCGAGATTATATGAGGGGATACAAAGACGGCAGCGATCCCAAAGTCATGGAGGATTTTGTGGCCTGTATGGGGACGCTGGGCATGGAGCTGCGCAATCCCCCGGCTGTGACCGACGCCATCGAGACCTTTTGCGATCTGCACAACGCCGACGTCCGGAAGCAACTCCTTCCTCTGCTGGCTACGCTCCGGTTCCACGATCTGGAGACCGTAGAGCAGTTCCTGGAGCGGTCCGACGCGCCGTCCAGCTTTAAGGACCAGGTGCGCTGCTATCCCCCAAAAGAGACGGTCGGCCTGCTGCTTGTGCGCCTGGGCGCATGGACTATACGCGACACGATCCTCATCCGGCCTAATCCGTGGTTGATGCGGCACTTCCAGGCCATGTTGTTCGGGATCGTCCGTTCGTCGAATACGAATCAGGCGCTGCGAACGGCGCTGGCTACGCTGACCAGCATCGTTTACGGCGAAGATCCTCCGCCGCTTCACTGACCAAGCTGCCGGTCTAGCCAGTCACGCAGCCGAAAGCGGAATTCGTCGCCGAACTGCAGGCCCAGGTCCGAGATCGAGTGACCGCCGCCTTCATAGATCCATAGCTCCTTCGGCTCACGCGCCGCCTCGTACAGCCGCCGGGCATCCGACACGTCCACGAGTGGATCCTCCGTCCCATGGATAACCAGGTATGGAATTGGCGACAGGTCGTCGGCAGACAGGAACGGCTCAATCGGCACAAAGCCGGCCGCCACCCGCACCTGAGAGCCCATCTCGTACAGCGCCCGTCCAAGCCAGTAGTCGACCGCCCACCGCCCCAGAGACGCCCGCATGCCGGTCACGAGCTTAAAACTCGCTGGCGAGCCGGCCGTCACCACCGCCTGGGCATTGCGATAGGTCGCCACCTCCATCACCGACACCATCCCCCCCATCGAATTGCCGACCACCCCCACCTTCCGATACCCCCGGCTGTTCACCAGATCCAGCACCGCCTTTAGGTCCAGTACCTCGCGAGCGCCAAAGGTCGAGCCCCCTCCGCTCTCGCCAAATCCGCGATAGTCGAACAGATAAACGTCGAAATCTTCTGCCAGCACTTTGGCCATGGCGACGAGCTGGTGTCCGTCCTTGCTGTCGGCCACGCCATGGCTAAGCACCACAGCCCTGGGAAATCCGTCTCGGCTGGCGACTCCGGCGATCTCCACCCCATCCTCAGTCGTGACCCGGAAGGGCTGAAACAAGTTCGAATCGAAATGACCATGGCGGCGGTAGAGGCGGACATTGTAAAAGGACGTAACCGAAAAGAGCGCGACCAGCAAGACTAGGCCGAGACCGCCGCCGAGACGCGCGGCCGGGTGAGCGTGTGATCGCAGGAGAAAGGCAAAGCAGCATAGCGACCACACGATCAGGCTCCCTTGGAACGCAATAGCCAGCAGCGGCAGCCTGGCTAAGAGCCGGGTGCCGAACTGCAGCACCAGGTAAACAGACAGCAGGCCGACCAAAGCGACAAAGCTCCACTTCATGAGCTGCATAGAAGTACCTCTCGGCAACCGGTTTGTAACTGCTCTTCGCTGATCTGTTCCGAGCCCAGCAGCGGCGCCAACACCCAGGTCCCCGCCCTCGCCTATCTCTGTTCCTGGCCTGGCCGGCTTTCCTGCCAGTCCCGCACCCACACCTCCTGTCGTGGGTAGGGTAAGGTGATGCCCTCTCGCCCGCACGTGATCAGAACCCGCTTCCGCAGCTCGCGGGCGACCTCCAATTGCTGGCCCGGCCTGGTCTTGACCATCACCCGCACGCCGACGGCCCAATCGCCCAGGGAGATGGGGCCGAGAACCTGTGGAGCTTCTAACAAGTGCAGCTCCCAGGCTGGATCCCGGGCAAATGCTTCAGCCGCCTCCTCCAGCACTCCAAACACGCGGTCCAGGTCCTCCTCGTAGGCCACGCCCACTTCCACGACCGCCCGCGACCACGCCTTGGTCATATTGGAGACAATGCGCGCCTCGCCGTTGGGGATGATATGCAGGTAGCCGTCGATATCGCGTAGGCTGGTGGCGCGTAGTGTCAGCCGCTCCACCTGGCCCGACAGAGCGCCGACCTTGATCGTGTCTCCCACGGCGTACTGGTTTTCCACCAGAATGAAAAAGCCGCCGAGCAGGTCCTTGATCAAGCTCTGTGCACCCAGACCTACCGCTAATCCGACCACGCCGGCGCTGGCAAGCATCGGGACGATGTCGATGTCAAACCTGCTGAGCAGCATCAGCACGGCCACGCTGACAATCACCACCGTGACACCCCACACGGCAATCTCGATCATGGTGATCACCTGCTGCTGCCGTTCCTGCTCCAGGCCGTCCTGTGACCGGACGGCGCGCAGAATTCGGCGGCGCAAGATCTGCGCCGCAACCAATCCTGCGATCGCCACGGCGACGATTACCACCCCGGCCAGCAAGTTACTTTCCAGTGAATCCACCTTTTCCTCCTACCTGCCCGGGGTTGCCACCCTGAGCGCAACGAAGGGTGTCGCTATCGGGGCCGAAAGCGCAAAAAGCTGAGTGACAGGCTCTCCAACCCGGCCTTTAGCCTAGGTCGTATCGCTCAGCGCTCTCGCGTCCTGACCACCTCCGACAGCGCTGCCACCCACGCTGCTGCAAAGGCGGCGAACACGCCAAACAGCAGCCAGACGTACCAGGGCCAGCTCGCGCCCAGCAGTTGGCGCAGCAGGCCGGCGCAGGTGAGTGTAGTAAAGATAGCCTCGACCTCGATCAGAAGCGCAGCCTGCGCTTGGGTGGCGCCGCGCCAGCCGCGCCACGAGCTCCACGCCAGCGCCAGCAGGGCAGCGCCCAAGATGCGGCTGAGCAGCGGGTCAATGGGCGCCCAGCCAAATAGGTCCAATGTGCGGCCGGGGGCGAGAAGCAACGGGAGACCGCCGATCACGGCGACTACAGCATGGACCAAGAACAGGATCCTGAGCCATTTGGACATCGGGAGAACTCCTTTCTCTTCCAGCGTCTTTCCCCTATTCTACCATCATCCGCGCTCGAGTGCAAGGAAAACCCCGATTCCCGATTTCCAGGGTTCTTTACAATACGGCAGTTCCGTGGTATAATAGTGCCAGGTACAAGGAAGTTGGCAGAAGGGGCTGTTAGCCGGGGTGCATCCACCGGCCTGTTGTGCTTTTTATGGTTTATATCGGCATCATCCACCCGATAGAAGAAGTTGAGAGATGAAGCGTGACCCGGCTCACGTGATAGGTGAATACCTAGCTCTTGTCGAAAAAGGAGACCAGGCGGCTCTGATCGACCTGATGGCCCGCCACCCCGAGGAGCTGGGCTCGCTGAGCCTTCACACAGACAGACCCACCCGGCAGGAACCCGCAACAGGCAAGCACGCGGCCACCCTGCAAGCGGCTGGCTTGTTTGTAATGGTGCTTGTCGCCCTGGTTTTCATCGCCGCCGACCTTTTGCCATTCCATCTCGAGCCGGGTGCATCCCCCACCGCCACACTGACCCAGGCAGACGGGGAGGTGTATATTCTCGCCGCCGGCGCGACTTGGCAGCCAGCCAGGATCGGGACGTCGATTCAAGCAGGAGATTCTGTCCGCACCGGACCCCACTCCGCCGCTCAACTGACCTTCTCCGATGGGAGCATGACCAGCCTAGATGCTGAGGCAGAGATTGCCGTCGCCAGGCTGGATCCCCGGCAAGATAGCGATGTCAACACCGTCGTCCTTCAACAGCGATTAGGCCGAACCTACAATCGCATCCGGCCATCGCCCGACCTGGCCTATCACTTTGAGATTGAGACTCCAACGGCAGTCACCGCGGTGCGCGGCACCGAGTTCGTCGTAGATGTAGAATTCAGCGGCGCCACCCACGTCGTCGTGATCGAGGGGGTGGTGGATGTAACGGCTCAAGAGGTCACGGTAGAGGTGCAGGCCAGGCACGAAACCACCGTCGAACCGGCGCAAACACCCTCGGCCGTGCGGCCCGCCTCAATGCCGCTTTTGTATTCCAGGTCCACACCTGAATCGTCCGCCGAGATTCAGACGCCACAAACGCCCGGCCAACCCGAAGCGCCGCAACCATCATGCACGCCGCAACCCACCGAAATGCAGCCGACCAAGATGTCATATCCGACCCGCGCGCCCGCACCGGCGGACACGTTCACGCCAACAGACACACCCGAGCCAACACCCACGCCGCAGCCAACTAATATGCCGCAGCCGACCGACACGCCCACGCCAACACCCACGCCGCAGCCGACCGACACGCCCACGCCAACAGCAACCAACACGCTCGAGCCGACCAAAGAACCTGAACCCACCAAGACGCCCAAGCCTACCAA
>JAFGOG010000383.1 GCA_016926595.1 Anaerolineae bacterium
ACCTTTGCCCAGATCGCGCCCGACTATAGCTTTGGCTGGGGCGGCGCCGCCTCGGCCCGCGACGCCTGCACCTCCTACGGCGGCGAGTTCGTGATCGACGACATCTTTGCTCCCCTCGACACCACCGAGTTCACCCCCTACCTGGAGCAGATCTATGACTCGGGCGCCGACGCATGGATCGTCACCTGGGCCGGCGGCGGCTTTGTGCCCATGTTCCAACAGGCCGACGAGCTGGGCCTGCTGGACGAGCTGGGCATGGGCGCTTCCTTCTTCGACAACCTGACCATGCAGGCCATCTTTGCGCCCGCCATCGGCCAGACCAGCGGCATTCTCTACTGCTGGCAGTGCCCCGACAACGAGATCAACGACTGGCTAGTGGAAGAGACCGTGGCCCGCTACGGCGTCCCACCCGACCTCTTTGACGCCGATGGCATGAACGCCGCCATCATGGCCGTCGAGGCGCTCCGCGCTAGCGGCGGCGTCGCCGACGCCGAGACGCTCATCGGGGTCATGGAAGGCCTCGAGTTCGAGGGCCCCAAGGGCACCATCTACGTCCGCCCCGAGGACCACGTCGCCATCCAGGACATGTACATCGTCACCCTGGACAATCTGGACGACCCTGGCTTTGCCTTCTACACCGTCGTCGACACCACCCGCCCCGAGCCCCCCTGCCTGCTCCCCGAGGAGTACCAGGATCGCTGCGGCGACCTGCCCATCGGCAGCCTGAGCGGAGAATAGCAAGCCCGAACCACAGGTTGGCTGGATGGCCAGGCGTGTGGCCATCCAGCCAGCCAGCCCGGCAAGTAAGGAGGATAGGATGGCCAAGACACTCCTGGGACAGCTACGGGACCTGTTCCGCGGCGAATCGTCGATCAAGATCGGCGTCATCGCCTCGCGGGTGGGGCCCCTGGATTATTACGGCACGATGCAGGTCCAGGGGCTGGAACTGGGGATCGAATACGCCACGGAGGGCACAGGACGGGTAGCCGGGCGGTCGATCGAACTGCTGGTCGAGGAGGCCGCCGGCGATCCGGCTACCGGCGGCCAAAAGGCCCGCGCCTTGATCGAGAACCAGGGCGTGCACATCTTGCAGGGCTGCACCTCCAGTGCCGTCACCATCGTCGTAGCCGGGATCGCCCAGGAGTATCAACGCCTCCTCCTCGTCGAACCAGCCGCCGCCGACAGCATCACCGGCGAGCATTTTAACCGCTACGTATTTCGCACCGCGGCCAACGTCTCCCAAGACGCCGCAGCCGGCGGCCGCTACGCCGTCGAGCACCTGGGTAAGCGCTTTGGCTTTATCGCTCCCGACTATCTCTGGGGCCGGCAGTCGACCACGGCCTGGCGGCGCGTCATCGAGGGCCACGGCGGGAAAACCGTGCTGGAGGTCTTTGCCCCTCCCGATACAACCGATTTCAAGCCTTACTTGAGCGAGATCCTTGCCGCTCAACCGGACGTGCTGGTCCAGTCGTGGGCCGGCGGCGGCTATCGCTACCTCTTTAGCGACATGCGCGATTTGCAAATCTTTGATAGAATGCGGGTGACGGGCGGGCTGGGAGACCGCGAGGCCCGCCACGCGCTGGGCCTGGACGCCGTGGGAATGGTGGGCATCATCAAGTACTCGCACATCTTGCCCCATAACCCGGTCAACGATTGGCTGACAGCGCGGCACGTCAAGCGGCACGACGTCTTTCCAGACCTGTTCACCGGCGGCGGTTTTGCCGCCGGGATCGCCTTGGTCGAGGCGCTGAAACAGACCAGCGGGGATCCGAGCGCCGAGGCGCTGGTTGCGGTGATGGAGGGGATGCGCTTCGAGGGACCCAAGGGCACCTATACCTTCCGTCCCGAGGACCACCAAGCCCTCCAACCCATGTACGTCGTCAAGATGGTGCCAGACTCCGAACATCCCTGGGCCATCCCCAAGCTGGTGCAGGAACTGTCCCCAGAAGAGACCGCACCGCCCTTGCTGGTGTGACGAGCCACCCGTAGGAGGTTCCAATGAGCGATCACGTCATTTTGGAGACACACAAGCTGCGCAGAGAGTTCGGCGCCCTCGTCGCCGTGGCCAACGTCAGCATCAAGGTGCGGGCCAACACGCTCCACTCCATCATCGGCCCCAACGGCGCCGGCAAGACGACCCTCTTTAACCTGCTGAGTGGCAACATCCGGCCGACCAGTGGCCAGGTGCTTTTCAAGGGGCGCGACATCACCAACCTGCCGCTCCACCGCACGGCACACCTGGGCATCGGCCGCTCCTTCCAGATCACCAACATCTTTCCCAACCTGACCGTGCTGGAAAACATCCGCCTGGCTTGCCAGGCGTTAGGCCGCCACAACTTGCTCTTCTTCATCCCGCACCGCCGCTTTTCCCGGTATGAGAAACGGGCCTGGGAAGTGATCCGCCTAGTCGGACTGGAGAAGGAAGCGCTAATACTGGCCCGCCTGCTGCCCCACGGCGGACAGCGCAAGCTGGAGCTAGGCATGATCCTCGCCCCCGATCCAGAAGTGCTGCTGCTCGACGAGCCCACCGCCGGCATGGCCGCCGAGCAGGTCCCGGAACTGATGAAACTGATCCAAGAAATTCAGGACGCCGGGAACAAGACGGTGATGCTGGTAGAGCACAATATGAACGTCGTTATGAACGTCTCGGACTATATCACGGTGATGCACCAGGGCCAGGTGTTGGCCGAGGGTACCCCGTCCGAAATCGCCAGCAACGAGGTCGTCCAGAGCGCCTACCTGGGCGGGCTGTACGGCGACCTGCACGCCGGGTAAAGGAGAACGGCCATGGGAAATGACTACCTGCTGGAAGTAGAGGATATCCACACCTTCATCGGCCAATTCCACATCCTTCAGGGCGTGACGGTACGGGTGCCCAAAGGCAGCATCGTCGCCCTGCTGGGCCGCAACGGGGCCGGCAAGACGACGACGCTCAACTCGGTCCTGGGGCTGCGACCGCCGCGCCAGGGCAGGATCCGCTTCGACGGGCAGGAAATCCAGGGGCGTCGCTGCTTCGAGATCGCCTCGATGGGCATCGGCTTTGTGCCCGAGCACCGAGCCATCTTTCGCGACCTCAGCGTGGCCGAAAACCTGAAAATCGCCGAACGCAAAAAGGGCGATCTGGCCCGCAAAGACGAATTCATCTTTGGGCTGTTCCCCGATCTGAAACGATTGATCAAGTTGCCCGGGACCAACCTCTCCGGCGGGCAGCAGCAGATGCTGGCTGTAGCCCGTGCCCTGGTGCCCGACAACAAGCTGCTGCTCATCGACGAGCCCAGCGAAGGCCTGGCCCCGGTGCTGATCGAGCAGATGATGGAGGCGATCCGCCAACTCTCAGCCGAGACAACGGTGCTGCTGGTGGAGCAGAATTTCATCGTCGCCAGCCAGTTGGCCGAGGCGTACGTCATCATCGAAGAGGGCCGCTCGGTCCAATCCGGTCGCATGGCCGACCTGGTCGATGACCAGGAGACGATCCACCGCTATTTGGGCGCTGCGTAGGCGGCGCTGGCCCAAGGAAAGGGGGCAAGAATGAACAATCTAGTTGCCACACTGCGCAAACACTCGACGGCCATCATCACCATCGTCGTCCTGGTGGTGCTGTTCGTGCTCGCCACCCAGGGGATGAGCACGCGCGATTGGATCGTCACCACACTGCGCGGCCTCGCCGTCGGCGCGGTGATTTTTCTCGTCGCCGCGGGGTTCTCGATCATCCTGGGGCTGATGGACGTCTTTAACATGGCCCAAGGCACGGTCTATATGATCGGCGCCTATATCGGCTGGAGCGTCTATGTGCGGCCGGACACCTTTGTCGATCTCTCGCCCCCCCTGGCCATCTTTGCCGCCGGGCTGATGCTCCAGCCGCTGTGGGACCGTTTGCTCGGCCGGCTGCGGCTGCCTGGCAGAATAGAGCGGCTCTGGCCATGGTTTGCTCTAGCTTTAGCGGCACTCGTCCTCGTGCTCAGTGTGCCCCACATCGCCGTATCCATCTGGAACCCGGAGGACTATCAAAACAGCCCCATCGTCTGGACCCAGAGCTATGAAACCGGAGCCCTCAGCTCGCTGCTGGTGCCGGCGCAGTACGAAAAACCTCCGGTGCTCGTCCTGGGCGGCATCCTGTTGGGCGCTAGTCTGCTCGCGCTTGGTTTTTCTGGGCTGGGACGGCGCGGCAAAGCGGCAGCAAGCGGCGGCTTCCGCCTCCCGTGGAAGGCCATCGCTGCTTGCCTGGTCGTGGCGGCTGCCGGCGTCGCCGTGTTCGCCTTCAACGACGCCCTGACCACGTTCCTGCTCAACGCGAACAAGAACTGGCTGTTCCTGATCGCCGTCGTCGTCGCCACCCTATCTGGGGCCGGCATCGGCGCGCTGATGGAGATCACCTTCATCCGCCCGCTCTACGCCCGCCCCCTTTACCAGATTCTCATGACCCTGGGCCTGAGCCTGCTCGGCCTCGAGATCGTGCGCGTGATCTGGGGTCGCACCGGCTTTACCATGCCGCGCCCACCCCTCTTCGACGGCTCGGGCGATAGCTGCCCGGCGACCAGCCTGTCCGATTGGCTGCAGTACAACTGCTCGACGCTGGCGATCAACATCCAGGGCGAGGTGGCCCGCATCCGCGTCTACAACGAGATTTTCCTCATCCTGGTCGGCGTGCTGATGCTCGTCGTCATCTGGGTGTTGATCCAGCGCACGCGGCTGGGGATGATCATCCGCGCCGGCGTGCAGGACAGCGCGATGGTACAGGCCTTGGGCATCAACGTGCGGCGCGTCTTTACCCTGGTCTTTGCACTGGGCGTGGGCACGGCGGCGCTGGGCGGCGTGCTGGCTGGACCATCCACTGGACTGGCAAACGAGATGGGCGGGAATCTGCTGCTGGTGATCCTGGTGACGCTGGCCGTGGGCGGCCTGACCAGCTACCCCGGCGCTTTTGTCGGCGCCATGATCATCGGCCTGATGCAACAATTCATCATCAAGTACGGCACCATCGGCATCTCGCTGCCCTTCCTGGCCGAGCCATTCAAGCCCACCCCACCTCTCGTGCCGGCCTCGACCGTGCTATTGATGGTCATCATCCTGCTGATCATACCCCAGGGACTCTTGGGTAGGAAGGAGTGAGCTATGGCTACACAGATACCTCCTCGCCAATCGCCGATCATGGCGCGGCTCAAGAAGAATGCCGGCTTCTTGATCGTCATCGCCCTCCTGATCGCCATGCCATTCGTCGTGGCACTTTTGGACGGCCAATCGATCTCCAGCCTGCTGGCCAATGAGGCCGGCCAGTCCAAGTTTATCCAGGGCCTCATGATCGAGATCTTTATCCTGAGCGTCTTTGCCATCAGTTACGACCTGGTGCTGGGCGTCACCGGGATGCTCTCGCTCGGCCACGCCTTCTTCTTTGCTTTCAGCGCCTACCTGCTGGGGATCATGCTCAAGAGCTTTGAGTGGTCCTTTTTCCCCACCGTGGGACTGGTGATCGTCGCCAGCGTGATCCAGGCGCTGTTGTTCGCCGTCGTGCTGCCCCGTGTCGGGGCTGGGCTGACCTTTGCTCTGGTCACCTTCGGCATGGCCTCGGTCTTTGACATCATCATCCGCACCCCCGAGATGGCCGAGTACACCGGCGCCGACGTCGGCCTCCAGGCCATCCCCCGGCCCGACTTTCTCAACCCCTCTAACCGGCTGCTTTTCTACTTTATCGCCCTGGCATTTGTCGCGCTGATCTATTTGCTCTACCAGCGCTTTGTCGACTCGCCCACCGGCCGCGTCTGCGTCGCCATCCGCGAAAACGAGAACCGCGCCCGCATGCTCGGCTACAACGTCTTTACCTTCCATCTGGCAGCCCTGACCCTGTCGGCCATCACCGCCGGCCTGGCGGGTGTGATGCACGCCCTCTACAAACCGATCATCAGCCCCGAGATCGCTGGGCTACACTATACAGTCGACGCCTTCCTGATTCTGCTGATCGGCGGGATGGGCACGCTGAGCGGCGCGATGGTCGGCGCGGCCACTTTCCGCCTGCTGGACTATGGGCTGCACCGGGCGTTCGGAGAGCGGGCCGGCTTTATCCTGGGCGCCGTCTACATCCTCCTGGTGCTTTTCGTGCCCTACGGCATCGTCGGCACCTGGCGGCAGCGCTCTTTCCAGATCAAGCAAGGCTGGCAGGAACGGTTGGCCATGCTGAGAAAGGCCCTTGGGCAATCCAATCAAGATGAGGAGCGCTGAGTATCTTCTCAAAAAGTCGGGGGAACAGCTGTGCTGGCTACTTGACTCATTCAAACGGATTTTACGTGCAAACATCGGAATAATCAAGTATCATGTGGCGCAATCAACGATCCATCAGGAGCTGATCACCGCATGATTACAACTATCCTCGATTTCTGGAAAAGCTTGGCCCGCCAGTTGACCCATTATCTCAAGCGATGGACGAG
>JAFGOG010000384.1 GCA_016926595.1 Anaerolineae bacterium
GCCTTTGCCCACACTGTGGCCCACGACTTAACCAGCTCGCTGTCCTTCATCGTCGGCGTGGCCGACCTCCTGGAAACAGATCGCTTCACCATGACCGGCGAGGATGTGGGCCGTTGGCTGGAGGCCGTCGAAAGGAAAGGGATCAAGATGAGCCGGGTGACGGATGCCATGCTGCTGCTGGCTACCGTACGCAAGGGCCAGGTCCCGGTTGGGCCGGTGGAGATGGGCGGCATCGTGGCCGAAGCCTGCCAACGGCTGGCCCCGATGATCCAAGAGTGCCAGGCCGAGATCGTGACGCCCTCATCCTGGCCCGCGGCGCTGGGCTATGGCCCGTGGCTGGAAGAGGTGTGGCTCAACCTGATCGACAATGCCATCAAACACGGCGGCCGTCCGCCGCGCGTCGAGCTCGGCTACTCATTACTTGCCCTTGACGGAACGGATCTGACCGGGCCGGCAGCCGGTCAACCCGAAATCGTCAGGTTTTGGGTCCAAGATAACGGGCCTGGCCTCAAGCCTGAGCAGCAGGCGCACCTGTTCGAGCCATTGGCCCAGGCGCCCGGCGTGCAGGAAATGGGGCATGGGCTGGGGTTGTCGATCGTGCGCCGGATCGTGGAAAGGCTGGGAGGCCAGGTGGCGGTTGACATGGCCGGTGCTGCTGGCCACGGCGCTGTTTTCAGTTTTACGCTGCCCGGTACGGTGGCGAGCCAGCCCGCCGCGCCCACCCCTACAAAGCCGACGGCACGACAAAGCTGAAAGTGCTGCCGGCGCCCGGCTGACTCTCGACCCAGACCCGCCCGCCGTGCGCCTCGACCAGGCTCTTGACGATGGCCAGGCCCATGCCGGTCCCGCCCGCCTCTACCGACAGCGGATTGTCGGCGCGGTAGAATCTGGCGAATATCCTGTCCTGATCTTCGGGAGCGATGCCGACGCCGGTGTCGCGGACGTTGACGACGACGCAGCGGGGCGGAAGGCCGGCCTGGCCGTCCAGGTTGGCCTCGGCTGCCCACACGGTGATCCGGCCGTTGGCCGGCGTGTAGCGCCAGGCGTTATCCAACAGGTTGTCCATGATCTGGCGCAGTCGCCCGCGGTCGCCCAGCACCGGGTTGAGGTCGGCCGGCAGGTTGACCACCACGTCCAACTGGCGCTCACCGGCCTGAGCGCGGATGGCCTGCGCCGCTTCGGCAATGACCTCGGCCATGTTCACCGGCTGCGGCTCGATCTGAAGCGATCCCTGGTCCATCTCTGACACGACGATCAGGTTGTTGACCAGGCTGATCATCCGCTCGGTGTTGGCCCGGACGATCTCCAGGAAACGGCGCTGCTGAGGACTGACCCCGCCAACCGCCCCGGCAGCCAGCAGGTCGGTGTAACCCTTGATCGAGGTCATGGGGGTGCGCAGCTCGTGGGAGACAGTCGACACGAATTGGCTCTTGGCCTGTTCGGCCTGCTGTTCGAGGGTCACGTCGCGCAGGACGGCGACATAGCCCAGCATCGTCCCCTCGGGCATCTTGACCGGCGCCATGCTGCCCTTGACAATCCGGTCGCCCCACTGTATAACCGCCTGATCGCCCATCCTACGCCCGCCGGCCCGCAACAGCTCGGAGTACAGGCGGCTGATGGCCCGGCCGATCAATTGCTGGCGGGAAAGGCCCAGGATCCGCTCGGCGGCGGCGTTGACCAGCACGACCTGGCCGGCATCGCCGGCCACCACCACGCCGTCGGTGATCGACTCGAGGATCGCCTGGCGCTGGGCGACCTCTTCCTCGCGGGCGCGCAGCAGCTCGGCCAGGCGCCGGGCCTGCTCGCCTACGCTGTGGTAGAGCCGAGCATTGTCGATGGCGGCGGCTACCTGCGCCGCCAAGGCCTCGCACAGGCGCCGATCGGCCTCGTCAAAGGCCTGCCCGGTACTCCGCCGGCCAACCAGGATGGCGCCCAACGGCCGATCCTGGATCTGGACCGGCTGGATGAGGGTTGGCCCGCTCTGCGAGTGGCCCAATCGATTGTGCAGCTGGCCGAACTGCTCATAATCGTCGGGATGGTTGGCCACCAATTGGCGGCGCTCCAAGACCGCCTGGCGCAGCAGGGGGAATTCGTCCAGGCGAACGGCCGCGGTGGAAGGCGACCGGCCGGCCTGGGCCTGGCGCCGGCTCGGCCAGCCGTACCGGGCGGCGACGGCCAACTGGCCGGGCCCGTCGTCGGAAGACAGCAAGATATAGGCCCAGTTGGTGTTCATGGCCAGCGTGACCGACTCGGAGACCCTCTCCAGGACCACGGACAGGTCGAGCGAGGAGGCCACGGCCTGGCTGACCTCCAGCAGGAAGGCCATTTCCCGCGTCTGGCGCAAGGTCTCTTCGCTGACGGTCTGGAGCTCGTGGCCGTAGGCGCTCAAGTCGGTGACGATGGCCTGGTAGGTGGCCACCAGGAACAGAACCAGGACGGCCAGGTGGGCCAGTTGGGCCGCCAGGAGCAGCCCGGCCAGGCCGGATATGGCCCCGAGCAGCGACACGACCACGGCGGCGCCCACCAGCCACGACAGGCCGCGGCGCCGCCGGCCCCAGAGGAACACGGCGCCCACGCTGAGCAGCAGCAGGAGGGCGGCCCCCAAACGCGGCCACCACGCCCCCGGCAGCAGGCCGGGCGCCGCGAGGTGCGCCGCCACGAGGCCTGCGGCGCCAACGGCGAAGGCGATCAGATAGAGGGCGGCTAACCGCGCTGAAGCAAAGGCGCCGTGGAGAAAGGCCCAGACAAACAGGGCGACGGCCAGGCACTCCAGGCCCCATTCGAGATAAGCCGGGCCCGACCTCCAGCCCGCGAGCAGCCCCAGCAGCCCCGCCAGCCGGCCGAGCAGCAGGACGCCGGCGGCGATGGCGATGCGGGTGTAATCGCCGGCGCCCAGGCGGCGCCATACGTGGGCGGCCATGCCCAGCGTGGTCAGGCCCAAGATGGCGCAAATCAGGTAAAAGGCTGCCTGTACTGTTGCCTCGGTCAAGTCGGGTGCTCCATTGGGAATGATCTAACCACAAAGAACAAAAAGCTGCTAACTCGAATGAACCGAGCTGTCGAGTTTTGCTCTGATGCCATCCGCCTCAACCTCGTGCCGGTTGACGATATTATGCACCATGCCCATACAGAATCCTCTCTACCAGTTCAGCGTTCACCCAATCAAAGAACCCCTTCACTGTCTGCATATCATCATCGAAGAGACAATACTCAGGATAAGGGTCGACTCCACAGCTTTGACACGGCCTAATACACAAGTCGTTGAGATA
>JAFGOG010000051.1 GCA_016926595.1 Anaerolineae bacterium
AAAAAGGCGCCGAGATGTGGGATATTTATGGGATAATGTGGGATAAAATGAGCTTTATGTGGGTTATAGGTGGGATATAGCTACTTGAAGATGTAGTAGGTGGCCCGTTTGTCGCCGATTTTTAGGATCAGGTCTTTGTCGACCAGGTCGGCCAGGTCGCGACGGATCGTCTCAGGGCTGACGTTGGGGCACAGTTCCTGATAGTCGCGGTTGGTGATACGGTCGTGCTCGGCCAGGAAGGCCAGCGCTTTTTCCTGCCGCTCATTCAGATGCAGTTGCCGCCAACGCCGGGCGTCTTGATCGAACCCAAACAAGCTGGCGCCGTGGCCCAAGAAGGTCACACGAAAGCCGGCAGCGGTCTCTTCAAAACGGGGCTTGGGAAGCCTGGCCTCGGCCATGAGACGGAGTATGCGGTCGATGCCATAGCCCAAACGCTCGATAAAGCCCATATCCGACAGGACCTGGACAATGGCCTCGTTACGGCTGAACCGCTCGTCCACCAGGTTGTCGACGGTGATGTGGCCGGGCAGACGGCCAGGGCTGTAGAACTCGATCCGGTCACTGAACAACAGGATGCGGATCTCATCGCCGCGGATCTGATAGTCTCGGTGGGCTACGGCGTTGACGATCGCCTCGCGCACCGCCTTGACCGGGTACTCGGGCTCTTCGACGCGCTCCAGGTCGACCAACCGCACGCCCCGGCGCAGATTGTCGACGACGAACGCTTCGGCGCGGCGGATTTGCTGCGGCAGCGTGCCCCGGATCTCTTCCTTGATGAACCGGTCGTCCATGGCCGCGCCGGCGTAACGGGCCACCACGATCTCACTGGAATGGACCCATCGCTGTGGATCGCGTCCAAATAGGAGCAGCCCCGCGCAGGTGGGCCGCCGGCCCGCCTCGCCAGCGGCCAGGCAGCCGCGCTTCAGGAGCACCTCCTGTGGACCGACCGTCGCCAGGCCGGGCAGGCCGGCGGCATATTGCTCTACCTTTTCCCAGTCGATGTCGTCCAGGCTCGCGCCGTCGGGCACGGAGGCCTCAAAGCTGGCCGCGCCCCGCTCGATCATCAGCCGGCGGAGCCGGGTGGGGCTCAGCGGCCGGTTGCGCGCGCCGTCGCGGATCAGGTATTTGCCTTTGAAGCTGTAAACGTGGGGCAGGCCCGGCGGCACGGCGATCGACACTGCCCGGTGGTCTTGTTCTTCGATGACCTGGGGGAGGGGGATGATCAACGGGGGGTCGATCGACAGGGCTGCCTGGAGAGCCTTTTCGACCAGGCTGTCGGGATCAGATTTGGCGGCCAGGCCGATGAGAAGAGAACCGCCGTCGCCGTTAGCCAGGGCCACCAGGACTTCGGCCAGCCTGGTGGGAGCAACTGCATCCTGATCCAGGACGACCTGGCATGAATCGCCCGGTGAATCGTGAGCCTCAACCATCAAGGCGAGGCCTGGCTGACCAGATAGTCGCCACTGTCTTTTTTACCCAGTTCGCCTGACGAGCAGGTAGATTGGTAGCGATCCAGCCGCCACTCGCAACCGTAAGGCAGGGCTGCGGAGTTGGGCACGCCGACGATCGTCCACGTGACCTGGCAAGGATGAGCGGAATCGATCTTGCCATCCTTGTCGACGCCGACCACCAATACCGTCACGCGCCGCTCGGTATGAGCCCGCTCCTCCTCGATTTCCGGATCGTACTTGATTTGCCAGACCAGCACTCGAGCCAGATCGTCCCGCGCCCTGGCTACACTGTCCAAAGCGGTGGACAAGCCAAATGGATTGGCGTTGATGTCGTATGCCTCTTGGGCTCCGGCGCTGAGGTATCCTTTGGCCCGTTCCAGATCGGCCGTGTCTTTGGTCAGAGAAAGGTAAAAAGCCAGCACTGCCTTTTCCGGATAATAGACCTGGGGGATACTGTCCGGCCAGCCTGGACCAAACTCCAACCCAAACTCGACGGGCGGCAATAGCGTCGCAGGCTTGTCCGGATCAGAGAAGTATGAGCCGGTCTGTTTATCGGGCCTGTACATCTTGCGCGACACGACTTGGCTACGCTCAAACCCGGCGCGATCGTATACATTGACGGTCGCCCCGTTGCGCCGTATCAGGTAGTTACCCCGAAAGGACCCGAGCACCCTATACTCGACCGGATATGGGCAAGCCGACTCCTGGCGGGCGTCACGCCAGGCCTGGCCCTGTGAGCAGTCGGGCTCGTTCCCTTCTTTCCGAAAGATATTCAGATCTGTCACCACGCCGAGTGTATGGCCCGCCACGATCACTTCTGGCCGATCATAGCTCCCCGACAGGGTACTGGTATATGGGATGATGTTGTCAATCTGCGCCGTGACCCAATCCTGGCCCAGGTAGTCATAACTGACCGGCGCCAATTCATAGGACTGAACAGCCGGGGGCCGGCAGCGGTTCACATCGTAGATAGCCGCTCCGTAAGGTCCTCCGGCGGCCACCCGAACGTTGGCCGTAGCCACATCATATCGGTAGAAGACCAGCCACTCCTCGTTCGGATCTTCATTCGGTTCCCAGTCCGTATCGACGCGTTGGATCAGCCTTGGATCCTCGGCCAACCCAGGCACAAACTGAGTCAGATCTATCAGCGTGTCCTTGGTCAGCCAATGGGCAACGTCAAACCGGAAGGGGTTGGGATCCCATTTCGCAACGTGGATCGCGAACGCGCGAACCAGGAGGATGCCATCAACGATGAGAAGAAAAAAGACGATCAACTTGCCAAGCGATGGGGCGGTACCACGCACCAGCAGGAAGAACAGGATCAAGAAAACCGCTGCCAAGATCAAGAGGAGTAGGGCCACACTCGCCTCCTACGGCTCAGTTTGGCTTGGCTGCCGCCGTTTCCGGCAGCAGCGCCACCGGCAACACCTCTTCCATACGGTCGACAAAGACGAACTTGAGATCTCGCTTGACGCGATTGGGGATCTCGATCATGTCTTTTTTGTTCTGCTTGGGCAAGAGCACGGTCTTGAGGCCGGCCCGGTGCGCAGCAAGTACCTTCTCTTTCAACCCGCCGATAGGCAACACCCGGCCGCGAAGGGTGATCTCGCCGGTCATGGCCACGTCCCGGTGGACAGGCCGCTGGATCAGGGCCGAGATCAACGCCGTGGCCATAGTAATCCCGGCAGACGGGCCATCCTTGGGGATCGCCCCCTCCGGCACGTGGATGTGAATGTCGAGCTTGTCGAAATCGACGTTAGAGATGCCAAGATCCATGGCGTGCGATCGGGCATAGGACAACGCTGCCTGGGCCGATTCCTGCATCACTTCGCCCAATTGGCCTGTCAGCAGGAGCGAGCCTTTGCCATCCATCAACGACACCTCCACCGGCAGCAGATCGCCGCCCGCTTCGGTCCAGGCTATACCGATGGCCAGACCGATCTCGTCGGCCCTCTCCATTTCATCCCGCAGGAAGCGGGGCGGACCAAGGTACTTGTCCAAAGAATGGACGGCGACGTGGTGCGGGGCCGATTTGCTCTCGGCGACGCGCCGGGCCACCTTCCGGCAGACGTTGGCGATCTCGCGCTCCAGGTTGCGCACTCCAGCCTCAAACGTATAGTCACGGATCATGGCCCGCAGCGCTTTTTCCGAGAAATCGAGCTTCCATTCGGGCTTGTCGAGGCCGTTTTCAGCCAATTGCCGGGGGATGAGGAACTTGCGGGCGATGGCCAGCTTTTCCTCCTCGATATAGCCGGGAAATTCGATCACTTCCATCCGGTCGCGCAGCGCTGGCGGGATCGGATCCAGCATGTTGGCCGTAGTGATGAACAGAACCTTGGACAGGTCGTAAGACACCTCCAGGTAGTGGTCGGAAAAGGCGTGGTTCTGCTCCGGGTCCAGCACCTCCAAGAGCGCCGCCGAGGGATCGCCTCGAAAGTCGGCGCCGACCTTGTCTATTTCATCCAGCATGAACAGCGGGTTGACCGTGCCGGCCGTCCGCATCGTCTGGATGATCCGGCCCGGCAGGGCGCCGATATAGGTGCGTCGGTGACCCCGAATCTCGGCCTCGTCGTGGATGCCGCCCAGCGACACGCGGACGAACTTGCGACCCAGCGCCTCGGCGATCGACCGTCCCAACGAAGTCTTGCCGGTGCCTGGCGGCCCCACAAAACACAGCACCGGGCTGCGCATCTTGGATACTCCGCCGGCCAGCTTGCGCACTGCCAGGTACTCTAGTATCCGCTCCTTGGCTTTCGGCAAGCCATAATGGTTGGCCTCCAGCACCTTGGCCACCTGCGGGATGTTCATGCTGTCTTCTGTAGCCTGCCTCCAGGGCAGCTCGATCAGCCAATCCAGGTAGGTACGGATGATGCCGATGTCTGGAGAAGCCGGTGGCATGGCTTTCAGCCGGGCTAGCTCCTTGTCAGCCTTGGCCCGCACCTGGTCAGGCATGTCGGCCTGGGTGATCTTTTCTTCAATCTCGCGGACTTCGGCCATTTGGACGTCTACTTCGCCCAGCTCGCTCTGGATGGCGCGCATTTGCTCGCGCAGGAAGAACTCGCGCTGCGAGCGGTCTACCTCTTTCTGAACTTGGTCCTGGATGCGGGTCTCTAGCTCCAGCACGTCCAGCTCTTTGGCCAGGTGAATGCTGAGCCGCTGCAAGCGCGTCGCCGGCTCCAGTGTTTCGAGCAGTTCCTGGCGTTCGCTCAGCTCCAGGTCGAGGAGCGAAGCGATCAGATCGGCCAGAGGTCCCGGCTCTCGCAGGTTCATGGCCGCCACGTAGGCATCTTCAGGCAGTGTCCGCGACAACTGCACCGCCTTCTCGAACAAGGACAACACCGCACGCATCAGCGCCTCGGTGCCGAGCGTAACCTGCTCCGGTTCAGCAAGAGGCTGCACCTGGACGCGCAGATAAGGCCGGTTCTGGGTCAAGCCCAAGAGACGTACCCGTCGCCGGCCCTGACCCAGAATGCTGGTCGTGCCGTCGGGCATGCGCAGGACGCGGCCAGCCACCATCTCCACCCCGATCGGGTATAGATCTTCCAGGCCAGGCTCCTGGACTTCGGGAACCCGCTGGGTGGCGACCACGATCAGATCATCACCCTCGATAGCCGCCTCCACGGCCCGCACAGAACGGTCGCGGCCCACGATCAACGGCGTGACGATGCCTGGGAAGACGACTGTATCGCGCAAGGGCAAGAGAGGAAACTCGTTACCCTCTTCATCCTCGCCCAGGTCGAGATCGTCTACGTCGAAAACGTCAAAACCGAACTCCTGATTCAACTGAACAGATGCCTCCAACGTCTATAGCAACTAGGGATCCTTATGTCTCCGATCCATCACTCTGGCGGCACGCACCAACATACGCGGTCGAGTTTATCGCCACGGGTACTATAGCACAACATGGCCGAAAGTCAACTTGCGGCTAGACCGGATCGGACGGCGGCGCCGGCAGGCCCTGGCGGGCAAACCAGGCCGCCCGCGCCTCAGCCGCCACGAACACCGAACCGGCGCAGCATACCAGGTCGCCGGGGCCAGCCTGGACGAGAGCCAGATTCAAGGCGTGCGCCACGCTGTCACTCACCTCCAGGTGAAAACCGAGTTCGCGGGCACGCCCCTGGAGCCAAGCCGGTTCGGCAGCGCGGGGATGGCGGGATCGGGTGGCTACCGCCCACGAAGCGCCGTATAAAAGCGCGCGCAACAGCTCTGGCGTGGCATGATCAGCCGAAGCGCCAAACACAACGTGGAGATGCTGAAAGGAGCAGCAAGCACGCAGTGCGGCTACCAGTTTCTGCGCCGAGTCGCCGTTGTGCGCGCTGTCAACCACCAGCAGTGGGACCCGACTCAGGATCTCCAGCCGCCCCGGCCAACACACCGCCTCCAGCCCAAGGCGGAGCGCCTTGGATCGCAGTTTCACGCCAGGTAGAAGCGACAGCGCCGCTACTGCCGTCGTGGCGTTCACCAGTTGGTGCTCGCCGAGCAGGGGGATCCGTAAGGGCGTCTTTCCACCCGCCGGCGCATTCTGATGATAGATGGTAAACGACTGGCCGTCAAGGTCCGACTCGAGCGGCTGCCAGGTCCAATCACGGCCAACCAGGGTGAGCGGTGCTCTCTGTCTGCGGCTGGTGGCTTTGATGACAGCCAGCGCTTCAGGGGTTTGCGGCGCGCTGACAACTGGCGCGCCAGGCTTGATGATGCCGGCCTTTTCGGTCGCAATCTGGGCCAAGGTGTCGCCCAGGATGGCGGTATGATCGTAGCTGATCGGGGTGATGACCGACACGGCTGGCGTTACGACGTTGGTAGCGTCCAGCCGCCCGCCCAGACCCACCTCCAGCACCGCCCATTCGATGCCCTGCTCGGCAAACCAGGCCAAGGCCAGGCCGGTCATGACCTCAAAGGTGGTGATGCCGGCGATTTGGGCCACCAGCGGCCGCATCGTTTCTGCCAGGCGAGCTACGTCGGCTTTGGGGATCAGCGCGCCGCCAGCCTGGATCCGCTCCCGAAAGGTGTGCAGGTGCGGCGAGGTGTACAGGCCAGTACGATAACCCGACGCCCGCAGCACCGACTCGGCCATCGCTGCGGTGGACCCCTTGCCTTTCGTCCCGGCGATGTGCACCACCTGGAAGGTCCGCTGCGGGTCGCCCAGCAGGGCCAGCAGCCGGTGCACGCGGGTCAGATCGTAAAACTCGGGGGCGTAGGCCTGCGGCGCTTTTTTTTCATAATCGGTGAAACTGTAGATATGGATCAGCGCATCGCGGTAAGTCCATCCTGTCGCCATGGCGCTATTCTATCCTAGATGGTGTGAAATGTAAAGTTGTCAAAATGAAACGAGCGTGGTATGATCGCGCATGGAGGGAAAACAGTTGCACGAACGTGAAAGAGGCTGGCCGACGCATCTCCTCGTCGTCCTGGCCTACCTGTTGCTTGCCTTGGTTCTGACCTGGCCTTTGGCTGCTCATTTCGGCAGTCACGTGCCGGGCGATGGCGCCGACGATCCGCCCCTTACCTGGAACTTGTGGTGGGCGTCACGCGCACTCCTTGACCTCAAGACCAGCCCTTTTAACTGTGATTATATCTTTTATCCTCTGGGCATCAACCTGGCCTTTTACACCCCTACCGTGCTCAACGGGCTGTTGTCGATCCCCCTCCAGGCGACGGTCGGGCTCATACCGGCCAGCAATGTCCTGCTGCTCTCCTCATTCGTACTGAGTGGCTATGGCGCTTTCCTCCTCGTCTTCTACCTTCTGAAGCGGAAGGGCGAGGAAGTGGAGGGGCAAAGGGATTGGACAACCTGTGTCGCGTTCATCGCCGGGCTGCTGTATGCTTTTACTTCCAGCAAGCTTTTCTACGCGGCTCTCGGCCAGTGGAACATCGCCAGCTCCCAGTGGATCCCATTCTACACACTCTGCCTGTTCAAGATAGCAGACCGCCCCCGGAGATGGCGTTACGCCTGCCTGGCTGCACTTTTTCTGCTGTTCCAGGCATACGCCGAGCTGACCTTTGCCTCGTTCCTGGCACTGTTCACCCTATTGTGGGTTGCGTGGAGGTTAATCACAGACCGTCGCGCCTGGCGCGTTCTGCCGTCGTTGGCGCTAACCGGACTGATCTCGGCGGTGGGGCTAGCGCCTGTCCTCGCGGCGATGATCCCCGACATGCGCGCCGAGGGCGACATCCTCATGGAAGGGGGTGGCTTTGCCGACGTCTTTTCCGCCGACCTGCTCGGCTTTCTAATCCCGACCATGCACCATCCCCTCTTTGGCTCGCTGGCAGAGCGTTTCAACTTTGACTATACTGTCGGCCAGCACCTATACCTGGGCTATTTGGCGCTGGCGCTGGCAGTTATCGGCGCCGTTTGGGGGCGGCGCCGCCGCTCTGTCAAATTCTGGCTGCTGTCGGCGCTGGCCTTCTGGCTGTTGACCTTGGGGCCGTCACTGCGGGTCAACGGCCACGATGCCGGCCTGCCGCTGCCCTTCGCCCTGCTGGCGCAACTACCCTTTTTCAAAGGCAACCGCTATCCCAGCCGCTACAGTGTGATGCTGGCGCTCAGCCTGGCTGTGCTGGCTGGCTTTGGCTTGGCTGCTGCGCTGTCATGGATCAACAAGAAACGCCCTTCCGCCGCCTTTGGGCGGCTCCTCCGTCCAGCCCTTGTCCTGTTCCTTACGGCCCTGCTGTTGTTCGAGCACCTGTCGATCCCGCTGCCTCTGTCCGACATGCGCGTGCCGTCGGTGTACCAGGCCATCGCTGGCACGCCGGGCGACTGGACGCTGCTGGACGTGCCGGTGGCCTGGCGCAATGGCTTTCGGGTGACCGGCACGCTCGATCCGATCATCATGTTCGAGCAGTATTACCAGACCGTGCACGGCAAACGGCTGATAGCGGGCAACATCTCGCGCAACCCGCCGCTCAAGTTCCAGTACTTTACCGAGGCGCCGGTCCTCAACACGCTCATTGCCTTGGAAACGGGCCACCAGGTGGATGCAGCAGTGATCGAGCAGGATCGAAGACTGGCCCCTGCTGTGCTGCGTTTCTTCAATGTCCACATGGTCGTGGTCCACCCCGCGCAGGCAGGGCCGGAGGCTGTGTCGTACATCGAAACGGCCCTGCCGGTGCGCCCATTCGACGCGCAAGACAAAGGCCAGACATCGATCACGGCCTACACTGTAGATCTGCCGCCCTGGCCCGAGACATGGACGATCACCCCCGCTGACCCGGTGGGCCGGTTGAGCTATGCCGAAGGTTGGGGGGCGACGCTGACGACGGCGGCCTGGGCGCAGCGCTCCGCCGTGCGGCTGCTCGTGCCAGGATCAGTGGGTGGAGCTAACCAAGCTCTTGAAGAAGAGCCCCACCAAATGACCTTTCGAGCCTATGTGCCGGGCGAAGGGCAGCGGCTCTGCCTCGAGATCAACGGCCAGGCGGCCGGTCAGGTGGAGATAAAGCCCGGCTGGCAGGACTATGCGCTCACCCTGCCGGCTGGCATCATGCGGCAGGGGCTAAACGAGATATGGCTCCGTTTTGACCGGCTCTACCCGGCCCAACAGGCGGACATCTCACCGCGGCTAGTTGGCCAAACAGGGGTCGAAGCGCCGGTCAACCTGGTGGTGCAGAGTGCTGGTCAGGAAGTGGGCGATTTCGGGCTCATCTACGTCAACGGCCAGGACGTGTCGCCCAACGAGCGGGGGTACAATGTGGTTGTCGTACACCCGGTCACCGGCGCCGTGGAGCGGGTCGCAGCCTTTGACACCCACCTGGACGAGGGAGCCAGCCAGGCCCTGGCCTCATTTCTCGCCAGCGTGCCGGCCGGCTATGTGGTCGCAGTCGCCGCTGCCGACGAGGCCTCGCGACTGCTGAGCCCAGAGGCAGTGGGTGCCCTGCACACTATCGGCGCCAGCGCCGATCTGCGTGACCGTTTTCGCTGGGGCCACGCCATTGTCGGCGTCAAGGGTGCGTCCCCCGGCACCGCGCTGGAAGCGCTCGACTGGATGCGACCGGTCACCCTCGTCGTTGGTGAGGGCGTCACCGAGCCCTACGTGGCCGCCGCGTTTCCCTTTATTACGCTCGGAACGGCGAACGGCCAATGAGCCTGTTGTAATCCGCATGCCGCAACTTGACAGACCTGGGCCAACTACCTATAATCTGGTGACTTGGAGGTACTATGATCGACGTAAATGATCTTCGTAAAGGCGTCACATTCACACTTGACGGAGAGCTGTACCGGGTGCTGGAATACCAGCATTACAAACCGGGCCGGGGCAACGCGGTCATCCGCACCAAGCTGCGCAACATCCGCTCTGGCAAGACCTTGGACAAGACCTTTGTCTCTGGCGATCGGGTGCAGGACATCCGTCTCGATCACCGGACCGTCCAGTACATGTACTCTGACGGGAATCTGGATTACTTTATGGATATCGAGACCTATGAGCAATTCCCGCTGCCGAGCGCAGCGATAGAAAGCGCCAAACCCTATCTTGTCGACAACATGCAGTTGGAGTTGATGAGCTACGAGGGCGAGACACTGGACATCGAGCTACCGATCACCGTGGATCTGGAAGTGATTGAAGCTCCGCCAGGCTTTGCTGGCGACACGGCGGCCAATACGACCAAGGAAGTAACCCTGCAGACAGGCATGAAGCTGGACGTCCCTCTGTTTGTCACCCAAGGCGACATTGTCCGCGTCGATACGCGTGATGGGCGGTATTTGACCCGCGTGTAGGCATGCACAAACGCCCGGAGGTGCGGTGCATGAGGAAGGCGCCGCACCTTCTTGCTGTCCGCACCTGCTTGACATGGAATCCTACCCGCCAGCCTGACGAGAACAAAAAAAGCCCGTTGGCACACATGACGGGGCGTTAGGTGTGCCAGCGGGCTGGTTCTGAGCCAAATCCGGTTCAGAACCTAAACGGCGCCGGGGATAGCGCCAAAAGAACCCTCCCGAACTTTCTCTTAAAGAGCAACTGCGCCTTGCCTCACGGCAGACTTTTTTCTAGCGTCTACTACTATTATAGCATACCTTGTCAAGAGTTAGGTAATAAATGAGTTCCAAAATAGTCTCAGAATGGTTTTATTTTTTGGTTCTGACGCCAAAACACTATCATGTTGACAGCGGACGCAGTTGTATTTATAATGCAGGCAGTACGTTGGCAATGATCCAGGCGCGACCGGGCGGTGGGGTCTGGCGCCAGAGTGCCGGCGGTATGATGGGTTGACTGCACTGAAAGGGAGAGGGTGAATTGGATCGGCCACTTGGGCGGGTGCTGGTTGTCGAGGACGACTCGGATACCTTGCAGCTCATCGTAGAGGTCCTGGAGGAAGACGGTTTCCAGGCGCAACCCTGCGCTGATGGAGAACGAGCTCTAAGACTCCTCAAACAGGAGGTGTTTGACTTGGTCCTGGCCGACATCAAGATGCCGCGCATGACAGGCACTGGCCTGTTGTTTCAGATCCGAAATCTGGGTCTTGACACAAAGGTTATCCTCATGACGGCCTATGCCTCACTGGAAACCGCTGTGCAAGCTGTCCGGGGTGATGCCTCCGATTACCTGGTCAAGCCTTTCTCCCTCAAAGAGCTGCGGCGACAGGTACGCCGTGCCCTGGAAATGCCGACACAGCCCTTACGGCCGCGCGAATGCCTGACCTTCGGAGACCTGGTTCTAGACCAAGATGCTCGCAAGGTGTGGAAATGCGGCCGGGAAATACCTCTTACCCGGCTGGAATTTAACGTACTTGACCATCTATTCCGGTTGCAAGGGCAGGTTGTCTCGGTGGAGGAACTGCTTCAGCAGAACTGGCCGCGTCAGCACGCGAACGACAGGAATCCCACGGTGGTCAAGTCGTGCATTTTTCGCCTCCGCCAGAAGATAGAGGATGATCCCTGCCATCCTGTTTATGTCCACAACGTCTGGGGTAGGGGTTATCAGTTCGGAGAATGAGCATATACCGGGCAGGTTGGGGAGTAGTTGGGCACGACTGGGCGGTGGCTCTCTTGCGCTCGAGCCTGTCCGCTGGCCGGGTCGCACATGCCTACCTGCTCTCTGGACCGCCCCAGATCGGCAAAAGAACCCTAGCGCTGGCCCTGGCCCAAGCCCTGAATTGCGCCGGGCCAGGTGCGCCCTGTGGCCAGTGTCCTTCCTGTCTGAAAATCGCCCGCGGCGCACATCCCGATGTGCGCCTGATCGCAGGCGAAGGCGCGGGTGGCGCCATCAAGATCGAACAGGTTAGAGCACTGCAGCACGAGGCGGTGCTGGCACCATACGAAGGCCGCTATCGGGTTTTCGTCGTACTCCAGATGGAGCAGGCTACGCTGGAAGCGGCCAATAGTCTGCTCAAGACGCTGGAAGAACCCCCGGCGCAGGTCGTCTTGGTTCTCACAGCTGTGCACAGCGAGTCGCTGCCCCGGACCATCGTCTCACGCTGCCAGCACCTGGGTCTGCGGCCGGTAGCAGCCCCTGTCATCGAGCAAGTGCTGCGCGACAAAGGGGTCGCTCCGGCCCAAGCGCAACTCCTGGCGCGGTTATCTGGTGGGCGCTTGGGATGGGCATTACAGGCGGCCGTTGACGAGGACCTACTGCGCCGGCGTCAGCAGAGATTGGACCAACTGAGCAGCCTATTGACAGCAGGGCGAGTAGAGCGGTTGGCATGCGCCCATGAGGTGAGTAGGGATCCAGTGGATGCTCGTCAGCTTGTCGAGCTATGGACCTGCTGGTGGCGTGACCTGGCGCTGTTTGGCCAAGGCGCCGAGGGCCTGGTCAATACTGATCAGCTTGAGCAGTACAGGCTGGTGAGCGGGCAGTTGGCGCCGGCGCGCACAGCGGCAGTCATAAGGGCGTTGCAGGCAACGGCGGCTCAGCTTGAAGCGAATGTCAACCCCCGGCTGTCCTTGGAAGGGCTATTCCTGCAACTGCCGCTGCTGACGGCGTCGTCACGGCCTGCGGCTGTGCGCTCTCCGTAGGCCTCGCTTTGGAAGGGGCGAAGCGAGGAGTGTACGGAATTCGCTGCACCTAAACACGAGATATGGAAAGGCTTGTACATGCCATTGGTGATCGGTGTTCGGTTCGAGCCGGCAGCCAAGGTCTATTACTTTGACCCAACCGGTTTCGAGAATCTGACAGTTGGTGAATTTGTTATCGTTGACACAACCCGCGGTGAAGAAGTAGGCAAAGTGGTGATTGCCCCCCGTGAGGTGAGCGATCGCGAGATCGTCGGGCGGCTGAAAGGCATTCAGCGGCAGGCAACGGCGCTCGATCTCTCGCAGATGGCCACCTACCGGTACAAGGAGCGGGAGGCGCTGGAACGCTGCAGTCAAAAAGCCAGGGAACACAACCTGCCGATGAAAGTTGTGCGGGCCGAGTACAACTATGACGGCAGCCGGCTGGTCTTTTTCTTTGTATCAGAGACAAGGGTAGATTTCCGGGAGCTGGTCCGCGACCTGGCGCAATCGTTCAGGGCGCACATTGAACTGCGACAGATCGGGGTGCGCGACGAAGCCAAGTTGATAGGGGGTATAGGCCGGTGTGGCCTGGCGCTGTGTTGCGCCACCTGGCTAACCGATTTCAACCCTGTTTCGATAAAAATGGCCAAACAGCAGGATTTGCCCCTCAGTCCAATGGAAATCTCAGGCGTGTGCGGCCGGCTGCTCTGCTGCCTGGCCTATGAGAACGACGCGTATACGGCCGCCAAGGAAAGGCTACCTAAGCAAGGAGAGGTCATCGACACGGTCCATGGTCGCGGCAAGATCGTGCACGTCAACGTCATCAAAGAGACAGTGCAGGTAGAGATGGAAAGCCAGGTGATCGTCGAGGTGTCTTACCAGGACGTAGAAGCCCAGCCCTCAGCCGGTCGCCAGCGGCGACGGCGGACGACCGACTGACGGGTAGGGCCCTGAGCAGCGACTCAGCGCGGCTCAACAGAAATTCGAAGCGCCGTTCGCTGCTGGCCGCCAATGTCTACGTCTGTAAAGGACGGCACAAGCACGACGTTTATTCCGTCAAGCTCCAAGAACCCCAGCGCAATAGTCGCGGCCTTGAGAGCTTGATTGACCGCTCCGGCGCCGATGGCCTGCACATCGGCCCGGCCATGTTCTCGGACAACACCAGCAATGGCCCCGGCGACTGCCGTTGATCGGGATTTAGCAGAGACCCTGATTATGTCCGGCATGTCACTCCTCCCCTTCCTCAGTGGAACTCCTATTTGGCAAAATCGATGGCCCGCGTCTCGCGAATGACCGTGACCTTGATCTGACCTGGGTATTCCAGATTCTCTTCGACTGCCTTGGCGATATCCTTGGAGAGCTGGATAGCCGCTAGGTCGTCGATCTGCTCTGGTTTGACGATGATCCGGATCTCTCGCCCGGCCTGAATGGCATACGACTCGGCGACGCCAGTAAAGGAGTTGGCTACTGTCTCAAGGGCTTTGATCCGCTTGATATATCCCTCCACTGACTCGCGCCGCGCGCCAGGCCGTGCGCCCGATATCGCATCGGCAGCCTCCACCAGGATAGCTTCCAGCGACTCTTGTTCGGCTTCGCCGTGGTGGCTGGCGATGCAGTTGATGATGGCCGGCGACACGCCGTAACGCTTGGCCAGATCGGCGCCGATCAAGGCGTGGGGGCCTTCCACCTCATGATCGATGGCCTTGCCCAAGTCGTGAAGCAAGGCCCCGGCCTTGGCGATTTGGACGTTGGCGCTCACTTCGGAAGCCAGAATAGCAGCCAGATGCGCCACTTCTACGGCATGCTGCAGTTGGTTCTGCCCATAGCTGGTCCGGAACTTGAGGCGCCCCAGCAGTTTGAGAATCTCGGGATGGAGACCTGGCACGCCGGCATCGGCTGCGGCCTGTTCGCCGGCCCCGCGGATCTCCTGTTCCACCTCTTCCTTGGCCTTGCTGACGATCTTTTCTATCCGGGCTGGATGGATCCGCCCATCGAGGATCAGCTTGGTCAACGCCACTCGGGCGATCTCCCGCCGCACCGGATCAAAGCTGGACAGGAGCACTGCTTCGGGCGTATCGTCCACGACCAGGTCCACGCCGGTGGCATTTTCCAAGGCGCGGATGTTGCGGCCCTGGCGGCCGATGATCCGGCCTTTCATGTCATCACTTGGCAGTGGCACGGTAGAGACCGACACCTCGGCGGTCTGGTCGGCGGCGATGCGCTGTATAGCCAGGGTGACGATTTTGCGCGCCCGTCGCTCGCCCTCTTCTTTTGCTTCAGCCTCGACCTCCCGGATAATGCGGGCCATGTCCTGCCGTGCTCCCTCTTCGACAGTTTCCAGAAGCAGTTTCTTGGCTTCGTCCTCGGACATGTTGGCTACCCGCTCCAGTTCCGCCAGCCGATCCTTCTCAAGCTTTTCCAGGTCGTTCTGTTTTTTGTCGAGCGCACTCTGGCGCTGACTCAGGCGGCGCTCACGCTTGTCTATCTGCTCAAACCGTTCGTCGAGTGCGGTCCGCCGTTTTTGAAGGCGGTCCTCCTCTTGACGCAGTTCTCGCTCGTGCCTCTTGGCCTCCTTTTCCGCCTCGCTTTTCAGCCGGCTGGCTTCGTCCCTGGCGAGTATCGATTGTTCTTTGGCTGCTGTCTCGGCTTCCGCCAGGATGCGGTCAGACTCCCGGCGGGCGCCGTCCAACAGCTTTTTGCCCCGGCTGCGAAAGTAATAGTACGCACCCACAACGCCGACAGCCAAGCCGACTGCGGCGGCGATAACAATTCCAACGACCCATTGCATTCTCTCATATCCTTTCGACGTTTCGATCTATTATGTAAGTGGCTCTGTGTGCAACCCAAGCTCTGACCAGTAGCGGTTAGCCACCTCCTTGGCCACGTCATAGTCAAAGCCACGACGGGCCAGATGGTCCACTAGCTTGCGCAAGAACTCGGGCCGGTCCAAATGGCTCAGTTGCTGCGCCTTTTTGGCAGCGGCCTGATAAGCGCCGGCTAAAGGGTCCACCCCCTCCAAGGCCTGGTCGATGGCCTCCTGGCCGATGCCCTTGCGCTGCAATTCGTAGCGCAGCGCTCGCAATCCTCTGGGCCGAAACCGCTCCCGGTTCTCAACCCAGAATTGGGCGAACGCTTCGTCGTCCACCAAACCGGCAGCTTTCAGCCGCTCGACTACTTCCTCTGCCTGGGCGTCAGGTACGTCGTGGCGTTGAAGAAAAGTCACAATCTCGGCCTGGCTGCGGGGCCGGTAGGACAGGTAGTCAAGCGCCCGGTTGTATGCTTCCTCGACACAGCCGTGCTCGCGCAGTGCCTCGATTTCGGCGTCGGACAGCGACTGGCCTACTTTGAGACGGGCTGCTACTATCTCTGGCACGCCAAAGGCAAACCGGCCATCCAGGTAGACGCTGACCCGGTCTCGCTTCCTTTTCTGGTACTTGAGCGCTGTGACGCTACCGCCCATAGATCCTTCGTTCTGCTCCGAAATTGGGGCTGAAATACAAGCGGCTGTGGCGAAATCTCACCACAGCCGCAAATACCGTTGGGATCCAGGCCCAAGCTAGGGATAGCTAACAGACCGGTTGTATCGAATACCGGTTCTTCTAGCCGATGATCAAGCGGAGATCGAGAGCAAACGAGCGAACATCGGATTGTTACTTTGACGCGCAGAGCAATCGATCACCCACACACCCACGCGGGCCTCTGCCGGCGCCTTCTGCAAATCCTCTCTGCTTCTCCGCATTATCGACAACCCCCACCCTCGTACCGCTCATATCATGTCGCCTGGCGAAGGGTGAAGGATAAATCCGTCAGGTCCTTCTATCTCCAGCTAATGAATCGGTATCTGCCGCCCCGCTGTCTTCAAGTCGACAACGGGATCAAGACGCGGTAGCTCTGTTTCGGTCTCACCCAGGGCTGTGGTGTGCACCGCACCACAGATCGCTATTCAGTTATATCGGAGGCCGGGACAGCTTTGTCGACCAGCCCCGATTGGCGCCGGATGGCGCTTTCGATCTCCAGGCACAGAGCCGGCTGCTCTCGCAACACCTGCTTGGCATTCTCCCGCCCCTGCGCCAACTGGTTC
>JAFGOG010000385.1 GCA_016926595.1 Anaerolineae bacterium
CAATTGGTTATAGTCGATCGGAAAGACGGCGTTGGGGCTGCCGGCCGCCGCCCAGACGACGTCAAAGCGGCCCAGGGTGCGGTCGATCAGGGTCCGCACCGCTGCCTGGTGGCCGATCGGCGGCACGCCGCCCACCTCGAATCCAGTGCTGTCCAGCACCTCGGCGGGCTGGGCGATGCGCAGCCGCTTCTTGCTCAACCCCAGTGCTGCCCGCAGCCGGCGGATGTCGGCGCGCTGATCGCCGGAGACCAGAACCAGCAGCGGCATCCGCTTCGCCGCCGCTCCGGGGCAGTCGCTAGCGGCCCTGTATGCAACATCAGTCGCCTCATCGGCTAGAAAGACGAGTGATTTGACGATGCTGCCCAGCGGCGCATCCACCGCCCGGGCCGCCGCTTCAGCGGTGCTGGTGTCGGCCGGCAGCTCTCGGACCAGGTTGGGATCCAACCCGCAGCCGGCCAACGCCCGCTTGACCCGCTCGACAGGAGCTGTCGCCCGCTCGTGTGACATAAGCTAACCCTCCGGCTCGACACGGATCGTACCCGCGCCCAACAACGACCGCAGCTCCTGCTCGAGGCCCAACGAATGGCGCGTTGTGTCGTTGGGGAAATCGATCTGCACCCGCCCTCGCCCTCCATTCTCCACGTACAGGCTGAAACGGTCGTCGCCCGGATGGCTCTGCAGTAGATCGTAGACCTGACCCAAGCGCTTGATGACCGACTGGAGGTCGTCGCTGCGCGGGATGGTGATGTACAGGTGGAGTGGACTCTTGACCCCACCCTTACCTTCCAAGGGAGCAAGTTCTTCGTCGGCGCTCTTGGGTACCGCAGAAGTAATCTCGTTGGTGACCGACTCGACCAGGACACTGGGCTCGCGGCCGCGCAAGCTGACCTTGCCGCGCACCAGCAAGATGCGATCTGGCTCCCATAGATCCTTGGTCTGCTCCCAGACACGAGGAAAGATCACTACCTCGATGGCGCCTTGCAAGTCCTCGATCTGGGCAAAGGCCATCGGCTCGCCTTTCTTGGTGGTGATCGGCCGTACAAAGTTGACCACGCCGGCCAACGTCACCCGCTGCTCGGCCATCGTCTCGTCGATCTGGCCGGTCAAGACGGTGATCGCCTTTTCTATATCGACCCACATCCGCGACAAGGGGTGCTCGGAGATATAGGTGCCTACCAGGTCTTTTTCCCAGGCCAGGATCTCTTTCTGCGACGCTTGGGGAATCTGGGGCAAGTTGGCCTGGATACTGGTGGCTGCAAAGGCCGGTGTGTCGAAAAAGCTCGCTTGCTGGATTCCGGAGTGGAACTTTTGACTGTCGCTGATCATCAGGTCGACGGCCGCCAGCAGTTGGGCGCGATTGCCAAAGGCGCTCAGCGCCCCGGCCTTGACCAGGCATTCCAAGGCCCGGCGGTTGACTTGGCGCAGGTCCACTCGCTGGCAAAAATCGTCGACGTCTTTGAACGGGCCGCCTTTGTCCCGCGCCGCCAGGATCACTTCAACCGCTGCCTGGCCCACATTCTTGATCGCGGCCAAGCCGAAGCGGATGGCAGATTCAGAGACCCCATCGGTCTTGTCCTCGATGGTAAAATCGGTTCCGCTATAGTTCACGTCCGGCGGCAAAATCGGGATGCCCTGGCGATGGGCCTCAGCGATGAGCAGGCCCACTTTGTCGGTGTTGCTGCGCTCTACGGTCAAGAGCGCAGCCATGTACTCCACCGGGTAATAGGCTTTCAGGTAGGCGGTTTGACAGGTGATGACGGCATAGTCGGACGAATGGGCCTTGTTAAAGCCATAGCGGGCAAAGTACTCAAAGGCGTCAAAGATCTTGTTGGCCGCGCCCTCGTCCAGGCCGCTGTGCCTGCGAGCGCCCTTGACAAAGCTGGCCCGATGGCTGATCAGCTCTTCTTTTTTCTTTTTGCCCACTGCCTTGCGCACCAGGTCGGCGTCGCCAGGACTATAGCCGGCCAGATCGGTCAGGATACGGATGATCTGCTCCTGGTAGACGCAAATGCCAAAAGTCTCCCCCAGGATCGGTTCCATGGCTGGGTGGGCGTACGCGATCTGCTTCTGACCGTGCATGCTGGCGATGTAATCGTCGATAAACTCCATCGGCCCGGGGCGGTAGAGGGCGATTGCGGCAACGACATGCTCAAACTTGGCCGGTTTCATCGAAGTAAGCACTCGCCGCATCCCCGCGCTTTCCACCTGGAAGAGGCCGATCACGTCGCCGTTGGACAGCAGTTGGTAGATCTTGGGGTCGTCCAGGGGGATATTCTGCTGGGTATAACAGATGCCGTGACGGTCGTTGATCAGATCCGCTGCTTTGCGCAGAATGGTGAGGGTGCTCAACCCCAAAAAGTCGATCTTGAGCAGGCCGGTATCTTCCAGCACGTCCATGGTGTATTGGACCACCGGCAGCCCTTCGGCGGCGCCGCGAGTGGGACGGTGGAGCGGTGTGTATTCTACCAACGGCTTGTCGGCAACCACCACTCCTGCGGCGTGGGTGCTGGCGTGGCGCGATACTCCCTCGACCTCGCGCGCGGCATCGACCAGGGTGCGAACATAGTCGACGCCTTCGTACATCTGGCGTAGGTCGGGCACATGCTCTAAAGCGTCGTCCAGTTTGACGCCGGGCCCGCCCGGCACCAGCCTGGCGACCTGGTCAACCTCACCCAGGGGGATATCCAGCGCCCGGCCTACGTCGCGGATGGCTGCCTTGGCGCCCAACGTACCAAAAGTAATGATCTGGGCCACCTTGTCGGCGCCATACTTGTGCAGCGTATATTGGATCATTTCGTCGCGCCGGTCGTCGGGATAGTCGAGGTCAATGTCGGGCATGGTCACCCGGCCTGGGTTCAAAAAGCGCTCAAAAATCAGCTCATGGGCCAATGGATCGAGGTTGGTGATTCCCAGGCCGTAGGCGACGATGCTCCCCGCCGCCGAGCCGCGCACGTTCCACCAGATGTCGCGCCGCCTGGCAAACTCGCACAGGTCCCAGACCAGCAGAAAGTAGGTGTCAAACCCCATGCGGTGGATGATGTCCATTTCATAGCTCAGGCGGCTCTGGATCTGATCGCCCGCGAAATCGTCGCCATACAGCCGGCGCAGACCGTCCTCAGTCAGGTGGCGGAGGTAGGTCTCGGCGGTATAGCCGGCCGGGATGTCGAACGGCGGCAGGTGAAAACCTGCTTGATCGAGGTTCAGATCGCACCGTTCGGCGATGGCCACCGTGTTGCGCAGCGCTTCCGGTGATTCGGGAAAGAGGGCCGCCATCTCGTCGAAGGAGCGCAGGTAGTAGCTGTCGTTGTTCATCCGCATCCGGGATGGATCGGTGATCGTCTTGCCTGTTCCGATGCAGAGCAGGATCTCGTGGGCGTAGGCCTGGTCACGCCGGACATAGTGCACATCGTTGGTGGCCACCAGGGGAATGCCCGTCTCGCGGCTCATGGCTACCAAGGCCCGATTGACCGGTTCCATTTCAGGGATGTCGTGGTCCTGCAATTCGAGGAAAAAACTGCGCGGCCCAAATACCTGGCGATACCACTCGGCGGCGGCGCGAGCCCGCTTGGGGCGATTCTCTTGCAACAGGCGCGGCACCTCGCCGGAACCGCACGAGGACAGGGCGATGAGGCCCTCGGCGTGGGCCGCCAGATATTCTTTATCCACCCGTGGCTTGTAGTAGAATCCGTCGAGCTGGGCGGCCGTGGCGATCTGCATCAGGTTGTGGTAGCCGGCCTGGTTCTCGGCCAGAAGGATGAGGTGGTATGGCCTGGTGTCGAGCTTGGGGTCCTTGTCGACCATCCGCCGGGGGGCGATATAGATCTCGCAGCCGATGATCGGTTTGACGCCGACGTCCTTTGCGGCGTGGTAGAAATGCAACGCGCCGAACATGGCGCCGTGATCGGTCAGGGCCAGGGCCGGCATGCCCATATTGGCCGCCGCCTGGGCCAGATCCTTGACCTTGGCCAGCCCGTCGAGTAGAGAGAAATCGCTGTGAACGTGAAGATGAACCATGTCGACCATCGGCTTCACATCCCAGGCTGATTATACCACACTTGCCCGTTTTGGTGAAGAGGCGGCCTGCCGGTGACAAACTTTTAAGGATATGATACGTGCAGTTGATCAAAACCGCGTCTTGGGTTATGATGTGTTGGTCACAGCAGTAGAAGGGAGGGGTTTATGTCTATCATTCCCGATTTTATCCTCAAGCGGCTGTATATCGAGGGCAGCCTGCGCAATACGCCTTCAGGCTGGCAGTTTGAGCTGCGCAACGACCTGGCCCAGGGCTCTGTCATCTCTATCCTTGCGCTGGAGGTAGACGGCGCGGCCCAGTCGCTAGAGGGTGTGACCGTCCTGCTGCCAGGCGGCAGCCCGCGGCCAGCGACGACAGTCACGCCAGCCGCGCCTCTGCCCTTGCCGGTAGGCGTGTCTGTGGTTGTGCAAATGGCAGGTGTGACCCTGTCGCCGGGCGAGCACACGCTCAGGCTTCAGCTCAAGACCCAGGAGATCGGCGATCTGGTCATCGCCGTGACCGACGCCGTGCGGCAGGCCGAGTCGACGCCCGCTGCTGCCGCCGCAAAGGTTGCCGAGCCAGCGCCTGCTGCCCGCCCGGCGGACCATATTCGGATCGCCATTCTGGGCGCGGGCAGCACCGTCTTTGCCCGGCAGTTGATGGCCGACATTCTGTGCACGCCAGGGCTAAGCGGGGGCGCCTTTGCCCTGGTGGACATAGACGAAGAGCGGCTGGAGCTGGCCCACGCCATAGGCGACAAGCTGGTCGAGATGAGCGGCGCCACAGGAAGGTGGCAGGTAGAAGCGACCACCGACCGCGGGCAAGCGCTGCCCGGATGCGACTATGTCATCAACACCATCGAGGTGGCCGGCCTGCGCAACGTCCGCCCGGATTACGACATCCCACTCAAGTACGGCGTGGACCAGTGCATCGGCGACACGATCGGGCCGGGCGGCATATTCAAGATGCTGCGCACCGGACCGGCATGGCTGGAGATCGCGCGCGATGTGGAGCGCCTGTGCCCGAACGCCGTAGTGATGAACTATACCAACCCGATGTCGGCGCTGACGCTGCTGGCACTGCGCGCCACACGGATACAGGTCGTCGGGCTGTGCCATTCGGTGCAGGGTACATCGCGCCAGTTGGCCGGGTACCTGGGCGCGCCGTACGAGGAGCTGCGCTGGCGGTGCGGCGGGATCAACCACCTGGCCTGGTTCACCGAGCTGACCTGGCGGGGCGAGGATATGTACCCCCGCCTGCGCCAGGCGGCGAGCAACCCCGAGATCTATGAGTGCGACCCGGTGCGGTTCGAGGTCATGCTCCACTTTGGCGCTTTCGTCACCGAGTCCAGCGGCCACTTTTCGGAATATGTGCCCTACTTTCGCAAGCGGCCTGACCTGATCGAGCGTTACACGCGAAAGGGCTACCTGGGGGAAAGCGGCTTTTACGCCAATAACTGGCCGAGCTGGCGGGCTGCTTCCACCGAAGCGATCCGCGCTGTCCTGGACGGGAGGAGCGAGATGGCCCTCAAGCGCAGCTCTGAGTATGCGTCGATTATCGTCGAGGCGAGGGAGACGGGGCGGCCGGCCGTCATCTATGGCAATGTGCTGAACGCAGGGTTGATCGACAACCTGCCGTCCGGGGGATGCGTCGAGGTAGCGGTGCTGGTCGACGGCACCGGCCTGCATCCGATCCGCTTTGGCCCGCTGCCGCCGCAGTTGGCCGCCCTCGACGCAGCGCACATGTACGTCCACGAGCTGCTGGTCGAGGCGGTGCTGAGACGCAGCCGGGAGGCAGCGTTTCACGCGCTGCTGCTGGATCCGCTGACGGCGGCGGTGTGCTCGCCTGCCGAGATCCGGTCGATGTTCGACGAGATGTGGGAGGCGGAACGGGCGGACTTGTTTTGAGCCGGCGGCCTATTTGATCAAGCCGCCATGGTAGACAAGCCGGTACACCTCCACGCCGTCGCGCATGATCCGTTCAATGCCTGTGAACGAATCGACGGCGCCCTGGTTGGTGTCCACGTAGATGCTGTCGCCCACGGTGTGCTCGAATCCGCCTAGAAAGCGGCCCTGCCGGTACATCTCGGACAGGCTGTGCTGGATGACCTGGCCTGCTTCCTGGGCCTCGATCCTGGCCGGGTCCAGGATGCGGCCGTAGTAGTTCATGGCCCACACCGGCCGGCCTTCAAAGTAGACAACCTCCTGGCCGATAAAGTCGGCCCCGCCAAAGTAGCTGTCCAGGTAGGAAAAGCCGCCCTCGTGGAATTGGAGGTCGTGGGAGCCGGGCCGGTAGGACAGGCTGCGGGTACCCCCGCCCATATAGGTCGCCGCCTTGGCGTGGACGATAAAGCTATTCAGCTCTTCCAGGTCAAAACCTTCCATTGGGAACCTCCTCAGAGCTTGGAAACAAGCTCCAGCAGTTGGGTGTAGAACCGCAGGTTGTGCAGCGTCGCCAACCGGTAAGCCAGGGTGTCGTTAACGTCGAATAGGTGGTGCAGATAGGCTAGGGAATAATCCCGGCAACAGGGGCAGTCGCACGCCGTCGAGATCGGCCCGGCCTGCCGTGTGTGCTTTTTGTCCCCGGCGTACACAAAATGATAAAAGCTGGCGGCCCGGACGTCCACCTGATCCAGGTGCGGCGCGTCAAAGGCGTAAAGCCGCTGGTGACGCGCGTCGCGCGTGGGCAGCACGGTGTCAAAGATGCGCCAGCCCATCTGGTAGCAGCGCACGATGTGCTCTGGCTTGCCGACGCCCAGGGCAAACCTGGGCAGCGGGTCGCCAGGTACCGACGCTGTCTCGGTGGGGATCAGCCCGGCCGTCAGGGCCAGGATGTCCTGCGCCAGATCCCCTGCAGGGGTGAGCGGCCAGCCGCCAAAGCCAAAACCGTCGAACCCTAGCGGCAGCAGCTCTTCGGCGCAGCGCCGGCGCAGGGCCGGATCGTAGCCGCCCTGGATGACGCCAAACAGCAGAGGCCTTGGCCCCGCGCCCTTTTTCCGGACCAGCAGGAGCCGGTCGAACTCGGCCCGGCAGCGCCCAGCCCACTGCACCGTCCGCTCGACCGAGGTCTCGACCTCGTGACGCGAGGCGGCCGGGCTGGGACAATCGTCCAGGCAGATCATCAGGTCGGCGGCCAGGTCGAATTGCAGCCGGATGCTCCGCTCCGGTGTGAACAGGGTACGCCCTCGGGCGCCGTCGGCGTCAACGAAATGGATCCCCCGCCCTGAGACTGTGCCATAGCGGGGGTTCTCCCGGATCATCGACATGAGCTGAAAGCCGCCCGAATCGGAAGCGACCGGGTGATGCCAGCCCATGAAGGCGTGGACGCCGCCGGCGCGCTTGAGCAGCCCGGCGCCAGGACGGGCTGACAGGTGGAAGGCATTGACCACCACGCCCTGCACGCCGCAAGCTTCCAGGTCGCGGCTGTCGACGCCGCGGACCACGGCCCGTGTCGCGTCGGGAAAGTAGGCCGGCAGGCGAAGGGGACCGTGGGCGGTCTCGATCATGGCTCGCTCCGCGCGCCGGCGATCACCAGGGTGTATTCTCCCCTCGGCGCGTGTTGGCGGAAATGGGCCAGCAGATCGGCCGCCGTGCCCCGGCGGACCTCTTCGTACAGCTTGGTCAGATCGCCGCAGACGACGATTGACCGGTCGCCGAACAGGGCTTCCAGGTCGGCCAGGGTATCGACCAGGCGATGGGGCGCCTCGTAAGCCGCCAGGGTGTAGGGAAAAGCGATCCAATCCGCCAGCAGGTCACGGCGGGCAGTCGCAGTGCGCGGCAGAAAGCCGAGAAAGGCAAAGCACTCACCGGGCATCGCGGCTACCGACAGGGCCGCGCCGAGCGCAGTCGGGCCGGGGATGGGGATGACCTCCACGCCCTGCTCCAGCGCCGCCTGCAACAGCTCAAAGCCGGGGTCCGACAGGCCGGGCATGCCTGCCTCTGAAACCAGGGCTACGTCGCCCTGCTCCAAGGCGGCCAGCACTTTGTCTATCCGGCGCCTTTTCTGGCGGTGGTAGGCGTCGGTGTAACGGGCCATCGGGGTGTGGATGTCGTAGCGGGCCAGCAGGCGCTGGGTGCGCTGTGGGTTTTCAGACGCGATCAGGCCGACCTGGCGCAGGACGTCCAGGGCCCGGGCGCTGATGTCCTCCAGGTTGCCGATCGGCGTACCGACGACGTACAGAATACCCACGAGGCCCGCCTACTTGATCACCACAAAGACCAGCTCGGCGTCAAAGGCCAGCTCTATTGCCTGCCAGGGCCGGCCCTCGACCATCGCCCGGAACTGGCGCCGGTAGTGGGCCGGCATTCCCTTTTCGCGGCCGCCCAGGCTCTTGACGGCAAAGCTGACCACGACAAAGGGCGCCGGGAGCGCCTCCACGAGGCGCGCGGTGCTCTCCTTTTCCTGGCGCTCGAGGGTAGGGCTTGTCTTGAGCAGCAAGGCCACGCCGGCTGGATCCGCCTGGGGATGGGCCAGGATGTCCTGCCAGCGGGCCAACGGCTCGAACCCGGCCAGTTGTAGATAGCGGTTCACAAACTGGACGCTGCTGGCGTCAATGTCCAGGGCCGCGTAGCGGCTGCCGGGAGCCAGGCCCATCCAGGGCAGGGCCACCGGATTCAGGCCGCAGCCCAGGTCCAGGATCGAGTCCGGCCGGCCGGTTACCTCAAAGATCCGGGCGTAGAACTGGTCGAGGATCGACAGCCGCTCGCGGGTGGAGCTGTGCAGCGCCAGGGCGCGGCGGCAGGCGGCCTCGATCCCGGCTTTGGTCCCGGCGCGATAGGCGGCCTCGAGCTGTTGGTAAGCCGCCTCGTAGGGGCGATCCTGTGTGGTCGCCCATCCCGCGGCCTGCTCAAAGGCGCCGCAAATCTGGTGCAGCCCGCGCCTGGTCGCCTTGACGAGGGCCTGGACGCCAGCGCGGGGCTCTGCCGCCAGCTTTTGCGCGGCGACGCGGCGGACGGTGTCCGGATGTATGGTCC
>JAFGOG010000386.1 GCA_016926595.1 Anaerolineae bacterium
CCGTGGCGCTTGAGGAGGTCCAGAATATGGCCCATGACCGGCTTGGAGACCATCGGCACCATCGGCTTGGGCCGATTGATCGTCAAAGGGCGCAGTCTGGATCCCTCGCCTCCGGCCATCACTACCGCTTTCATGGCTCGCTCCTTTCCGCAGACGCAATTGCCAAGATAGGACAGTGACCATGATACCACAGATGGCTACAGACGCCAAGCGCAGCCCAGGGGCAAAAACCTCAAAACACTACGACCTGCGAGTTTTTTGGGGGTGTCGGGATGCTTTATCTAGTCCGCCTGGAGCTTGAACCCATACCCCCGCACCGTCGCAATATACTCGTGGTCGGGGTCGAGTTCGCGCAGGCGGAGGCGGACACGGCGGACGAGGGCGTCGATGGCTTCGTCGCTAATGCCCTCGGCGCTGTCTTCTGGCCACAGGGCGGCAATGACTTCATCGCGGCTGTAGACCCGGCCGGGCTGATCGTCGAGCAGGGTCAACAAAGCGAACTGGACATAAGAGAGCGGTGGGGTCAGCAGCCGGCCCCGCACCCAGACCTGGCGCTTGTCCCGGTCCAAGACCAGGTCGGATTGCCTGGCCTCGCCGGGGAGCGGCGCGGTGGAGCCATAATCGACGAAAGTCAGCTTGATCAAAGGCGTCACCTGCACCTGGTCGCCGTCGGCCAAGGCGACGGGCCCGCCGATCCGCTGGCCGTTGACGAGGGTGCCGTTCTTGCTGTCCTGATCGACGACGACGTAGCGCCCCTCTTCACGGCGTACCTCAGCGTGGTAGCGCGACACCCAGCGGTCGTCTACGATCACATCATTGTCTTCAGCGCGGCCGATAGTCGTGACCGCTTTGTGCAACGGCCAGCGGCCCTTGATCTCCTCGCCTTCCATCCACACCAACAGGGCTGCTTCTTTTTGTTCCACGATCCCTTGCCTCCTTGACAGGCAATAGCGAATGATATACTATTCTGTCCATGCACCAGGAGCTACAGACCGGCACCGTGCTGCGCGACCGCTACGAGCTCCTTGGCCTCATCGGCCAGGGGGGCATGGGGGCGGTCTACAAGGCCGCCGACCGCCGCCTGCCCGGCCGGCTGTGCGCTGTGAAAGAGACCTGGTCGCCGCCTGGCATCAGCCCCGAGGCGCTGGCTCAAGCCCGCAAGCAGTTCCTGCGCGAAGCCAGCACTTTGGCCCGCCTGGACCATCCCAACCTGCCCAAGGTCTCCGACTATTTCAGCCTGGCCCCGGCGGGCAGCGACCGGCCGGGCATGGAGCGCGATTACCTGGTGATGGACTATGTGCCCGGCCAGGATCTCTATCAGGTGGTGCAGGATGCCATCCGCCAAGGCTGTTTCCCGGAAGAACGGCAGGTATTGAGCTGGATGGAGCAGTTGTGCGACGCGCTCGCCTATCTGCACCGCCAGGAACCTCCAGTCCTTCACCGTGACATCAAGCCGGCGAACGTCAAGCTGACACCTGAGGGCCGGATCAAGCTGGTGGACTTTGGCCTGGTCAAGCCGCTCGACCCCGGCGACCCCAAGACGCTCACCGGGCTCCGCGGGATCGGCTCGTTGCCCTACACGCCGATCGAGCAGTACGCCGGCGACCTGGGACACACCGACACCCGCAGTGACGTGTACAGCCTGGGAGCTACCCTCTACCATCTGCTGACCAGCCGGCCCCCGGCCAGTGCCCAGGATCGCTTTCTCGATCCGCACGTCCTGCCCCTGCCCCGCGAGGTCAATCCGGCTGTCTCGCCCGAGGTGGAGCAGGCGATGATGGCAGCGCTGGCGCTGCATCCCAACGACCGGCCGCCGTCGGTCGCTGCCTGGGCCAAGATGCTCGGCAGCGTCGCACCCACGAGCCCGGCCGCCGTTGAGAGCCGGGCGCGGGGGCAGGCTGAGGACAACGGCTGGGGCCAGGCGCTGCGGCAAAACTGGTGGCTGGCGTTGATCGCCCTGGCCGCGGTTGCGACGGCGGTGATCTTGACGTTTCGTTAAATCTCCCCCCTGCCGCCCTTCGGGCTGCACTAGACAGCAGCCACCCCTCCCTCTCACCTCGGAGGAGAGGGAGCAGGATGGCCGTTTTTAGGATAGCACGGAACAGGCTCCGTGTCAATTGACAGGGGAACTGTTTGTGGATATAATGGGCATGCGGGCGAATAGCTCAACCGGGAGAGCACTTCCCTTACAAGGAAGGGGTCACAGGTTCAAACCCTGTTTCGCCCATCTGCACCAAGTAGAGGGGGTCGAAGCAGCCCCCTTTTTCATGCTTGAAGCCAAGGAAAAGAGGGGGGCGTCTTAACCAGTGATGTTCCCGAAAGCCACAGTGAAGAGTCGACGCCAGGAGCTGGCCATACGGGTGGCCCTGCTCGCTATTCTGGTGATGGGTGCTGCCTTTCGCCTGTACAACGTCAACTGGGACAAGGGCACCTACCACATCCACCCCGACGAGCGGAATACGGCGATGGTCGTCACCGCTATCCAATGGCCGTCAAGCCTGGCTGGCTATTTCGACACCAGCCGGTCGCTGCTCAACCCCAGCAACGTCGACCGCACCTATTTCTATGGCACGCTGCCCCTATTCCTGACCAAGTTCGTAGCCACGCAGCTCGACCAGGTGCTGAACGGGTCGGAGGACTTTTCCAGCCCACGCTTTACCGACTATGACCAGATCCACCTGGTGGGCCGTGTGCTGTCCGCTCTCTTTGACCTGGCCACCGTGCTGGTGCTCTTTTTCCTGGCCCGCCGGCTGTTCAACTGGAGGGTCGGGCTGATCGCCTCTTTCCTGCTGGCCCTGGCCGTGCTGAACATCCAGGGCTCTCACTATTTCGCCGTCGATACCTTCCTGACCTTCTTTGTCACCCTGACTTTGTGGTTCACCCTCGACCTGGCCGAGGGCAAAGGCTGGCCTTCTTTCCTGGGCGCCGGGCTCAGCCTGGGGCTGACCATGTCGTGCAAGGTCAGCACATTCCTGCTGGTTTTGATCGTCCTCCTCGGCGCCTGGATCGGGCTGCGTCGGCGGCTTGCCGAAGAGTCAGGCTCGGGCCGCGCCATGGCGCGTGTCTTCGCCGGGCTGGCCCTGGCAGGCATTGCCACCTTTGCTGCCTTTCGGGTAGCCCAACCCTACGCCTGGGCCGGGCCGAACTATGACGGCTGGGACAGCATCCCCGAACCGTGGCGCGAGCGGGTCAGCATCTTCCAGAAGGTGCCCGAACCGATCCGGGCGGTCATCATGCCCAGCCCGGAGTGGATCGCCGACATTGTGTCGGCCGGCGCGCAGCAGACTGGCGAGGCCGATATGCCATGGGGCCGCCAATGGACCGAGCGCGCCCGGTGGATCTATCCCCTGGAGAATATGGTCTTGTGGGGCCTTGGAGTGCCGCTGGCCCTGGCCGCGTGGGCCGGGGTCGGCTTGGTTTCGGCCCAGCTCCTGCGCGCCTGGCGCCGCCGCAGCAGCCCGGCTGGACCGGCTCCCGGAGCGCCGTCGTCTGACAACAGCCGTTGGTTGTTGGTCGTCATCCCCCTCGCTTGGGTGGTGCTGCTCTTTGTATGGCAGGGGGCTCAGTTCGTCAAGTCGGTCCGCTACTTTTTGCCAATCTATCCCTGCCTGGCGCTCTTTGCCGCGTATCTGGTCGCTGCCGCCTGGGAGTGGGCCAAAAGTCGGGGGCGCGCCTTCAAGGCCGCCGCCGGGGCGTTGGCGGCCTTTGTCCTGGCTGGCGCGCTGGCTTGGGCATTCGCCTTTATCCAAATTTACACCGAACCAGTCACCCGGGTGCAGGCGACGCAGTGGATCTATGACAACATCGAGCCCGGATCGGTCATCGCCAACGAGCACTTTGACGACCCTCTGCCCTTCAACATGTTCGGCAAGCTGGCCTGGGAACCGGCAGGGCTGTACTACAGCCTGGATGTGACCTATCCCGGCAGTGAGGACAGGATCGACCAGTTACAGCTCTACGACGAAGACACACCCGAAAAGCTGGTGATGCTGCTTGACGCCCTCGACCAGGCCGATTACATCATCATGAGCAGCGGCCGGCTGTCTACCTCGATCCCGCGCCTGCCGATGCGTTACCCGATGACTACCCGTTACTACCAGCTCCTGCTTGCCGGAGAGCTGGGCTTTGAGAAGGCGATCGAATTCCACTCCTACCCCCGCCTGTTCGGGATCGAGTTCAACGACGACAGCGCCGAGGAGCAGTTCACCGTCTATGACCATCCCAAGGTCCTGATCTACCGCAAGACCAATGCGTACGACCGGACCAAGGTGCGGACCCTGTTGAACGGGGGGATCGATTGGGCCAGCGTGGCCCACTGGCTCAACCCCCGCGACGTGCCAGAGTGGAAGCGGACCCACCAGCAGAACAACGAATTGCTGCTGACGCCTGAGCAGCGCCAGGTCCAGGAAGAGGGCGGCACCTGGGCCTCCATTTTCAACCGCAACAGCCTGGTCAACCGCTGGCCGACCGTCACTTGGTACCTGCTGGCAACCGTCCTGGGGTTAGTCACCCTGCCGCTGACCGTCGCCGCGCTGGGCTGGCTGCCCGACCGCGGTTATATCCTGGCCCGCCCGACCGGCGTTCTGCTTCTCGCCTGGCTGTCCTGGATCCTGACCAACGTTACGCCGCTCCATTACACCCGTGGGACGATTCTGCTGGCGCTGGGGTTGATCGCCTTGGCCTCGGCTGTTACCTTTCTATTCCCCGGCCAGCGCCGCCGCTTCGTCGATCTGTGGCGCACCAGGAGGCGCTTGATCCTGGTTAGCGAGCTGCTGTTCCTGCTGTTCTTTGTCCTGTTTTGGCTGATCCGTTGGGGCAACCCCGATCTGTGGCACGCGTGGAAGGGCGGCGAAAAGCCGATGGATTTTGCCTATCTCAACGCCGTCATCAAGAGCACCGAGTTCCCGCCCTACGATCCCTGGTTTGCCGGGGGGTATCTCAACTACTACTACTTTGGCCAGGTTATGGTCGGGACGCTGATCAAGCTGATCGGCATCGTGCCGGCGGTGGCTTATAACTTGACCATCGCCCTTTGGTTTGCCATGACCGCCATGGCGGCGTTTAGTGTGACATACAACCTGGCGGCGGGGAAGGGCTGGTGGTTGGGGAGAGGTTCACTGGGGGGAGGCTCTCCCCCTCACCCCAACCCTCTCCCCCAAGGGGAGAGGGGGTCTCGGCGGCCCTATCTTTTTGGGTTGGTGGGGGCGCTATTTGTGGCCGTGCTCGGCAATCTGGGACAGATCCACCTCCTCCTGCTCAAGCTGGGCGAAGGAGCGATGAACACCTTCGACAGTACCATCCCCGGCCTGGCGTGGCTGGTCCGGACCGTCATTGGGGCGTTTGAGCTGATCTTTGGCGGCCGGGCGCTGCCGGTTGGCATTGATGAATGGTACTGGAACGCCAGCCGGGCCATCCCGACGCCGCCAGGTGAAGCGGTCATTACGGAATTTCCCTTCTTTACCTTCCTATACGCCGACCTGCACGCTCACCTGATCGCGCTGCCGCTGACCTTTCTATCACTGGCCGCAGCCCTGGCCCTGGTCAAGGGTGCGGAGGATGGTCGAGAAAGGGGCCGGTGGGCGCGGCTGGCCTGCCTGGGCCCGCTGTTGTTGATGGCCCTGGCCATCGGCGCCATGCGCTGCACCAACACCTGGGATGTGCCGCCTCACCTGTTGGTAGCATTGGGCGCGCTGAGCATCGCCGAATACTCGCGCCAGGGACGGCTCAACTGGCGAATGGCAGGCAGCGTGGCCTGGCAGCTTGTTTTCCTGTTCATCCTGAGCTGGTCGCTGCTCTATGCGCCCTTTTGGGCCAGCTATGGCTCCTATTATAACAGCATCGCTCTGTGGAAAGGGGGGCGGACGCCGCTGTGGGCCTACCTGGTGGTCCACGGGCTGTTCCTGTTCGCCATTGCCAGCTACCTGATCGCGCGCGCTGCTGGTTGGGGTAGAGGGTTGCGCCCCGATCCCCTCCTGCGCCGGATGTGGCTGACGATCCGCCATCGGGCCACACTTGCCCGGCTGCGCGGCGCAGCGCAGGTCGCCGGTGTCCGGAACCTGCCGGCAAGCCCACTGACCTGGCTGGGCCTGGGGTTGTTGATCGTGCTGGTAATCCTTTTCCTCATCTCCGGCCACGCCGCTCCCGGCTTGACCGGCGAGACAGGCTTGAGCTACAAGAGCTGGGCTGTTTTTGCCCTGGGCCTGCCGCTGGCCGTCCTGGGCTTGCTCCTCCTCTTCCGGACCCGTGTGTCGCCCACTGAGCGGTTGTGGGCCTATCTCGTGCTTTTGGGGCTGGCGATGACTCTCGGCGTGGAGGTGATCGTCATCCAGGGTGACATCGGCCGGATGAACACGGTGTTCAAGTTCTACATGCAGGTGTGGCTGATTTGGGGGGTGACCGCCGCCGCTGCCCTGGCCTGGCTGCTCCCTCGCCTGTCCCCTCATCCAGGAGCAGGGGACCTTCCTCACCGGTCGACGGGTCGGACGGCCTGGCTGAGTATCCTTGTCATACTGATCGGCCTGACGGCCCTCTATCCGCCGCTTGCCACGCGGGCCAAGATCAGCGACCGTTTTGATCCCAGCCTGGGGCCGAGCCTGGATGGGTGGGCCTATATGACCACGTCAACCTATGGCGACCCCGCTGGTCAGACCTACGAGCTCAAGTGGGATTGGGAGGCGATCCAGTGGCTGTTGGACAACCTGGTCGGCACGCCGACCATCCTTGAAGGCCAGGTGCCCGAGTACCGCTGGGGGGCGCGCTACAGCATCAACACCGGGCTGCCGACGGTGCTGGGCTGGAACTGGCACCAGCGCCAGCAGCGCGCCGCCGTGGACGAGCAGGATGTCTGGAAGCGGGCCGAGGATGTGGCCGACATATACAACACGACCAATACTGAGGCAGCCCGGGTTCTTCTCGACAAGTACGGCGTCCGATATGTCGTCGTCGGGCCGCTGGAGCGTGTGTACTATACGCCCGAAGGGCTGGCCAAGTTCGACCGGATGGAGGCTGATGGAACGCTCCAGGTGGTCTATCGCAACGAGGGCGTGACGATCTATACCGTTGTCGAATAGCATGCCCCCGTTTATCCGTGATCGTTTCACGTGGCTGGCCTGCCTGATGTTGGGCTATTGCGCCTATTTCCAGGCTGCCGCCGGGCCGTAATATTCGGCTTGCGGCTGCATCTTATTACTGGAGCGTGGACCGCTGGTGGGCCAGGGCGTCGACTATAACGAGCTGTATCGCCAATACCTGCCTCGCATCCTCAGCTATGTGCGGCTGCGAGTCGGCGACGAGGAGCTTGCCCAGGACCTGACGGCGGCGGTCATGGAGCGGGCCGTGACGCGGCAGCATACCCTGCGTCGGCAGGAGGCGTTTGGCGCCTGGCTCTTTAGCATCGCGCGGACCACCGTGGCCGGCTACTACCGGAACCGGCGGCCGGCTGTGTCGTTGGAGCAGGCCGCTGCCCAGCCTGCGCCCGATCCCGCTCCGGCGGAAGTGGTCATGCGCCGCGAAGAGCTGGACCGGCTGCGGGTTGCCCTGGCCGCGATCTCGGAGCGCGAGCAGGAGATCATCCGCCTAAAGTTTGGAGGGGCGTTGGGCAACCAGGAGATCGGCCAGGTATTGCGACTCAAGCCCGGCCACGTCGCAGTGCTCCTTTACCGGGCGCTGCGCAAACTGCGGGAGCTGTTGAACGCAGATGACGCAAATGTTGATTCCAGATTTTAGACTGCTTCGAATGGCGTGGATAGATTAGGGATCAAGACAGAGCGGGAGCAAGCTGAGAAGGTCTCGGCGGCCATCGACCTGTTGTTGGCCGGGCTGGAGGTTCAGCCCGACCAGGTTGAGCCTGGTGACGCCGGCCTGCTCGATACTGCGCGCTACCTGACCGGGTTGGTGCAGCGCCTGGGACCGGTGGGGCCGGCGCTGGAGCGGCGCCAGGGAGCGTTCCGTCCATCCGGGCGGCCGCTGCGCGGCGCATGGCTGCCCCGTCTCCGGCCAGCGTGGGTCATGGCCGCTCTGGCGGCGCTCTTGCTGGCCGTCGCCCTCTTGACGCCGCTAGGCCATACGGCCCTGGCTGGTTTCATGGCCGTCTTTAACCTTGGCCGCACCGAGGTGCGCATCACCCCCGCGCATCTCACGTCGACGGCTACGGCGGTGGCCGGCAGCACGGCGATAGTTGGAGATCTGACCCTGGAACAGGCCCAGGCCCAGGTCTGCTTTGCCATCCCGCAGCCGGCCAACCTCCCGCCCGGCTATCGCCTGTTCAGGGTCCAAAGCTATACCTACCCCGACCTGCCTGCCTGGATACCGCAGCCTTTTTGCATCGAGCTTGTCTACGACGACGACCAGGGACACCAGGCCGCGTTGCGCCTCTACCCGATCGCCCTCGGCGATAGGGCCAGCATCTCGCGCCTGAACCTGGAGGCGACACCCATCCAGGACGTGCGCGACGTGGACGTGAGCGGCAAGCCCGGCGTCCTGCTGCGCTTGGGGGCTCAGGGCGCCGAGGCGATCTGGCAGGAGCTGGTCTGGGAGCAGGGTGACCTGATCCTGGCCCTATCTTCTGCCACCCTGACCGAGGATGAGCTGATGCGCATGGCCCGGTCGGTGCGGTGAGCGTATGATCATTGTCCTGATCTGGTGGTTGTGGATGGAGGTGATCGGCCTTGCGGCGCTGCCGCTGGCCTTTCACTTCTTCCGCCGCCTGCCCGACCGGGGTTACACCCTCGCCCGCCCGCTCGGCCTGTTGCTGGCCAGCTATCTGCTCTGGATCGGCGGCTCCTTTGGCTTGCTGCGCAACAGCGTGGGCGGAGCGTTGTTCAGCCTGCTGATCGTCGCCGTGGCGTCGCTCGCCATCTACCGGCGCGGCCGCGCGGCGGGTGAGCCAGGGCTGCTGGAGTGGCTGCGGGGCAAATGGCGGCTGGCGCTGGCCGTGGAGATCCTCTTTGCCGTGGCTTTGGCCCTGTGGGCGCTGCTGCGCGCCTACAGCCCGGACCTGACCACCTCCGGCGGCGAAAAGTTCATGGAGATCATGTATCTCAACAGCATCGGCCGCTCCGACTATTTTCCACCCAACGACGCCTGGCTCAGCGGCTATGGCATTAGCTACTACTACTTGGGCTATGTCATGATCGCCATGCTGACCCGCCTGTCCGGCTTTCCGGCGCACCTGACCTTCAACGTCGGCCTGGCTTTGCTTTTTGCCCTGACCTGCACCGGCGCCTTTGGCCTGGTCTACAACCTGGTCCGCGGCCACGAGCGCAGCCGGGAGCCGCAGGGCGCTCGCAGCCGGGCTATCCGCTTTGGCTTTTTGGGCGCGATCCTGGTCGCCGTGCTGGGCAACCTGGAGGGCTTTATGGAGGTCCTGTACAGCGCCCGACTCCTCCCCCAAGGCTTCTTTCAGTGGCTGGATATCCAGGAGATCAACGCCCCCTTTAACCCGGCCGCGGTGCCAAGCCTGGTCCCCTCTCGCAGCGGTTGGTGGTGGTGGCAGGCCTCGCGGGTGATCCACGACCTGGACCCGCTGGGCGAAAGCATGGGCATCCAGCCGATCGACGAGTTTCCCGGCTTTAGTTTCCTCCTGGGCGACATGCACCCCCACGTCCTGGCTTTGCCCTTTGTCCTGCTGGCCCTGGCTGTGGCCTTGAGCGCGCTCCTACGCGGGAAAGAGCCGGAGCCGGCCGGATCGGGGTGGAAGGCCGGCTGGCTGTCGCCCCTGGCGTCGCTGTGCCTGGGTGGGCTCGGCTTTCTCAATACCTGGGATTTTCCCATTTACCTGGCCATCTTTGCCCTGGCCTACGGGGTGGGACGCTGGCGGCACGAGTCATCGCGGACGATGCCTCGTGGGCGGCTCAATTGGCCTTTTGTGCGTGACGTGGCCCTCACCGGCGGCGCCACTGCCGTGCTGGGATTCCTGTTGTACTTGCCCTTTTACATCGGCTTCCAGTCGCAGGCAGGCGGTCTGCTGCCCACACTCTATGTCGGTACGCGCTTCCGCCACTACTTGATCATCTTTGGCCCGTTCCTGGTGGCCATCGGCGGCCTGCTGGCCGTGCTGGTCATCCGTTTGAAGCGCCGGGCGCCCGGCGGGCGGCTGCTAGGTCGGTGGGCTGGCTGGACCGCGGCCCTGCTCTTGGCGCCGTTGGGATTGATGCTGATCGTGGCGCTCGGACTGCTGCTGACCGACAAGGGCCGCAATTTTCTGGAAGGCATCCGCAATGTGCCGGCGGTATATGCCATCGTCGGCGATGCGTCGTGGCCGGCTGTGCTGGGCCAACTACTGCTGGTCAAGCTGCGCACCTGGGTCATGCCGCTGGTTGTGGCCGGCCTTTCGGCGCTGGGGTTGGTGCTCTTGGGTAAGGTCGGTCTTCCCAAGCGGGAAGAAGAGCCAGGAGACCCGGATCGCCATGTCAGTGTCGCCTTTGCCCTGCTGTGCGCCGTCGTCGGCCTGTTGTTGACCCTCTTTGTCGAGTTCTTTTACCTGACGGACAACTTTATGGTCCGGATGAATACTATCTTCAAGTTCTACTTTCAGGCCTGGGTACTGATGGCGATTGCCAGCGCTTTTGCCGTCTATTGGCTGAGCAGCTCGCAGATCCGTCTTGACTGGGCGCAGAAAGGGTTGGGGCGGTTCGTCCGCTCGCTTACCCTGATCGGCTTTTGGGTGCTGTTTGCGTTGGGGATGGTGTATCCGCTGCTGGGGAACTATAGCCGGGCTGGCGGTTTCGATCACCAGCCCAATCTGGACGGCACCGCTTACCTGGCTGCCCTCCAGCCTGACGACTATGCCGCCATCGCCTGGCTGAACGAGCATATAACCGGCGCGCCGGTCATCCTGGAAAAGCCGGGCGGCGGCGGCACCTCCTACGCTTATGAGGGCCGGGTCTCGGCTTTGACCGGCCTGCCGACGCTGCTTGGCTGGGCCGGGCACGAGGGCCAGTGGCGCGGTAGCTATACAGTGCAGAGCGCCCGCGAGCCGGATATTGCTGCGATCTATGACACGCTGGACGTCGAGCAAGCCTTGACCCTGCTCGACAAATATGGTATAACCTACGTCTATGTCGGGCCGCTCGAGCGCAGCGAGTACGACCCGCGCGGCCTGGACAAATTCGGGCGGTTCATGGAAATCGTCTATCAGAACGACGGCGTGACCATTTACAAAACCGGTAAATGACCATTTGCTGATCTTGTGGAGATCTTGGTGGAAGCAACTGACCCGACTCTGGAATTGATGGACAATGGCCGCGCTTCGACCCCGTGGCTGACGGTGGAGCGGGCGGCATACCTCGCCGTAGGGCTCCTGGCGGCGGCGCTGCGTTTTTTTCAGTTGGGACTGCGCCCCCTGACCGAGGGCGAAGCCGCACAAGCGTTGGCTGCCTTCCGTTTCAGTCACGGCGCGATCGAGGTCGCCCCGGCAGGCGCCGTCCCAGCACTGTTCACCGGCAACGTCGCCGCCTTTACCCTATTTGGCGCGGGCGACGCCGTCGCCCGCTGGCTGCCGGCGCTGGCCGGGCTGATCCTGGCTCTGCTGCCTTACGGGCTGCGCCGCCGGCTTGGACGGGGCGGGGCGCTGGCCGCGTCGCTTCTTCTGGCTCTGTCGCCCATCGCGGTCTATAATTCGCGCGCGCTCGACGGCGCCATCCTGGTAGCGGCTTGCGGCCTGGCGATGATAGTCGGGCTGGTCAACTACCTGGACACCCGCCGGCCCACACACCTTTACTTGACTGCCGCCGCGTTGGGCCTGGGCCTGTGCGCCGGGCCGGCCATGCTGAACCTGCTGTTGATCCTCGGCCTGTACGGCGCCTGGCTCCTGATCTCGGCAGGCTGGCTGAACCGTGACCGTGACTGGTCGGCGATCAAGGATGCCTGGTCGGCCGCTCGGGGCCAGTCCGGGTTGCTGACCTGGGTCGGCGTCACCCTGGCTGCTGTGTTTGGCCTGGTGGCCACCACCCTTGTCCTTCATCCTGCCGGCATAGGCCATGCCGCCGACCTGCTCGCCGCCTGGATCGGCGGTTTTGGACCGGGACCGGGCGACCAGCATCCTCTCTACCTCATCTTGGTGACGCTGCGTTACGAGCTGCTCGTCCTGTTCTTGGGCCTGGTTGCGATCGGCTGGTGGATTCGTTTGGGCAGGGGCGCCTCCTTCTGGCTGCCCCCACAGGCTGGACCGGGCTCGGCATTTTCCCACACCGGGCTACTGGTCTTTTGGGCGGCCGCGGCAGCCATTCTGGCGCTGGTCACAGGAGATCTCTCGCCGGGCAATCTGCTGCTCGCCATAGTGCCGCTGGCCCTGCTGGCTGGCCAGGGCCTGGAACAGACCTGGCGCTGGCTGGCCTGGCACGTGCCCTGGCGGGAACTGGCCGCCATCACCGCTGTGGCCTTGGGACTGGTTGTCTTTCTCTACCTGTGGATCGCCAGGGCGACCCTCATGGCCGATCCCTCCACCGTCTCGATCCTTGGCCTGACCCTGTACACCACCACCGCCTTTCTGCTTCTGGCGCTGCTGGCAGTGTTGCTCCTGATCGCCCTGGGCGCCGTCGCCTGGTACTGGCGGGGGGCCAGGTTGGTGCTGGCCGGCGCCTGGCTGACCGCCGTGGTGATCCTGGCGTCGTTCGGATTCCGGACCATGTGGGGCGCCAGTTTTGCCAGCGCCGCCGACCCTCGCGAGCTGCTGAACCTCCAGCCGACCCCGCTCGAAGTGCGGAGCCTGGTGGCGGATCTGGAGACCCTGTCCGAGACGCGCCTGAATGATATCCACGCCCTGCCGGTCACCGTTGAAGCCCAAGCCGGCCCGGTAGTGGCCTGGTATCTGCGCGATTTCAAAAAGCAAACCGTCGTCGATAGCCTGGCCAGCCAGCCGGCTCCACCCGACACGCCGGTCGCCGTCACCCTGGCCGCCCAAGACCTGCCCATCGCCGGGACAGCGCCGGCATTCCGCGGCGAGAGCTTTCGCGGGCAAGCTTTCCCGTTGCATAGTCATTGGCAGCCGTGGGGCCTGGATGGGCGGCAGTGGTTCCGCTGGTTCCTCTTTTCCGAAGCCCAACAGCCTGCGGTCGACCGGGAAGCGGTACTGTGGGCGACAACTGAAAACCGGAACACCACCGGTGCTTCGCAGTGAGGTTGAGTATGGAATTGTCTGACAAGCGCACGATCTTTGACCGGCCACTCACGGACCTGCTGAAACCGTCCTGGGAGAAGGCGTTTTACTTCGTCATCTTTTTGGTCGCAATAGTCACCCGTTTTTGGGACCTGGGGGCGCGGGCTATGAGCCACGACGAGAGCCTGCACGCTCTCTATTCCTTCTACCTGTACAACGGCACCGGCTACCAGCACAACCCGATGATGCACGGCCCATTCCTGTTTCACGCCAGCGCCCTGATCTACTTTCTTTTTGGCGTCACCGACTATACCGCCCGCATCGTGCCGGCCATCTTTGGTGTTCTCCTGGTCTTTAGCCCGCTCCTGCTCAAGCCCTGGCTTGGCCGGGTGGGCGCGGCCCTCACTTCGCTGCTGCTGCTGATTTCGCCGGCCATTCTGTACCACTCCCGCTACATCCGCAACGACATCTACATGGCCCTGTGGACGGTGCTGCTGATCGCCGCCCTGTTTTACTATCTGCGCGACCGGCGGCCGGGCTGGCTCGTGGCGGGTGCGGCGGTGCTGATGCTGTCGATGGCGACGAAAGAGACGGCCTACATCTTTGGCTGGATGGGCCTGGTTTTCCTGGTCATGGCGGTCGTGTGGCAAAAGGCCAGCCAGCGCAACCACATTTGGCTTTTCTTTGGGGGAGCGATCGTCGGGCTGGCTCTGTGGGCCGCGGGCTATGTGCTGGGCCACGTTCCGATCGGCGCTGGGGCGGCTGCCACAGTCGGCAATCCCCAGCGTTTGATAGGCTCGATCCTCGTCATGCTGGGCGGCTCGCTGCTGATCGCGGCGATCAGCAGTACCTTGATCCGGTCCCGGCGGCCGCGTCCGGCGATGATCCTGGAGGCGATCCAGGCCGTGCCGCGGTCGACCTGGATCATCGCCTTGGTGGCGATCTTTATCATCTACAGCCTGCTCTTTACCACCTTCTTCACCAACCCACCCGGCTTCATCACCGGCATCGCCGGCTCGATCAGCTACTGGATGGCCCAGCAGAATGTTGTGCGCGGCGACCAGCCGTGGTACTATTACTTTCTGACGCTGACCATGTACGAGTACCTGCCGTTCCTGTTCGGCATCATCGCCACCATCTACTACCTGGTGCGTCGCCAACCTGCCGGCGAACAGGAGGAAACGGAGGAACCGGGCGGCGAAACCGTTCCCTACCGGGACAGCGCCGGTACTCCGCGGCGCCGGTCCGCCGCCGACAATCCGTCCGCGCTCGGCCAGGTCTATACTGGGACAGCGCCAGTACTTTGCGACACCGAGCCGCTGTTCATCGCCTTCCTCGTCTTCTGGAACCTCGCCACCCTGTTCCTCTACAGTTGGGCCGGCGAGCGGATGGCGTGGCTGACTGTCCACCCTGCTCTGTCGATGATCGTCATCACCGGCAAGTTTGGCGGCGAGCTCCTGGAGCGGGTGGATTGGCGCGAGGCGTGGCGGCGGGGCGGCGCTGTGCTGGCCCTGCTCCTGCCGGTCACCTTTTTTGGCATCCTTTCCTTGATCACCAAGCGGCCTTTCCGGGGCCTGGCGGTCTCTGATCTTCAGGCGACGGGCAGTTGGCTGGCGGCGCTGCTGGTGACCCTGCTCTTGGTGGCCCTGACCGTCGTGGTCGCGCGGCGGTTGGGCAGGCCGTTGTCGTTGTCGGTGGCCGTTGCCACCCTGTTCCTTTTCCTGGCGGCCTTTACGGTGCGCACCGCCTGGACCTTTGCCTACATTACCTACGACTATTCCACCGAGCTGATGACCTTTGCTCATGGCACCCCCGACGTTACCCGGACCATGGACGAGATCGCCGAGATATCGCGCCGGATTGCCGGCGACAAGCTGATCAAGGTCGCCTACGATAGCGACGTCTCCTGGCCGCTGGAATGGTACATGCGCGAGTATCCCAACCGCGTGTTCTACGGCGAGAACCCCAGCCGCGAAAAGATGGACGTGCCGATCGTCCTGGCTGGCGACAAGAACAATACCAAGGTCGAGCCTTACCTGGCCGACCGCTACCTCAGCTTCAAGCGCCGGTTGGTGTGGTGGCCCACCTATGACTATCGCGATCTGACCCCGAAGCGGATCTGGGAGATCTTGACCACAGCCGAAAAACGCCAGAAGCTGTGGGACATCCTCTACTGGCGCGAATATCCGCGCAGCACCGACGACTGGTACTATGTTCACAACTTTTA
>JAFGOG010000052.1 GCA_016926595.1 Anaerolineae bacterium
GGGATTCCGCAGTAAGTCGATATGGCATGGTGATAGAAGGCCAAAGACAGGTGAAGGAATCGCTAGCGGTGGTGAGTTGAACGAGTTTTTCGGTGGACATTGTGGTCAAAGCGGCCCGTGAGGCGCAACAAGTCGGTGCACAGGGGCGGTCAGAAGGGCAACAAGTCGACGGCCGAGTTGAGCAAGGCGGCGCTGAGGGCCACGGCGAGGGCTTTACCCGGTCGCACAGCGACAACTGTGTGAGTGCTGGAGCGCAGGGGAGTTCAGCACTGAAGGTCAGCCGGTCCCAGGACGCAGACTACCCAGCCATGGGCGGTAGGCCGACAGCCAGAACGATTGTTCGGCGCCTTGTCTTGTTCAGGGGCAGGCCGGTGCGCCAGTTTTGAGACTGCCCCTGGCTCAGCCGCCAAGTGTTACAGCCTCTACCCCCTTCGCCGCGGGTCGGCTAGCGGCTTGAGTGGCCTCCCGGACAAAGCGGGCGACATTGAGGGCGCATGTCAGCACGTCACCCAGCAGGCTGGCCTTGGCGCTGTTCGCCTGACCGTACCATGGCGAGCGCTTGAGTTGCAGTCGGGTCTGTTGGGCATTTCGGCTCTCGGCGTAGCTCTGCCGTCCGAGGCGCAGTTCCCAGCTCGGGGAGCCGACCTTCAGGTCGCGAGCCAGGCGGATGCTACCATCCGGTAGCGTGGTCTTGACCGCCACGATATGGCCCAGAGGATGGCCTGGGTCGCGGTAGGGGCACTGGCTCGCCGTGCTGTCAGTGGGTGGGTCTGTTTTTGCCTCGGCACAGGGTGGCACCGGACTTGTCTCTTGGGCCGAGTCCGGGGGCGGATCGCTGCGAGCCAGGACGACCAAGTCAGGGGTGGGGTGATGCACGCAGCGCTGATGGCAGACCCAGCGGCTGTCCTGGCGTTGGTAGTCATGGCCATTGAATGCCAACCGATAGCCGGAGCTACAGACAGGGTTGCCTTGGGCATCATAGCCTCGCCTCAGACAGGCCAGAGGGTCCTTGTCGCTGTCGTGAGCGCGAGGCACGATGGTGCGCAAGGCGTGCAGGTCATCGTGGACGTAGCGCAGGATATCGTCGTAGCCCTCCCCGGCATCGTCCAGAACTTCGCCGATGCGCAGGGCGGGGAAACGACGGCGCAGGTCCTCGAAGCCAGGGATCGTTTGCAGGTGGTCGTTGCGGTTGGCGGTGGCAAACGGGCCGGGCAGCGGCCAGAAGGTGAACAAGCGGTCATCGAGGATGTTGAAGGCTTTGCTTTTGTAGCCGAAGTGATGCTTGCCCCGGGAGGTGGCGCTGTCCGTCTTGCCTTGCTGGCCGCTCACCGCACGGTGAGGCGTGGTTGCCGGTTGATTGGAACCGGAGTAGAATACGTAGGTGGCTTCCGGGTCACGGGCTGTGCTGTGGCGACAGTGGTCCTGGCAGGCTTCTGTGTCGCAAGCACAGCCCTCTTTTCCATCCTGGCGAGCAGCGCAGGTGCGCTCGGTAGGGGGTCGGAAGCAGTCATCGTTCTGATACCGGCACCGCATTCGGGAGCGTGCGGCGACCAGTTGGCTGTCCAGGGCGATGCTCACCCCCTGCTGGGGAGAGTCGCCTGGGAAGGTCGAATGGCTGGGCATCAGGCCGTAAGCCAGCAGCCCCAAGGCGAGACTGTCGATGCCTTGCAGCATCCATTGGTCGCGTGTATCGCCCAGGGCCATGCGGAACGTGGCTTCCGCGGGCAGATCGGCCGGGTCAAAGCCCAGGCGCTGGCAGTAGCCCTGCCCTCGTTCTGGCGAGTGCAGTTCAGTCAGCAACTCGGACCACTTCCAGTCCCGCCACACTGCCAACAGCCAGCTCAAGCCCAGACTGACCGGATCAAAGGGCGGAGGCCCGAACTGACTGGCGAAGCGTTGGGCTAGGATGGGCCGCCAGGGGCTGAAGTCGAACAGGCGCAGGATGAGGTCAAAGTCATCCAGACCCTGCAGGTCCGTCACGGACAGGTTATCTTCAGCTGGCTGCCAGGTGTAGAAGGAACGGCAGAAGCGAGGCTGCCAGGGGGGGACGCCCGGCGGGATCACCAGGCGCAAGGGAAGCAACGGGCGGATGGCGGACCACTGAAAGGTCGCGACAAAGTGCTTGACCAACAACCGACGCTCGGCAGCCGGCACGTCGCGAGTGGCAGCCAAGTTTGTGCGGGGCAGGCTAGCCAAACGATGGAACGGACTGTCGACCACGGTCGGCAACTGAGCTTGACCCGACTCCACCGTCGGCGGTTCCAGGAACTGAGCAGGGTTCAGGCTGGCAATCCACTGGACGCTCATCGCCCTGTCCTCCTCCGCTGGCGTCGCTGCCAGCTACGGCTGAGAGCCAGACTGCGGGCATAGGCCGCCCGGCTATCTTGGCCGCACAGCCAACGCAGGTGAGCTGAGAAGACAGGCAGCCGCAGCAGTACCAGGGCGTCCTGGTGCAACTGCCCAACGCGCGCCTTGGTCACCCCCAACCGCTGGCCGATGGCCTGCCAGGTGCCAGGCGATTGCCCATCCAGACCGTAGTGGACGACAATGATGGTCCGCAGGCGGTCGGGAAGATGCGCGACGGCTTCCAGAAGGGCGGCATGCACCCGAGCTTGATGCCAGGCATCCTCCACGGCCTCGAGTTGGTCCGTCCGATTCACGGGCAGCCAGTCGTGCGGTCTACGACCGTGTCGCCGGGCACGGCCCACAGCCTGCCACAGGCGCCGCTCGATGGCAATGCCAGCGTAGGTGGAGAATGCCACCCCACGGCCAGGATCGAACCCCAGCACCGCTCGCCAGAGGGCAATGCGTCCCTCTTGGACCAGATCGGCATACGCCAAGCCGCCCGTCACCTGCCGACGCAGGATACAGTGAATCAAGCCCTCGTGGCGCCGGACTAGGGTGTCCTGGCACACACGGCAGCCAGCTTGAGCACAGCCAAAGATGGCCGGCCCGTCCGGATCGAAACGATGGACTTCTGACATGGAACACCTCCAGGTGATAGGATACCTCAATTGTCTCCCATCAAGCCGGAGATGTCACGTTGATTGCGTTGGATAGTTGGCGACCGCCGCCTATCTGTTGAGTTGACTTTTTAGAGCTGACTTATTGCGGAAGCCCCTTTGCCTTCGCGGCCGATACTGAATCGCCTCCGCCAGATGCGCCGTCTGGATCTCGTCGCTGCCCGCCAGGTCCAAGCCCGGCTTTTCGGGCCATCGTCCGCGCCAGCTTCAGAATGCGGTGGTAGGCCCGGGCACTGATGTGCAACTGCTGCATGGCCATCGGCTCGCTCGGCGAGCTAAGCAGGCTCTGGCCAATCCCAGCGTAGCTGGGACGTCGTCCAGCCGGCAGAAGTCCCGCACCTCCCC
>JAFGOG010000387.1 GCA_016926595.1 Anaerolineae bacterium
CGGCGGCAGGCCTGCGGCCCGGCCTGGCAGGCGTGCTCGAAATCGCGCAGGGCGACGTACACCGGCAGCGGCAGGAGGCCGGCGTCGAGGCCCAGCTCGGCGCGGGCCAGGGCCGGGTCCTGCTCGGCCAGCACCGCCGCCGCCAGGCGCAGCACGGTGGTCTTGCCGCAGCCGGCCGCGCCGATCAAGACGACGTGGCCGGGCGCGGCCAGCGCCTCTGCCAGACTGACGTCGACGCGGGCCAGGTCGCGCTCGGCCGGCATCTGGCGCCCCTCCCCTTCGAGGCCGGCCTCGCCCGGCAGGCGGGCCTGCGGGCCGGCGCGGCCGGGACTGGGGTGCAGGTCGAAGCGCAGCGGGACATAGACCCCCTCCCGGCCGGCCTCGCCCAGCAGCGACAGGCGCGGCGGCGCGCCGCGCAGCTCGGAGAGCTGGCGGTAGGGGCGGGTCTCGACCAGGCCGCACTGGCGGCGCACCACCTCCAGGTAGGTGGCCACCGCGGCGGGGCTGGACAGGGGCGGCGAGGGAGCGGCGGGGGGCTGTGAGGCGCGGAGCTGCGGTTCAAAGCGGGCATACTGGCGCGGCTTGGCCTCGGCCATGATGGCCAGCAGATCGTCCCACAACAGCTCGGTCTCGCAGTAGGCGACGACCTCGTCGACCATGTCGTCCAGGCCGTGGTCCGGGCCAAAACGGTCGACGACGGGCCGCAGGAGGGAGCGGTCCAGGCAAAAGCGGCGCAGCTCCTTGGGGGTAAAGGCCGCGGTCAGAAGCTGGCGGATGGCAGCCAGGTTATAGGCCGGCGCGCCGTCGCTCATGGCTCAACACCTCAAACCCAGGCTTGGGAGGGCGGGGAGACCCCGACCCCAAGGTTTTCGTCATTGGACGCAGACTGCACCGCGCGCCGATAGACGCAGACCAAAGGGCGCCTGCGCTCACCGGCAGGCTATACAGTCTACGCCCTAATCCGCCGGCCGGCGGAGCCGGATGGTGGTAACAAAGTGCCAGCTCTCGAAGCGGAGCCTGGATTCGGCGGCGTCATAGCCTTCTGTGGCGGTCTCGAACGGCTCCAGGAAGGTGTCCTTTTTCACGCCCAGGACCTTGGAGGTGGTCAGGAAGGCGGTCGACGAAACGGCGACGGGAACGCCCTCGGGGACGATCAGCTTCAGATCGCCGACAAAGCCCAGGAAGCGGATGACCGTCTCGCCGGGGGGGAGGGTCGCCTGGGTCAGGTCAAAGGTAGCGTCGCCGATCAGGACCCACAGCTCTTCGTCAAGCGCGGTCCAGGCGCCGGCGCGCCTGACGTCGCCCAGGAGATGGACGTGCATGGCGGTGCCGGGCGGGGCAAAGCGCGGGCGGAGGATGATATAGACGCCAGCGGCGATCAGGAGCAGGGGCAAGAGGAGAGCGCAGAAATCCACGCCGATCCAGGAGCTGATCAGGACCAACAGGCCGAGGGCGATCAGCGTCCCACCGATAAAGATATAGCCACGGTTGTACATGTTCTCCTCCTCATAGCTGATAGCCGGCCGCCGCCAGCCATCAGCTACCAGCGGCCAGCTCAAGTATGTCACCGGATCGAATTATACTCTAAAATGCGGCAGGAGGCAAGCCGCCGGGGAAGGGCTTGGAGGCCCTGCGGCTACAGGCTGACCGGCGCGCCGAGGCGGGCAGACTCGTACAGGGCGACGAGGGCGGCGACGTTGGAGCGGCTGCTGGACAGGGGGACGGGCAGCGGCGCGCCGTCAAGCACGGCGGCGGCGATGGCCTCGACCTCGCACTGGTAGGGATCGGGGCGCACGTCGCCGATCTCCCGCTCGCGGTCCTGTTTGTCGCGCAGGACCATGCGGCTGTCGGGCCGTATCAGGAATGGCCGGTCGATGGTCAGCGTCGCCTCGCCGCCGGCGACCTCTACCTGGGTGCGAAAGGCCTGGCGGAAGGAGCAGTCAAAGGCGGCCGTCTGGCCGCCGGGAAAGTGAAGCAGCCCGGCGGCGGCGGCGTCCACTCCGCTGTCGGCCAGGGTCTGCCAGGCAAAGACGCGATCGGGCTCGCCCAGGATCCAGCGGCAAAAGCTGACCGGATAGATGCCAATGTCCCACAGCGCCCCGCCGCCCAGCTCGGGCTTCCAGCGCACGTTGTCGGGGCGGTCGAGGATGAAGGAGAAAGAGCCGCGGGCAAAGCCCACCTCGCCCAGGGCGCCGTCGCGGGCCAGGCGGCGGGCCTCGTGCAGCAGTGGGTGGTACAGGTACATGATCGCCTCGGCCACGACGACGCCGGCCGCATCGGCGGCGGCCTGGATCCGGTCGCAGTCGGCGACCGACAGGGCCAGCGGCTTTTCGCACAGGACGTGCTTGCCGGCCCGCGCGGCGCGCACTGCCCATTCGGCGTGGAGGCTGTTGGGCAGCGAGATATAGACGGCGTCGATCCCCGGATCGTCGAGCAGGGCCTGGTAGCTGCCCAGAGCGCGGGGGATCCGCCACTCGGCGGCATAGGCGCCGGCGGCCGCCTGGCTGCGGCTGGCGACGGCCACCAGCTCGGTCCGCCGGGCCTGGCGCATGGCCGGGATCAGGCGGCGGTTGATGCGGGCGGTAGACAAGAGACCCCAGCGAAGGACTTGAGCCATGGGCTGGGGTCCCTTACCGCGCGCTCCGGCGTGATACGATCGGCGCTATTTCGCGCCCTGTCGCGACCAAAAGGCGAAACGCTTCCAATCGATCTTGACCCCCTGCCGGGTAGCGACATCGAATATGACCGCGACCAGAAGGACAAGGGCTCTAACGATATACTGCCAGGACAGGTCGACGTACAGGAGGTTCATACCGTTCGTCAGTGACGCCATGACCAGAGCGCCGATGATCGACCCGGTAACCTTGCCGACGCCGCCGGCCACCGCTGCGCCGCCGACAAAAGCCGCGGCAATGACATCCAACTCCATGCCTGTTCCGGCGATCGTCGTGGCGGACCGCAGCCACGACGCGTACAGGATGCCCGCCACAGCGGTAAGCAGGCCCATCGAAGCAAAAACCAGCAGGGTGATCCTCCTAACACTGATGCCGTTTAGCTGAGCCGCCTCCGGGTTCCCGCCGACAGCATAGATGTGCCTGCCAACCACCGTCCTGGAGGCGATGTACGAATAGATGAGAACCACGACCAGCAGGACAACGGCAGCCCACGACAGGCCCTGGTATCCGGCCAGCACCCAGGTGATGCCGGCGATTAGCGCCGACAGGAACACCAGCTTGACGATGAACATGTTCATCGGCAGAACTTCAAAGTTGTAGGCCTGCGTCTTTTTGCGGCTGCCGATCTCGCTGGCGACAAAGGCGACGATGGCCAATATGCCGAGGAGAAGCGTCACCTTGTGCATTTCCGGCAGGATCCCAATGCCGGGAATGTCGGGAATAAAACCGTTGCCCAGAGCGTTGAACACGTCGTTTTCGATGATAATCGTGCCCGTGCCCCTGGTCACAAGCTGCAAAAGCCCCTTGTAGAACATCCATCCGGCCAGTGTTGCCACAAAGGCTGGGATCCTGATCCATGCCACCAGGACGGCGGTTATCACCCCCGCCACGATCCCGAGCGCCAGCACCAGCAGGATGGTCGGACCCACAGGCCATCCCCAGTGTTTGAGGGCGATCGCCGCAACCGCGCCGAGGGTGCCGGCCAAAAAGCCGACCGACAGGTCGATATGGCGGATGACAATGACCAGGGTCATGCCGACCGCCAACACGGCGATGTAGCTCGTCGCATTCACCAGGTTGCCGATGTTCCTCGCGGAAAGAAAGAGGCCCTCCGTTTTCCAGGTGAAGAATAGGACGATCACAAGAAAAGCGATGTACATCCCGTAATCGCGGATGTTATGCAGTTGAGCCTTTAGCGCATCTTTGAAAGACATCCTCAGCCTCCCCGCACAGATCAGTTCACTACGGCGCTGGCAAAGTCGTCACGAGCGCCGATCATGTAGGCGACCACCCCCTCGCGGAACTGATCGATGTCGCCTGCGATGAGCGAGTCGCGGACCTTGCGCCCCTGGCGCATCACCATCAACCGGTCGCTGACGCTATAGATATCCTCCAGCCGGTGGCTGATGACGATGATCGAGGCGCCCTGCGCCTTGAGCTCGCGCACCAGGTCAAGCACCTTGCTGATGGCCGCCACGCTCAAGGCCGCCGTGGGCTCGTCCATGATAATGACCTTGGAGTTGAAAGCCGTGGCGCGGGCGATGGCCACTGCCTGGCGCTGCCCGCCCGACAGCCGTTCGACCAGCAGGCGCACCGAGGGGATGTCGATCTTGAGACGGCCGAGCAGGCGCTGCGCCTCCTGCTCCATGTGGTGGCTGTCCATGACCCCGATCGGGCCGAGCTGGGTACTGACCGCTTCCCGTCCCAGAAAAACGTTGCCGGTCACGTCCAGGTTGTTGGCCAGGGCCAGGTCCTGGTAGACCATCTCGATTCCCAGGCGGCGGGCGTCCTGTGGATCGGCCATGTGCACCTTCCTGCCCTCGATCAGGATCTCTCCATCGTCAGGAATATAGGCCCCGCTGAGCACCTTCATCAAGGTGGATTTGCCGGCGGCGTTGTCGCCCACCAGCCCCAACACTTCGCCGTGATGCAGCTCCAGGTCCACCCCACGCAGCGCCTGAACCGCGGCAAAGTTCTTCTTGATGCCCCGCATCTCCACGACCGGTGTGGCTTCTGTCATAGGATTCACCGTTCTCCTTTGAGCAAGAACCGCAGGGATAGTGACGGACCGGGCCATCACTATCCCTGCATGGACGAATCATAGAACCTTACGGCAAGCCGGTGAACTCGCTGGCGTCATAGTAGCCCGAGTCGATCAGGGCTTCCTGGACGTTGCTCTTGTCGACGGTGATCACCACCGACGGC
>JAFGOG010000388.1 GCA_016926595.1 Anaerolineae bacterium
ATAGCTGGTGGAGCTGTCTGCCATTGCCTATCGGTTGTACGGCGAGGTAGCTCAATGGCAGAGCAGGGGACTCATAAGCCCTTGGTTACAGGTTCAAATCCCGTCCTCGCCATTAGAAGGAAATAGGAATGATGGCAGAGCAAACAGGCTCCGATTGAAAGAGCCTGTTTTGCACATAAAGACTTGTGGGAGCACGTGTGCACGGGAAGTGCATGACTCGCTGGCTGGCTATTGGTGGACTGATAGTGCATCTAGCATTCTGGTTGAGTGTCTTCCTGGGCAGTCTCGATGATGATGCTTTTGTCGGTGTTTTGTGTAGCGGCCCACTCTTCACTGACCTCCCGGTACTGGCTGCCGCAGTAATCTCCAAGCTACACTATGGTTATAAGCTGCGAGAGACATGGATACCCCTTGGCATATGGCTGGGGATTCTCACCATAATCTTGTGGATCGGATCAATTCTAGGTAACTTGCAGTCCAGCGGATGGGCCGGGTAAGTATCACGATTTGGTAGTCTCTACGCTCTCATGGCCCATCAAGTCAGCCAGCGTAGTCAGATTATTGAGAGGTCTGGTCATGGAATGCCTCGGGTATCTGCCATTACTGCTGTTCATCGACCTTGTGATCATCGTGCTCGTATACGGAGTCGTCGAGGCTGTAGCTCGTCTCCGGAACAGGATACAAGAGAGAAAGAGACGGTCGAACTCAAACTGGTTTGATGGACCCGGGGACTCATGAACCTTGGGTAAGCTTTTCAGTCTGTTGTAATACGGTTGACATAGCATGCGATCTGCCCAACGGCGCATCCACACCCCCGGTTCTGCCTCAAATCTGCCCCGGAAAAGGCCGAATTCGGCCAGCCGATCACCGCTGAGCAGGCCAGGCAGGCGCGCGCCCTCGACCCGCAGCCTGTCGTCGAATTTGGCGATGATGCCGTCACCGTCAAGCTCATATTCTTCACCAGGTGGGGAGGGTTCCTGCAAAAGGCCTTTACCTTTGAGCGAGAACCCCCACACGCTCTCGTAGGAAGTGACGAGACAGATCTGGTTCCCTACGAGTGCGGGGTTGTGTTTTGACCGGCTGCACTATGGTGGGTATAATCGCTCCCATGAACCGGTCGCCCGATAGCGGTGGTTTGCAACGTGAATAGTCAGTCACTTTCCAGGCAGCAGTGGCCTTTTCTGTTCACCATGTTCGGCTGCGCCCAATTCGTCGTCCTGACCGTCGTCGCCATGTTCTTTTATCCTGGCGGCACCTTTGTCGATCCGGCGACAGAGGGTTATTCCTTCTTTCGCAACTTTTTCAGCGACCTGGGCCGCATCCATGCCCACTCTGGTACCTCCAACACCGCCTCGGCGATCCTTTTTGTCGTCGCCCTGACGCTGGCCGGATTGGGGCTTGTCTTCTTTTTCCTGGCCATGCCCCGCTTTTTCCAACAGGCCCGGCCGACGTACCTGCTCAGCCGGCTGGGTTCTGTCGCCGGCCTGGTATCGGGCCTGTCATTCGTGGGCGTCGCCTTTACGCCGTCCGACGTGATCGGTGGGCTGCACCGCCTCTTTGTCCAGGTCGCGTTCCTGGCCTTTTTCGTCGCCGTCCTGTTTTTCATTGTCGCCATCCTCAGGACCGGCGCCTATCCCAACCGTTACGCCCGCGTGTTTGGCGTTTTTGTTCTGTTGTTAGCTGCCTACCTTTTGTTGCTCTTCTTTGGCCCTTCGCTCAAGTCAGCAAGGGACGTGATCATCCAGGCCACCGGGCAAAAGATCATCGTCTATGCCGCGATCGTGGCCGCCTTTATCCTGGCCGATGGCGCACGCCGGTTGACAGCGGCGGACGCTGCCCGCCGGCCTGATGGCACTGGATAACCATGCCCACCAACCTTCCCCCTGACGCCCTGGAAGCTGAGAAGCGATACCGCGCCGCCGAGACGCTCGAAGATAGGATCGTCTGCCTTGAAGAATTCATCGGCCTGATTCCCAAGCACAAGGGCACCGACCACCTGCGGGCTGACCTGCGCCGACAACTGTCCAAGCTCAAGGCCTCGGCCCAGTCCGGCAAAAAGGGCGCCCGGCAGGATTCCGCTTTTCACATCGTCCGTGAAGGCGCCGGGCAGGTGGCCATTGTTGGCATGACCAATGTCGGCAAGTCGGCCCTGGTCGCCGCGCTCACCAATGCGACCCCCGAAGTGTCGGATGCGCCCTATACCACCTGGGAGCCCACTCCGGGCATGATGCTCGTAGACAACGTCCAGGTCCAACTGATCGACACCCCGCCCCTGAGCAGGGAGTATGTGGAGCCGGAGCTGCTGAACCTGATCCGGCGATCGGATCTGATCCTCCTGGTGGTGGATGTGCAGACCCAGCCTATCCAGCAGCTTGAAGAGTCGATCGCTATCCTGGAGGAACATCGCATCGTGCCACTGCATCGGAAGGGCAGCTATCCGGAGGATCCGCGCTTTGCCTTCAAGCCACTGCTGGTGCTGGCCAACAGGTGTGACGACCAGGAGGCCGAAGAGCTTTTCGAGATCTTGACTGTGCTGCTCGAGTCGCCTGAGGGGTCCCCTGACGGGGATCTGCGCGATCCGGGTGGCCGATGGCCCATTCTCCCCGTCTCGGCGACGACCGGCTATAACCTGGAGCAACTGAAGCGGGTCGTGTTCGATATGCTGGCGATCATACGCGTCTATGCCAAGCCCCCTGGCAAAGATCCCGATTTCAGCCGGCCGTATGTGCTGCCACGCGGCAGCACGGTCGAAGAGTTTGCGCGCAAGATCCACAAAGACTTTTACGACAACCTGAAAGCAGCCCGGGTGTGGGGCAGCGCCGCTTTTGATGGCCAGGCAGTCAGCCGGGACCACGTCCTGCGTGATGGGGATGTGGTGGAGCTGCGGATCTAGGTAGCCAATGGTCCTGTCTTGGCGGAAAGAGGTAAATCGTGGAGGTGCGACGGCAGAGACGCCGGCGCTGGTCCGCTTTGAGCGAGCCCGGATCGAGGACGCCGAGACCCTGACTGAGGTTCAAAAGCGGACATTCAACGACGATGCGGTGCGCTTTGGCGGCCAGCCGGCCGTCGGCCCTGTGCTGCCTGTCTCTAGCGGCCCGCCAGGCTACGACTCGGTCGACTGGACGTTATGGGCTATAAAGACCGGGATCTATTTCAAAATCCTGGCTGGAGATCGCATCATTGGCGGCGTGATCCTGTTCGACATGCACAAGCGGCATTTCAATCTGGGCCGCATCTTTGTCGATCCTGACTGGCAGAACCAGGGGATCGGCAGCCAGGCTGTCCGTTTTGTCGAAAAGACCTTTCGCTACGTCAAGAGATGGTCCCTCGACACGCCCGGGTGGGCTGTTCGCAACCATCACTTTTACGAAAAACTGGGCTATGTCAAGGTTGGCGAAGAGGTCCCAGAAGAGGCCGATATACGCCTGTACCTCTATGAGAAGAGGATGCCATGATATACCGGGCGCCTTGGGCAAAGGACTAGAATACCCATGTCTGTAGAGACCGACCGGGTCGACGATCTGACCACTCTTGTCCAGATCACCGAGATCCTGAACCAGAGCGTGGACGTGCAGGCCATGCTCGAGGTTACCCTGGCCAAGCTGCTCGAGCTGATGGGCCTGGAGACCGGTTGGATATTCCTGGCAAATCCAGATGATCAAGGCCTGCAGGATGGCAGCGGCTTTGTACTGGCGGCCTATCACAATCTGCCGCTCGCTCTGGACCCGGCCAACTATGTTGCCTGGTCTGGCGGTTGTGAATGCCAGCGCTTGTGCGAATCTGGACTGTTGACCGAGGCGTACAACGAGATCCGTTGTAGTCGTCTGTCTACTGCCAGGGGCGATCGGCGAGGGCTGGCCGTCCACGCTTCCGCTCCGCTGCGCTCTGGCGATCGCACCTTGGGCATCCTAAACGTAGCCGGACCGGACTGGGCATCTTTCAGCCCTCGGGCCTTGGCGTTGTTGAGCAGCGTTGCAGGACAGATGGGCATTGCCTTGGAACGCGCGCGGCTCTACGATCTGCTGCGCGAGCGGCGCATCAACGAGCAGGCGGCGCTGCTTAGCCTGTCCAACCAGTTGCTAGGCCGCCTGGACCTGGACGAAGTGATCGACTACCTGGTGGAGGAAGTGCCACGCCTGTTGCAGGCCGACGCTGCTGCCCTGTTGCTGCCTGCCGACGAGCCGGGAATGCTGGCTATTCGGGCTGCTTACGGGTGGCGCTCCGATCCGGTAACGGCCGGCTACCGGGTGTCTGCTGACGAGCGCAGTGGCCCTGGGCTGGCGATGCACACTCTACGGCCAGTAGTGGCCCGCGATATCGAGGAAGACGGGTCTGCATTGGAGTGCACTAAATGGCTGCAGGCCGAAGGCTTTCGCGGGCACGCCATTGTTCCGCTGATTGCCGAGCAGACAGCGATCGGCGTCCTGATGATCAATATGCGGCAGCCGCGCCTTTTGGACGAGGGAGAGGTGCGTTTGCTGCGCCTGCTGGCCAACCAGGCGGCCATTGCCATCGTCAAGGCCCGGCTTCACCGAGAAGAGCTCAAGCAGCGGCAGGTGGAGAAGGAGCTGACTGTGGCCCGCCAAATCCAGCTCAGCCTGTTGCCCAGGTCTTCTCCATCCGTGCCGGGTTGGGAGTTTGCCGAGTTCTACCAACCGGCGCAGTTGGTGGGCGGCGACTTTTACGACTTTTTTGAGCTTCCCGGCGAGCCCGGCCGGCTGGGCTTGGTCATTGCCGACGTGGCGGGCAAGGGGGTGCCGGCGGCGCTGTTTATGGCTCTCAGCCGGACGATGATCCGTACTGCCGGGCTGGCCGGCCGCGCTCCGGCGGCGGCGTTGCTGCGTGCCAATCAGTTGATCTTGAACGACAGCCAGGCGGAGATGTTTCTGACAGCTTTTTACGCAGAGCTCGACACGCGAAACGGTCACCTGGCTTACGCCCGGGCCGGCCACAACCAGCCTTTGTGGCGGCAGGCTGCAACCGGCAAGCTCGACGAACTGGCTGCGGATGGCATTGCTCTGGGCGCCATCGAGGCGATCGACCTGGAGGAACGTGCAATCGACATGGCGTCCGGCGACCTGGTGCTGCTTTACACAGATGGTGTGACAGATGCTATGGACGGCGCCGGCCAGCGTTTTGGCGTCGAGCGACTGAAGGCTGCCGTGGCTGCCGATCCAACAGCCAGTGCCCAGCAGGTCCTCTCCGGCGTGATACGGGCGGTCGGTGAATTCACCGGCAACACGCCACAGTTCGATGACCTAACCCTGCTGGTGATCAAGCGCTCCCCGCAGAGCCGTTGACAAGTTTTCATGACCCATCGCTTCAGACTAGTTTTGGCCTTTGCCGCTGTCTACCTCATCTGGGGCTCGACCTACCTGGCCATCCGCCTGGCCATCGAGACTTTGCCGCCCTTTTTGATGGCCGGAGTACGCTTTACCATCGCCGGGGTAGTGCTTTATGGTTGGGTGCGTTGGCGTGGAGCGCCTCGCCCCACCCGGACACACTGGCTTGCCGCCGCCATAGTAGGTGGCCTGATGCTGCTGGGCGGAAACGGCGGTGTGGTGTGGGCCGAGCAGCAGGTGCCTTCAGGCTTGACGGCGGTGTTGATTGCTACTGTGCCACTGTGGATTGCCTTGCTCCAGTGGCTGCAAGGTGGCGCTCGGCCCGGCGGCCGGGTGGCGGGTGGCCTCGTGATGGGCATGGCCGGAATCGGTCTGCTCGTCGGGCCGGGAGAGCTGGCCGGCGGCAAGGG
>JAFGOG010000389.1 GCA_016926595.1 Anaerolineae bacterium
AGGTAGGACGCTCTGACCTCAAAGCCTCGCCGAGCCGCTTGCTCTACTCGTATTAGGTTGTGAAGGTACTTTTATGCAGAACTCTCTATAAACTATACCACAGCCCGCGCTATTCGTCAAATTCCCATTCTGGCTTTTTGGCCTTTGCTCCGAGAAAAACAAACTTTACCCGGTACGACTTTATGAGACTCAACACCCGCCAGGTGTTTCTGACATACACCTGGCGGCTTTCGTTGTCCCCTTGCTTGCTCCCATTGCCCTGAAGATCTGGGATCTGGAGTGAGTTGTTCGATAACCCATCTGTCCATTCTGGACTTTGGCCATCTTGGATGAATGACAGGCCATCTCTAGGAAAGATAATGGGTGGCATGCGAAAGTGGGAACATAGCGGCCTCTCGGGCTGAACTGGATTTCGGAGCCCCAGGGTTTGTAGTCCTCAAAGGGCAACTTCGATCTTCAGCAAGCAACGAACCAGGGCCCAAGTCGCTTGGTGCTCGCTGGAGGTTGGAACAGAAGCAATCTATCATAGGAGATAAGGGCAAAGGAAACTTGCCCTGAATCGGCGGCTGTGCAATTTGCACTTCACACATAGCTTTGCTATAATGGTTAGAATTAGCCAGGAAGCAAGAGGCCCAATGCCTTCTTGCGTAGGTCGAACAGGGTGGTTGACCCTCAAGTATGGGCACCCTGGCAACGTTGACCATCCAATGACTACCCGCCAGGTTGAACTTCCTGGCGGGTTTTTGCTTGTCAGAATCCCTAGATTCTTGAGCAGAATTGTCTTACTCATGTTAGCGTAGACTGGCAGCGTACAGGTGGACTGCTTGGGTCCACTGCGCTTCCAAGAAGTCCAGGAGGGAATAGCATCATGAGTCTCCTGCGTATTTCGTTGTTCGGGAGTGTCTGCGTGACCCACGGAAGCAGGTCGCATGAGTCAAAGGTGACGCGGACTGTCCAGGGGTTGCTGGCGTACTTGCTTCTGGGCCGACATCGCGTCCATCCACGTGAGGTGCTAGCCAGCCTGTTTTGGGGTGACCTCAGCGAAAGTCGGGCGAGGAGTTGCCTAAATACAGCCCTTTGGCGCCTGCGTAGGGTGCTCGAGCCGGATGGTATTGCCCGAGGCACTTACCTCATAACCACGCCGACGAGCGACATCGGCTTTAACTGCTCCAGTCCGCACTGGCTGGACGTAGAGGTTTTCGAGGAGTCGGTCGGTCACGTGCTTGGTCAGCCGGTCGATGGCTTGAGGGCTGCAGCCATCGTAGAACTCGAGGATGCGTTAGAGCTGTACACGAGCGAGCTACTGGAGGGGTTCTACGATGACTGGGCACTACGAGAGCGGGAGCGATTGCGCATGTTGTATTTAAACAGCTTGGCCTATCTCATGCGCTACTGTCGTCATCACGGTGCGATTGAACAGAGCCTGGCCTGCGCTCAGCAAATTCTGCAGCATGACCCGCTACGGGAAGAGATTCATCGTGAAATGATGCGCCTCTATGCGGAGCATGGGCAGCGGGCCCTGGCGGTGCGGCAGTATGAGACCTGTTGCGAAATCCTGGCTACAGAGCTGGGAGTTCCACCGATGGAAGAGACTCGCGCGCTGTATGCTCAGATCGTACCTGAGGCAAGCTGTCGCTTGCCAGGATCTACCACCCCCGGTGAACCGACTGCGCTTCACCAGTTACTGCGACAGCTTCGGTTGACCGCACAGGATTTTGGCACGGCGCACGAACAACTACGCCAAGCTATCCAACTCCTGGAGCGGCTGGCAAAGTAGCGAAAATCCGCCCAAGGACGGTATCCCGTAATGGATGCTTGACCGACCCCACACCCGCTCTCCCCCCAAGGTCAGTAGGCGCCACCCATCTCTACCTCTTCAGGGCTGCTGTTTTGAGATTCCTGTGATGCTGGCGTGATGCCGGTGTGAGACCTGTGTTGTAGAATGCTCCTAGGGTCAAACTGGGAGCATTTTTTAGCGCTCAAGATTGGGGGCTAAGGGCATAGGGTCTGGTGAACTCGACGGGAGTCGTGACAAGACGTCCGGCGGATGACAACATTCGGAAGTGACACCCATGTGTTTATAGTACGCGTCTGGTATGAGCCACGGGAGATCGAAGGTGCCACGCCTGTGTGGCGAGGTGTGATCGAACACGTCTCTACAGGTGATCGGCGTTTTGTCAACGATCTGGATGAGGTCCACGCCTATATGTCAGCATGTTTGATAGGCACGGGCGCAGAATCGGCAAGGTGGTGGCGGATCAGGAAATGGCTGAGGAAACTGAAGCTGCTTTTACTGACGAGCCGGAATTGAACAGTGGGCGATACCTTGATGGCCTGTTGCCGGCCCTGTGCCGGTTGGACCGCCTGCTTGAGCTCGCAACTCGTGCCGCCGAGTCAGCCTATGGGCGCGACGCGGCGGTCGATCTGTTTCGAGGCCTGTATATCGGTCGAGATCAGGTGCAGCGCTCTCTCGCCCGCGGACCGGCTGTCCCGTTGCTGCGATCGCTGTCACCTTCCGATAAAAAACCTCGGCTCCGGTGCGAGGCCCATGCCACCACCACGCGCAGAAGAGGTCTGGTTTCCCGCCTGAGGCGCTGGCTGCGTGCTGATGACGGGTCGCTCTTCTCCTCCGGGAACACCGGCTCACTCCTGCCCCTTTCGGCCGGCCTCCAGAACTCAGAGTTGACTTGGTTGCAAGACGCGTATGATCTACTCCCCTTTGATCTCGACACTATCCTGATCGCCCTGGCGCCCGAACTAGATCTGCGTTACGAGCGCCTGTACGCATATCTCCAGGACGACGTATCACGGAAACGGCCCAGTGTGGATCTCGTGCTGAACCTGCTCTCCGCGTCGGCCGATGAGAAGCTGGTGCGGCGGAGCCACTTTGCGGCCACCGCTCCTCTGGTGTCCCACCGGCTCGTCCACCTGGTTCCGGACCCGCACCAGGCGCACACACCGCTGCTGGCTCAGAGCCTGAAGCTGGATGACCAGATCGTCCGGCTCCTGCTCGGCAAGCCCCAGCTCGACGCGCGGCTTGCTGCCTTTAGCCACCTTGTCGAACCCTGGTCTTTGCTCGATGAACTCCCAGTTAGTGCCGACGTCCACACCGCGCTGGCCGACGCGATCCACCAGGTGGAAGACGGCGACCTGATGCGTCTGTATTTCCACGGCCCACCGGGCGCAGGCAAGCGGTGGGCAGCCGAAGCTCTGGCCGCAGAATTGGGGATGAGTCTGCTCGCTGCCGACCTGACTCAGGCGCTCAAGGCGCCGGAGGACTTTGACCTGATCCTGTGCCTGATCCTCCGTGAGGCGTGGTTCTGCGATGCTGTGCTCTACCTCAGTGGACTCGACAGGTTGCGCACCGAGGATCTTGGGGCCCAGTATGACCGCCTGTTGGAAGAGGTAGCAGCCGATGGCGGCGTCACGATCCTCGCCGGGATCCAACCGTGGACACCTTCGGCCCGGCGCGTCACCGGCGTTGTTCCGGTCTTCTTCTCGGCACCCACTGTCCCCGAGAGGCGCTCTTATTGGGAGCTTCGGCTGGCCGAGGCAGGGATCGACGTCGCACCGGCCGACCTTGACGACCTCGCCTCGCGCTTCCGCCTGACGCCGGGCCAGATCGATGAGGCGGTAGCTTTGGCAGCGCAGCGCACTTGGGTGGGACAGGCCGGGGGCCGGCGGCAGGCGGCGTCCCGTGGCAAGGACACGATCGGCCGCCTGTTCGACGCCGCCCGCGCCCAGGCGGGACACGACCTGATGGCGCTCGCTACCAAGATCGACCCGGTGTATGTGTTGGACGACATTGTGCTGCCGGACGACAGCCTCGATCAGTTGGATGAAATCTGCCAGCGCGTGCGGCAGCGGCACCGTGTATTTCATGAGTGGGGGTTTGACCGCAAGCTGTCGATGGGCAAGGGGATCAACGCCCTGTTCGCTGGGGCGTCGGGCACGGGCAAGACGATGGCAGCCGAGATCCTGGCCAATGTGTTGGGGCTCGATCTATACAAGATTGACCTGTCGGGCGTGGTGAGCAAATACATCGGCGAGACGGAGAAAAACCTCGATCGCATCTTTGACGCGGCGGAGGATGCCAACGCGATCCTGCTCTTCGATGAGGCCGACGCGCTGTTCGGCAAGCGCTCCGAGGTGCGCGACTCGCACGACCGTTATGCCAACATCGAGATCTCTTATCTGCTGCAAAAGATGGAAGAGTACGACGGTATTACGATTCTTAGCACCAACATGCGCCAGAATCTGGACGATGCCTTTGTGCGGCGCATGGCCTTTAGCGTGCACTTTCCCTTTCCCGACGAGGAGAGCCGGCAGCGCATCTGGCAGGGTATCTGGCCTTCTCACGCGCTGCTGGCCGATGGTGTGGACCTGGATTGGCTGGCGCTCGAGTTCCGGCTGGCGGGCGGCAACATCAAAAACATCGCCCTGGCGGCGGCGTTCATGGCGGCTGAAGAGAACAGCCAGATCACCATGGGTCATATCCTGCGGGCCGTGCGCCGCGAGTACCAAAAGATGGGCAAGACACTTACCCAGGCCGAGATGGACGGATATACCGCACGGCACCAGGCGCAAGCTGTGCCCCTGGCGGTCGCATGAGCATGAGGTGTGTGGTGGAATCGTACGCAGCGGCACATGCAACGGACGTAGGCACGCGAGACCTGATCCGCGGCCTGGTCTACGCCCACAACCGCGCCAACGCCAACACGGCGCAGGTGCACGAAGCCAACGCTACGCTGCAAGCCGTCGTCGACCTGCTTGTTGAGCGCGGCCTGCTCGACCCCGCCGAGCTGCAGGCCCGCCGCACAGCCACCGCCGAGGGGCTGCGCGCGGCGTACGTCGAACGAGGCATGGCCGTGGCGGTGCAGGAGTTTGGCACGAGCAAGTACCACTTTCCGCACACCAGCAAGCTTGACTGCCAGAGCCGGCTGCTTTTGTGCCGCGCTGCCTGCTGCAAGCTGCCGCTGGCCCTTTCGAAAGAGGATGTGCAGGAGGGCGTCGTGCGGTGGGAGCTGGGCCAGCCCTACATGATCGCCCACGCCGCCGACGGCTACTGCGTCCACATGGACCGCGGGACGTACGGCTGCACCGTGTATGACCACAGGCCTATTCCCTGTCGTGGGTACGACTGCAGCCAGGATGAACGCATCTGGCTCGATTTTGAGAACAAGGTGCTCAATCCACGCGTCCATGAGCCGGATTGGCCGGGATGCCTGGAAGTGGAACCAGGCATGGGGGGAGCAGCGTAACATGGCCCGTTCTCGCGCCCAGAAATCGGAGAAAGATCAGCAGCAAGGGCATCTGAAGAAGCAGCCAGAATCCAGGACGACCGATCCCTACAAGGAGATTCTGGGGCTGCACGAGACGGCTGGGAACCAGGCGGTGAACCGTCTCTTGTCCGGCGACCAAGGGGACGAGCGCCCCGTCCGAGGTAGCCCGACGATCAACGAGCCAGGAGACAAGCACGAACAAGAAGCCGAGCGAGCGGCCAGAATGGCCATCTCACGCCGCGCTTCCTCACAAGAGATTGGCACCGGAGAGCACAGTGAGGTGCAAGACGATGCGAGCCGTCCGGCGGGCAAAGGAGGAAGAAGGATTCAGGGACCCAGGGGAGGGCGACCCCTTCCAGACACCGTGCGGCAGCAACTTGAGCCCGGCTTGGGTGCCGACCTGGGTGAGGTTCGAATCCACGCGGATGCTTCGGCTGATGCGTTGAGCCGCTTGTTGTCGGCGCGAGCCGTTACTGCCGGGAAGGACATCTATCTCCGGCGCGACGCGTTTCAGCCGGGTGCCACCCGCGGCAAAGAGCTACTAGCGCATGAGGTGGCTCATACCATACAACAGAGCCAGTCCTGTGCTGTACCCGACATTCAGCGAGCGGCCGATATACCCTCGGTCGACGAGATTGAGTTTGGTCTGGAGAGCATCCTTGGACCAAAGCCCGAGTCCGCCACGTTTTCTGCGACAGATGAGCAATGGCTGGAGCTGTATCGCTACCTGAAGTCTCTGCGCCGGCAGGTTGCGATGTCGGATCCGGCCTTTGAGCAATCTGTGCAGATGCTGTTGGAGGGCTGGTTCCCAGGCGAGGGCAAGCAAGTCTGGGACAGGAGCCGCAAGCCGTTGGCTGGCTACGTGGGGACTGCGTTTGGCGGCCAAGCAAGAAAGCGACAACGCGTGGCTGAAGAGGAGGGGTTGGTCCCGACCCGGGAGAAGCGGACGAAGAAGCGCCTGACCGGCACGGATGTCGTATTTTTCAGTGGCCATCACTACGCTCGTCTAGGGGATCCGGGGGAGTTTGACGCCATCGACCTGCGCAAGGTCAGGTTCACGTCCACCCATGCCAAGCTGCTGATGATTTCCAGTTGTGCTGGCCTGGACAGCGGTTCGCTGCGGATTCTGCGGCGCAAGTTTCCCAATGCCTACATCCTTGCCTGGCGTTTTGGTTCCCCGCTGAACCAGAAGGGGCTCATGCGCAAGTTCCTGGAGCGCCTGCCTGAAGACCTCGTCCTAGAAGATCCTGCGTCGATTCAAGAGATCCTCCAGCAGTGGCGCGAGTATGTTGAGAGCCTGGCCAGTGACCCCAAAACGGTCTCGCCGAACGGCTTGGGATATGCGACGCCGGACGGCACAGTGACGTTCTATGCCAAGCGCAAGGGCGGTTGGATCTGGGTAACGAAGTGAAGCAAGTGGCAGAGCATCATCGACACAGTCAAGTTGGGACTGGATGGTGTCGAGGCTGATGGAAAAGAGCACTGTGAACGGACCTGTTTCGACAGCGACCTCAAAGGACAGAACGGCCAGGCAGGCAAACGACCGTTCGCAGCAGCGGCCGCGCCGGCCAGCTTCCTCCGGCCCGCAGGCCGACGTGTTGGCCTTGCAGCGCGCCGCCGGGAACCGTGCGGTGAGCCAGATGATAAAGTCGGATGAAGATGGCTTGCGGCCCGGTGGCAATGGCCTGCAAGTGGATATCCCTGGTGTCCTGCACTCGCCCGGCCGCCCTCTGGATCCAGACATCCGCGCTGAAATGGAAGCCAGATTCAGCCGCGACTTTGGAGATGTCCGTATA
>JAFGOG010000390.1 GCA_016926595.1 Anaerolineae bacterium
AGCAAGAGTTCGTATTTTCTCGGCATGGCGCGGTTCATCGTCTGGCCACCATAGTGGATGATCTGAGCATCTGGGAGTACAAAGATCTTCCAGCCAGCTTGCTTGATCCGATAGCACCAATCCACTTCCTCCGAGTAAATTGGGTCAAAGGCGGTATCCAGGACACCGACCTGCCCGATCACTTCTCGCCGCACGAGCATGGCCGCGCCACATACCCAATCTACCTCAAACGGCTCCTCGCGTCCCCGCATCAACAGGTGAGACCAATTGGCCGCCGGCCACAGGCCTTCGATGAAGGGATTGGGAAAGTACGCAAACGCATGTTGCCAGGAACCGTCAGGGTTGGTCTGTGCGCAGCTCACGGCGCCCGCTTCGGAGTGATTATCCATGAACTCGATCATCCGATCCAGAGCACCATCCTTCATGAGTGTGTCGTCGTTGAGCAGTATCAGGTAGCGGCCCAGCCCCTGGCCAAGTACCAGGTTGTTGTTCGTGGAAAAGCCCTGGCGAGCCTCGTTGTGGATAAGCCTGACCTCTGGGAACGCTGCTCGGACCGCTGCGGCCGTGCCATCGGTGGAGGCATTGTCTACGACCCAGATCTCCAGGTTGCTGTTGTGTGTGGTCTCATATATCGATTGCAGGCAGGGCAGAAGCAGATTTCGATTGTCGGCGCTGACGACCGAGATGGTAAGATCAGGCTGCAGCATGGATCCCAGATACCTCCCTATGGGCGAAAGGCCCGATCCCGGGGCAGGCGCAGTTGCGACCGGAGCCTCAGGGTCAAATCGTGCAGGGCCAGGGCGGCGAATGCCAGAGCTACGGCGTCCACCGGCAATCGATAGCGTGACATGGCCCAGGTCAGGATGTGCAGGAGCGAATAAAAGACGACAAACAGCAAGATGAGGGCCAGCGGTGTGGTTGAGAATTGCACCCAGTCGGCCCGGGTGCGCAGTGATCCAGACCGGCAAATCGCCAGCCACAGGCCATAGAGCATAAAGGGTAGGAAAACCCCAATGGAGACTACCCGGCCCACGTTATTTAGCAGGGTCGTATCCAAAGTGGGCCAGAACTCGAAATAGTCTCGTACGCGGCTCAGGGAGAGCAATAGGTAGCGTCCCGGATCATCCAGCACATAGCCCAGCCCCCGGCTCATCAGCTCACGGTCCAGTTGTGGCTCGTCCAGACTCTGGATATCCAGGTCCTGTGGCAAAGGCGCAGCTGTAAACTCTTGAAAGCTGGTGCCATGCATGGGGTGCTGTGCCGAATACATGGCATATCCTGCGTTAGAGTTGAGCAGCAAAAAGTCACCATATACGAGGTAGTTGCGGATGGTGAAGGGCATGATGGCCAGAATGACAATCACGCCCGCTATGACAAGCGCGTTGAACATGGCGCGAAGGTGACCTGAGCGCCAACCCGTCCAGAGCAGCCAGGCGAAGAACAGGATCGCCCAGGGCAGGATCGACTGGCGCAGCAGAGTGGTGATGCCCAGTCCCAGTCCCAGGGTCACCGCGCGGACCAGGGTTGGCCGTTCGGCCAGGGCGATCCCCCGCTCCAATGTCCACAGCAGCCCGACGATGTAAAAAGTCTCTGTCATCAGCCTCGCTGCAAAGAGGATAAAGAATGCGTACAGCGCTGCACAGCCTGCGGCTATCAGGGCCACCTGCTCAGAATTGGAAAAGATCCGCTGGGCCAGTCGATAAACCATCAGTGGGAGCAGGACTCCCCCGAGCACCGCCCCTACAAGCCGCGCGGCAAGCGGGTGGGCGCCGAAAACGTGATAGATCCCGGCCACATAGGCGGCGTAGAGAAAGGACCAGTGCGCCGTCGGGTAGCCGGCTGGCTTGCCAAAGGGATACCAGGGCTGGTCAAAGCTATAGCCGTGTCCACTGGACAAGCGCTCGCCCAGGTAGCTGTAGGACGTGTCGTCGGGCGCGCCCGGCGGGGCAGGTACCTGATCACCCAAATAAACGGCGACACCGATGCGCAGCAGCACCGACAGAATGAGCACCAGTGCCAGTGGCCCAGTGCTTAACCTGCGTGATGCGAGAGCTTGTGGTTCGGCTTCTAGAGGCATGTTTGCATTCTTGCTGGGGAGTGGTACCATCACCAGTCCAGGTCGTCACAGTATCCGAGATCGACCAGTGCCTGGCCCGCAATCCTTTTGAACAGGCACTTCCTCCCGAAAGACCAGCGCTGCCAATGGCCAACAGGGTAAAAGTCCTTTGGCGGCGCCATGTGATCCCAGACAACTTTTCCATCTACTGGCAGGGACGATGATCCATGAACCCGAACAGCTTCGATCTTCTCAAAAGGATATCTTTGTACGTCCAGGCCAAACCGTTCGCAGGCCTCCTCGACAAATGCCGCTGGATCTTGCACGGCATCCTCAAACCTGGCCAGCCAATAGCCCTTGCGCCTGGCGCCGTGAATGCCGTGAAAGTGGAGGATCATTTCGGCAGCCCGCCGCCAACGCTGGCACGCCATGAAGAATCTGATCTGGGGCCACGTCTTGAGTGTCGAGTGTACGACATCCCTGCCATCCCGCACGAGCAGGAGCAGGTGTTCTCCTGGAAACATCGAAAAGAAGTGGCTTAAATACTGGACGCCGGGAACCTTGAGCAACATACGCTCTTCTGGCGGCAGGAAGGAATAGAGATAGGCGATCAACGACGACCCAAACAGGGGCAGGAAATCATCGTCGCCAATCTTG
>JAFGOG010000391.1 GCA_016926595.1 Anaerolineae bacterium
AGGTAGCTGTCCAATTGACACTGCCTTTGTTCAAATTTGCGCCCTCATGAAGCATCTCATGGCTGGTTGCGCAACGGTTACGCTAGGTCCCAGACCCGGAGCATCCGGTCTTGGGAAGCCGACACGGCCCGCCGCCCATCGGGCGTCACCGCCACGGCGGTCACCCCGCGTTCATGGCCGCGCAGGACAGCCGCCGTCTTGCCCGTCGCCAGGTCCCAGACCCGGAGCGCCCCGTCGCCGGAGGCCGACACTGCCCGCCGCCCATCGGGCGTCACCGCCACGGCGAGCACCTGGTCTTCATGGCCGCGCAGGACAGCCGCCGCCTCGCCAGTAGTCAGGTCCCAGACCCGGAGCGTCTGGTCGGCGGAGCCCGACACCGCCCGCCGCCCATCAGGCGTCACCGCCACGGCGCGCACCCTATCTTCATGGCCGCGCAGGATGGCCGCCGTCTTGCCCGTCGCCAGGTCCCACACCCGGAGCGTCGAGTCCGGGGAGCCCGACACCGCCCGCCGTCCATCGGGCGTCACCGCCACGGTGTCCACCGAGAGTTCATGGCCGTGCAGGACGGCCGCCGTCTTGCCCGTCGCCAGGTCCCAGACCCGGAGTGTCCGGTCCCAGGAGCCCGACACCGCCCGCCGCCCATCGGGCGTCACCGCCACGGCGCTCACCGGGCCTTCATGGCCACGCAGGACAGCCTCCGCCTGGCCCGTCGCCAGGTCCCAGACCCGGAGCGTCCGGTCGCCGGAGGCCGACACTGCCCGCCGCCCATCGGGCGTCACCGCCACGGCATTCACCCAGCCCTCATAGCCGGTAAGCGTCCGTTCCAAAGCCGGCGATTCCCGGTTTGTCCCCCACTGCCGTCGTAGGAAGGGGTGCCCCTGTGCGGCAAGGTAGGCAGCCGCGTCGGCCGCCAGGCGCGCGAGCTCGAGAGAGGCCGCCCGGTAGTGCACCTGCTGGGCAAAGAAACCCGGTCGCTGCCCCGGCGACCAGGGCCGTAGATTGTGGGTCTCGTGCCGGACCAGGCGCAGGAGGTTCCGGACTTCCGTTCTCGGTTCCTCGCCCGGGGCTCCTGACTCGGCCGGAAGGAGGTTGAGGGCGGTGAGGAGGTCGCCCTCGAGAGCGTCGATGCCCCGGCGGGCGCAGTGATCTTGCAGGACGGCCGCGTCCTCATAGGCGGCGGCCAGGTTGGCCGTGCACCAGCGGCGGAAATCGCGCGCTTCCGCTTCCGCCGTCCGCCCGGCGGCAAAGTCCCGCACCAGGGGATGAAGACGCATCTGAGCTTGCTCCAGCGCTTCCACCAAGCTGGCTCGTTCCAGGCGCTTCAGTGCGCGGGCCAGCCGGGAGGGACGCCCAGGACGCCCATCGTCAGGAACGCCGGCTAGCAACCCCAGGCGGGCGACTGGAATCTGGGCCGCTTCGGGGAGCTGGCCGGCCACGCGCAGTAGCAGGCAGGCGTCCGGGTCAGCCAGGGCATCCCACTGGGTCTTGAGCGTCGCGGCCACAGCGGCGTCGTGGATCAGGGGCAAGCTGGCCGGCGGGAGCTCCCTCGCTTCCTCGTCCAGGGCCGCCAGGCATCCCTCGCGCCGCAGCCGCGCCTGAAAATCGGCCAGGGACACGTTGGGCCACTCGCCCAGGAAAGCGCCGGCCACCTCCAGGGCCAGGGGCAGCCGGCCCAGCAGGCGGCAAATGGACCGAGCATCCTCGTGCTCGGAATGGTCGCGGGCTCGGATGGACTGCCGGTCGGGGTGGCGCAGCAGCAGTTGTAACGCCGGCCCCTCCGGGAGGACGGTCACCTCGACGGGGGTAAAGCGCCCCAGGTCGCGGCGGCGGGTGGTAAACAGCGCCCGGCAGGGCAGGGCGGCGGGGATCACGCCGCTGGCCACAGGCTGATTGAGGGCGGCCGGGTCGGCCAGGTTGTCGAGCATCAACAAGGCGTCGGGATGCCGCTGCAAATAGCCGGCCACGGCGCGGATCTGCTCTTCCTGGGACTGGTCAACCGTGGCGGGGCGCAGGCGGCGGCCCAGCGCGGCAAAGCCGGGGGCCAGGCGCTCGGCGGCGTTCATCCACAGCACGCCGCCGGGGTAGTCGTCCCGGTAACGGTAGGCGTACTCGACGGCCAGTTGGGTCTTGCCGATGCCGCCCATCCCGGTCAGGCCGGCGGGCCGTATGCCGACGGGCGTTTCGCCGGTCAGCGCCTGGTGGAGTCGTTCCAGGTCCTCCTGGCGTCCCACAAAGTCGGGGCTGCGGGGGAAGGGGACGGTGAAGGGAGCAGGCACGGCCTCCCGTCCGGCCGGAACAGGCGGCCCCAGGACCTCCGCCAGCGATGCGCGGGCGACCCCGCCGCCGCCGCGGCGGGTGGACTGGCGGACAAAGCGCTCGAACAGGACGGCGTGGGCCTCTCGCCAGTCAGCCCGTCCGTAGGCCTGCAGCTTGGCCTGGACGTTGGCCTTGACCGCGTCGACGGCCAGGTACTCGACCAGCGCCGTGCGGGCCAGGGTGCGGTGGAAGCGGTCGAGATCGAGCGATGTCCCCTTTTCCGCCCGGGCGTAGCGGTCCAGGTACCCGTACAGCCTGTCCGCCTCAGGACAATCATCGAGCCTGCCGGCCCGGATGGCGTCCTTGATCTGGACCAGGTCGGGATTGAAGGGACGGTTGGTGAGAAAGACAAATCGGACGTCGTCTGGGTGTTCCGTAAGGAATCGGCTGTCATAGAAGCGATAGAGAACCTTGAGGAGCAGGGGGTCGGTCAGGCTCCAGCGCTCGCCCTCGGCCTGCTTGGTCTTGACCTGGACGAGGATGCGCCGCTGTCCGCCGGCGAGGGTAATGTCTTCCAGCTCGACGCCGCGCTCCCGATCCTCGCCCTCCAGCAGGATCTCGGTCACCTCGCCCAGGAACTCGGTGACCAGGTCGTCGAGGGTCGGGTTGTAGCGCACCGGCTCAAAGAAGTAGTTGAGGGCCAGCAGAATCGCGCATTCCCATTGATAGGTATAGCCTCCGCCGAGTTGGAGGTCGGTTTCGGTCATCGGTTTCTTCCTCGCCGGCTTGGTGCGACGATGTCCTGTTCAAAGGCCGCCGCGCCCAGCTCCGTAAGCGAGATCCTTTCCTCACGACGCGTCGAAAAGTCAGAAGACGTGACTGCCGTGCTTCCGCGCTGCTATTGCTTCTTACTTCGAGCGATGGCAGTATGAACGAACATGCGACACAGGTGGAACTGCGGCAAATCGCTCGCTACCACTCCCTCTCACAACTCACGGCTGGAGGCGGGCATACCTGGCACGTGGTGGACAATGGCGGCTCCCGTATTTCCTTACCTTCCAGCTTTGGCTCTTAGCCGTGCGCCAACCCACTGGACCCATCTATCGTCAGGCGCTTCGTACGGTAGAAACTTTTCGAGTCCACCTGCGCCTTCAAAATACAACAGCGCTCGATGGAGGCCCAGTTTGCTGGCTGCCGTAGAGTCTATGATCAATGACGAGTCTTCGGGACTCATCTGCATTGTCACTCGTAGTCCGAACTCATGCATGTTGCGCCGATCGACGATCCTGTTCAGATTGTGGCAGTTGTCAGCCCAGATTACGGTATGGATTCCAAGGGCGGGCCCTTCCTGCAAGATGCGCAGAAACTGAGCGCCGGCGCTAGGCGGTTGCTCTTCGAGAGGTCGGAAACTCGATAGACCGTACTGATCGGCGGCCCGCAGTTCCCGTGCGGCCTGGATGCCAAACACGAACAGGTACCATGTCGGCGTTTTTTGTATAGCCTCTTCTTCCATGTCCAGGCGACGATTCACCTCATCGGCGATCTTGGTGACCGAAAGCTCGACGTCGCGCCGCCGGGCGCAGATCGAGTCGTGTGGTAGCGCATGCATCAGTCGCGCGAACAAGTCGTCATGGTCTGCGTTCAGTGGGGAATAGTCGAATAGCTGAAAGGCTGCAGCATCTGGAGCGTGTTGAGCCGCCAAGCTCAGTATGGCGGAGGCAAACATACCAAGAGCAGATTCCATGTCTTGCCCCACGACGAGTACATTCCTGCCCGCCTCGCGCGCGAAAGGGATATGCACAGGAGGTCTGATAGCTACGGGCTCACCGACCCACGCGACGCGCGCTTCGGACGGGGGCGGCCAGCTCGGTCGAGCCAGCAGGCGAGCCATAGAAGAGTTGTCCACCAGCGTGACTCGCTTGCCACCTTCAAATACAATCGGCTTGGCTTCTGTCGAGTAGCCGTGCTGTTTGACCAACTCCTGTACACCGGCGAGATAATGCCCCCTTTCGTCGTCGGGAAGCCATGCGACCTGGAAGAGACTGTTGCCTTCGAGAAACCCATTCGCATCGTTATAGATCGCTTCGCCTGGGCGCGAGAGGCGGCGAGCAGCGGGATTATCGTCGGCTAGTATGAGGCGAGAGTCGATGTCGCTGCATTGAAGGGCGATTCGTACCGCCATCTGATCCGTAGTGCTACGCGACAGCGCATACGCGCCGGCCAACGTCTGAGAGCCGAGCAACACGTGCATGCCGAAAGCCCGGCCCTGGCGGATCAAACGATCGAGGATGAGCTTGGCTTGGGCGGAAACCTTGTCGTCTTCGGCAAAGAACTCCTGAAATTCGTCGACGATCAAAAGGAGTCGTGGCAGACGCTGTTCTGTCCGCTGACGATACGCGGCCAAGCTGTCTACGCCGGCTTTGCGAAATGCGTCGCCGCGAGTCTTTAATTCCTCATCGAGCGCCTTGAGAACACTCAATCCAAACTCGCGCTCACTCTCGATGGCGACGACACGGGCATGGGGCAAGATCCAGTTCCTGCTACTGGCGTACGCCTTGAACTCGACTCCTTTCTTAAAGTCAACCAGGTAGAGCTGCACCTCCCATGGGCTGTAGGTGAGCGCCAGGTTCGTGATCAGAACATGGAGCATGGTGGACTTGCCCGCCCCGGTTTTCCCCGCGACCAATACGTGTTGAGCAGTGCCTGAGCCCAGATCCACGCGCTGCAAGCTGCGCGCGCCCGTGGTTCCCACGGCCACGCGCAACCCCGACTCTGCGCTCGCCGCCCACCATTTGCTGGCTTCGGGCGCGATCCGTGCGAATGGGACCTGGACGCAGCTAGCAGCGAGCGCTCCCTGCCCAATCTTTTTCAGAATCTGATTAAAACGTTTTCCTGTAGGCGGAGTTGCCATCTGAATCGTACAGGATGGATAGTCATCGTCTCTCAGCACAACGCCCACTTCGGATCCATGCAGCACAATTGCGTTTTCCTCGACGGTCTGCAGGTCAAAACCATGGGGCAGCGGCGTGTGGGGGTCGATCACAAGGATGGTGTGTACGCCGCACCGTGGGCCATTTCTCACGATGCTGACCAGGTACTGCAGGGCAGAGTCAGAGAAGTTGGTAGGAAAGTCAAAGGCGACGAGCACATGGTATGGGACGGCGATTTCTCCCGCCTCTTGATTATAGTCAT
>JAFGOG010000392.1 GCA_016926595.1 Anaerolineae bacterium
CGCTGCCGGGATGACGTGCCCGTGGGGATCCCAGGCCGGATGGCCCAATTCTTCGTCCAGCCGCTCCACTTCCTCCAACGACGTCTCGTGTTCGCGGCGATGGGCTTCCGCGTGGACGGCCTCCAGGGGCATGCCCTCTCGCTTCACCAGGTAGTGCTCCCAGAGACGGTGCGCCCGGATCAATTCACGGGCACGTGCTTCTCCTGTCTCTGTCAGGTGCATCTTGCCCTGAGCTTCCTCCTCAGCCCAACCGAAGGTGACGAGGGCGCTGGCGATGTCTTCGGCTATCGCCCTTGGAAAACCCATGGAGCAGGCCAGATCTTCCCTGTCCCAGGCGCCTCCCGCCTCCTGGAGCCCGCAGGCTGCCTTTAATGCATCCTCTGCCTCCACTGACCGGGGTATGGATCCAGATGCAATTGGTCGGGCTTCAGAAGTTGCTCGGCGCAGCCGCAGCTCTGTCCACAGCCAGAGGCCAGCCAGCATCAAGGCCAATAAAGACCACAGCCAGCAGTATCCCTCTTTCATTATTCTTGCCCCTCCACTACAGACTGCGCCCTACCTCGAACCCCTCCCATACAGCCTCCAAGGCTTCGCGGGGCTCCACGCAGTCGCCTACGACGTAAACCTCCACTCCGGCCTCGGTTTGCAGCGCTTCAGCCAGGGCATGGTTGACACGCAGACCCAAGGCGATGATCACTGTCTCAGCGGGGAAGCGCATTTCCTGGGCATCGTCCTGTCGAGGGTAAGGTCGGGCAATGACGGTTGTTTCTCCCGCTTTGTTGGTCTCGAATCCGATTACCTCCACCCCCGTGCGCACTTCCACGCCCATTGTCTCAAGCCGTCTGAGCAGGACAGCCTGGGCAAGGGGGTCCAGTTTGCCGCCCACCTCTGGCTTGCGCTTGACGACGGTGGATTTTACGCCCTGCTGAGCGAGATACTCGGCTGTCTCCAAGCCGGCTGTGCCTGCGCCGACGATAAAGGCGCTATTGGTCGTCACTTTAGCTCTGCCATCCAGTAGGTCATAGGCTGTCAGCCAGCGGGTCGTTTCCAGACCGGGGAGGGGAGGCACAATAGGCTCGGCACCGGTAGCCAGTACCACGTCATCTGGCGCTTCGGCGGCGACTCGTTCGGGCGTGACCTCGGTGCCCAGTCGTATCACTACACCGTTTCGCGCCACATGGACCTGCTGGTAGCGGATCAGATCGGCGAACTCTTCCTTATAGGGCACGGACACTGCCTGACGCAGCCGCCCGCCCAGCCGGTCGTCCCGCTCATATAGGGTGACGTTGTGGCCCCGCTGGGCGGCTATCAGGGCTGCCTCCATGCCTGCCGGTCCGCCGCCTATGACCATCACCCGGCGCGGTTTCTCGGTGGGCAAGATCTGGATCTCAGCTTCGCGCCCGGTAAGGGGATTGAACATGCACGATGTGCCGTATCCCTGCCGCAGCCTGGCCAGGCAGCCCTGGTGGCAGGCGGCGCAGAGGAGGATGGCTTCCTCGTCGCCTTCCTGGGTTTTGCGCACCCAGTCGGGATCGGCCAGAAAGGCGCGGCCCAGCCCGATCCAGTCTGCCTGCCCTTGGGCCAGCGCCTCCCGGGCTACGTCCGGACTGCGAATGCGGCCCGCCACGGCTACTGGAATACCGACCTTCCGCCGGATGGCGGCGGCCATAGGCAGCAGGTTGGCCTTGGGTGTGCCGGTGGGGTAGAGGCAAAACGGTACCGACTCGCACATAGTCCCAGAGGTGATGCTCAGAGCATCCACTCCCATCGCCTCCAGAGCAAGGGCGAGCGTTTCGGCATCGACCAGTGTCAAGCCGCCATCCACGTAATCCTGGACGTTCATGCGCACCACGAGAGGAAACTCTTCGCCCACCGATTCTCGCACTGCGGCCAGCACCTCCTGCCCAAAGCGCAGCCGGTTCTCCCACAAACCACCGTACTCGTCATCGCGCTGATTTGAGTAAGGCGAGAGAAATTGGTGAATGAGATAACCATGGCTGAAGGGGATCTCCAAGGCGTCGAACCCAGCCGCACTGACGCGGCGGGCTGCCACAGCAAAAGAGGCTACCACTTTGGCAATCTCAGCACGGGTTAGTGGGCGGGGCGTCACCCCATTGGCCGGGCAGGGCACGGCGGATGCAGAGACACGCTCCCCATCTGGCACGAGCTTGGGGTTGGCCACGCGCCCAGCGTGGTTGATGTGAGCCATGGCGTACCCGCCCGATTGGTGGACCGCCTCGACCAGGCGATGCAGGCCATCGACCAACCGGTCGTCGTCAATGCCCAATTGGGTGGGTAACTCCCGCCCGTTGCGGTGCACGTACAGCGGCTCTGTGACCACCAGGCTCACGCCCCCCTTGGCACGGCGGGCATAGAAGGCGATATGGCGGTCGGTCACTTTGCCATCCGGAGTAGCATAGCCCAGCTTGATAGCGGTCATCATCAGCCGGTTGGGTAGGATTAGGCTGCCTACGCGGAGTGGTTGGAACAAAAGGTTGGTGCCCATTGAATTTCTCCTATGTTTTGACATCATAATCAATCACTGCTTTGACATCACAATCACTACAGCTACCAACACGCCAACAGCCAGTGCAATCACGCTGTGCCGCCGATTTTCTTTCTCCACCTCAGGCAATAGGTGGCAAGCGCCAACGTAGACCAATGCCCCCGCAGACACCGCCAGCAATATGCCCAACGTTGGCCTGGCGATGCTGTCTATGAACGGATAGGAGACAAGAGCTCCCAAGGGTGTGGATATGGCTGCGGCCAGGAAGGCGTAAAGCGCTGATTTCCTCTTGCTGAAACCTCCGCGCTCCAGGAGTAGAAACGTGACGATCCCTTCGGGAAACTCGTGGAGTACCATACCGATGGCGGCCAGCACCCCCGTGAAGACGCTCACATTGAAAGTGACCGAATAGATGAACCCATCGATGAAAGAGTGGAGTCCAATACCTACCATGGGTATGATGCCAGTGGCGGCGGTTTCGCATCGATATTCGTGGCAAATGTACAGGTTCAGGAAACGGTTGAAGAGGTAAAGCATCAAGAATCCCGCCAGCAAGAATATGGGCGATCGGTCGTGCATCTGGAAAGACTTGGGGATAATGTGCATGAATGATACAGAAACAAGCACTCCTGCAGCGAAACTCATAAAGTAGGCCGTGTTTCCCCGCCCCCATGCCTCGTACTTGCTGATGACGTATATGCCTATGGTCGTTACGGCGCAGGCCAGAAAACTGGCCAGCATAACCACGATGAACGTCTGACTGTTCACCAGTTTCCTCCTCGTGCTACATTAGGCTTTTCCTGCTGATTCGACTGACCGCTGGGATCATGCCGATCCGGGCCGGCGCTCCAGATCGAGCACCTGGTACAAGCGATCCAGGTCGACGTGCTCGGCCAGTAGCGCCTCGAACTTGAGTAGTTTAGCGACCTGCCCCAAGCGGGTCTTGCCGAAAATGAGCTCAATTGCTTCGACCGTCTCCAGCGTGTTGGTGCGCACCAGCAGCGCAGCAATCTTGCATTCGTCGGCCTGCCTGATAATTAGCGGGCTGGGACGCAGGTTATTCGTCAGGATCAGGCAGATTGTCGAAGTCTCAAGCGCGGCCAATAGGATATCAGGCCGATCGCCAGTGGTGATCACGGCTTTGTTGGTTTGTTTGCGGAAACAACTGAGGGCAGCCTCAGCGGTCATTGCCCCCACGGTAAGCGTTTCGACTATGGCTTCCGGGTCATAATGCTTTGTCAGCACTTTAGCTTCAAGAACGGTAGCCAGTTCCGCTACGGTCAGTGCCTCCAAGCTGCGTACCTCAGGGAGCACACCAAATACAACGATGCCCTGCTCCTCTAAATAAGGCACGGCTACCTCAGATACAAAGGAAGTCGCGTCAGGCGGCACCCTGTTAATGATGATACCACACATCGTTTCGCCCAGCCGGCTGTGAGCTGCAAGGGCATCATCCAGCACGCGTATCTCGTCTCTATATTTGACGATCGCAAGCACGTCACCGCCAAAGTCTGCTGCGACGGCTTGAGTCGGCAATCCTACTACATAGCCCTCCCGTAGACTGCCGCCGCCCTCAAGTAGCAGCACATCTTGGCCGGCGCATACTGCTTCAAACGCCGATCGCACTTGGCGCATCAAATCGAGTTCCGTCTCACCGCGCACGTGCGCACGCACAAAGTTCGGGGTCACCACCACGGGTGAGAGCTCCCAGGGTTCTGCTACCAGATGGAGCACCTCTTTGGCAAAGGCTGCGTCCTCATCGGCCACTCTGCCTGCCACGCGCCAGGGTTGCAGGCTGAGTGGCTTGAGATATCCTACACGATAGCCGGAGGCCTGGAAATGCTTGCCCAACGCCAGACAGGTGGCGGTTTTCCCAGAGTGGCGTTCAACCGAGGTCACATACAATGTCTTCATGGCTGTTTTCCTGTCCTTATCTCTTTCGCTACGACCAGGCGCATGTCAATGGCGATGGCACCCTGCCCCTTGGGGTAGACGACGAGCGGGTTGATGTCGAGTTCGACGATCTCGGGAAAGTCCTGGACAAGCTGCCCAACCCGAAGCAGTGCGTCAACAATGGCGTCTTTGTCAGCCTGCGGCTGGCCGCGCACGCCATCTAATAGGGCGTGCGCACGAATCTCGCCCAGCATCGCTTCGGCCTCGTGTGGCGAGAAGGGTGCGATGCGAGAAGTGATATCCTTCAGCACTTCTATATAGATGCCGCCCAGGCCAAAGGTGACCAAGGGTCCGAACTGGGGGTCTCGATTCATTCCCACCAGCACCTCCAGCCCACCTGGGGGAACCATCTTTTGTACCAAGCACCCCCATAGCTGCGCTTCAGGGAGGTAGCGCCGTGCCCTATACACCATCAGCTCGAACGCATCTCTTACCTCTTCTGCACTACGCAGACCAACCTTCACGCCGCCTACATCCGTCTTGTGCAGGATATCGGGTGAGGCGATCTTGAGGACGACCGGGTAGCCGATCTGTCCCGCCAGCTCGATAGCGCGCTCGGGCGTGTCGGCTAGCGCAGACTCGGGAATGCGCAGCCCGTAGGACTCTAGGATCGCCCGCGCTTCTGCGTCGCCAATGGCCACGCGCCCCTCGGCCCACGCCTGGTCAATCACCATCCGGGTGGCGGCTCGATTGACCTCAAACTTGACAGACTCGGGGATGGGGCGAGCACGGATGTCCCGATACTCTGCCATGGCCCGGAAAACGCTGGCAGCGGGCTCGGGAAAAGAATAATTGGGGACGTCGTGCGACCGCAGAATGTCAATGCCATCTGCCATCAGTGTCTCACCCATGAAGCACGCCAGTACCGGCTTTTGCGTCTCGTCGCTCAGCGCCGCTACAGCCTCTGCCATTGCTTTGACGTCCAACGCGGCCAGGGGAACCAGCATAGCCAACAAGCCGTCCACATTGGGATCTGCGATCACAGTTTCCAGCGCAAAACGGTAGCGGTCGGGCGAGGCATCGCCAAGCACGTCTACAGGGTTGGCGGCGCTGGCTGTATCAGACAGATGTTGTTTCAGTGTCTTGATGGTCTCAAGTTCAAAGCGCGCCAGTGTCAACCCGGCCCGCTCCAGCGCGTCGGCGGCCAAAATTCCTGGCCCGCCAGCGTTGGTGACAATCGCGATCCGGTCTCCCTGTAGCAGAGGCTGGTAACCAATTCCCAGGGCTATGTCAAAGAGCGATTCTAGCGAGCTGGCCTGCAACACGCCCGCTTGTCGAAAGGCGGCGTGGTAGGCTTGTTCAGATCCAGCCAGTGACCCGGTGTGTGACGACACAGCACGCACACCAGACGGCGTCACACCAGATTTGATGGCAATGACAGGCTTCAAGCGAGTAACTTCACGGGCAGTATGGATGAACTCCTGGCCGTTGGCCAATTCCTCGCTGTAAATCAGGATCACACGCGTATGCTTATCATCGGCCCAAGCCCTGAGCAGATCGATCTCATTCACATCGGCTTTGTTGCCCAGGCTGACGAACTTGGATAAACCCAAACGACCCGCCTGCGCCCAATCGAGAATGGCTGCGCCCAACGCGCCCGATTGCGACATAAAGGCCATGGGACCACGGGGAGGTGTGACCGCTGCAAACGAGGCGTTTAGGGGGGTGAAGGTGTCGATCACCCCTAGACAATTTGGGCCGACAATCCGGATATTGAATTCGCGCGCGATGGCGACTAGCTCATGCTCGCGCTCGACTCCCTTCATGCCGGATTCTCGAAAGCCGGCGCTGATCACGATTGCCGCCGGGATACCTTTTTGTCCACAGGCGCGCAGGACAGATGGCACGTGCGGATGGGGGACCAGAATCACGGCCAAGTCGATGGGATCGGGGACATCCAACACGGAGGGATAGGCTGGGCAGCCAAGGATTTCCTTCGCCGTAGGGTTGATCGGAAATACGACTCCCCGCTGTGTGTAGCCGCCTTCTACGAGGTTCTTTAGCACAGCATAACCCAGCTTGCTCGGACTGGACGAAGCACCAATCACGGCTACCGAAGCTGGTTCAAAGAGGGCCTTCAACTTGTTGGACTGCATCCCTTTTGCCCTCCCCGATCTCAGAGGTGTACTTTGGATGGAATACCAGGCCATCCTGGCTACCTGAAACCAGTCCTACCTTGCTTGTGGTGTAAGAAGGCGCCGTGGCCTAAATGGACAATTTGTGAACCTGGTCCAGTATGGCACCAAGCACTGCACCTGGCCCGCCATCTTTAAGTAGGAAAGCGTCCACCCCGGCAGCGAGCGCCTCGGATCGATATTTGGCATGCAGCGTCAGGGCGATGACTTTGACCGCCGGCCACTGTTCTTTGATACGCCGTGTGGCCTCCACACCATTCATAACCGGCATTTGCATGTCCATCAGCACCACGTCTGGCCTGTATTCCGCAACCAAAGCCACGGACTCTTGCCCATCGGCGGCCTCGCCAATCACCTCTACTTGTGGCAAGAGGGTTAGTAAGGCCTTCAAACCTTGACGTGTTGTCGGTCGATCATCTGCAATCAGAACCTTCACTTGTCTTTCCATGTGCTACCCTCTTCTTGGCAGTAAGAAACTGGCATCGCTCACAAAGGTACACACTGCACTTCTATGATACTCAAGAATCTATGCACTGTCATCAGAGGGATCGCTGATCTTTGGCTCAACAAAAAAGGGACCGCTTTGCGTGGTATCTCTCCACATTTGCCGAGCAAGCCTACGAGGAGTCTCGTAGGCATTTTGGCGACGATACCGGGCAGCTTGGCAATCTGGCCTACAAACTATCGTCCAGCGAAGTGATTCCTTCGTGTAAAGCGTATAACGTCACCTGTACTCGGTTTGCCAGGTGCAGCTTGCCGAGAATGTTGCTCACGTGGGTGCGCACCGTCGCTTCTGTGATCACCAAGCGCTGGGCAACCTGGGGATTGCTCAGCCCTTTCGCCACCAGACGCAGAACCTCCATCTCTCGATCCGTGAGAGGATCGGGGGTTGGCGGATCGGCAGATGGATGTCTCAGCTCTCTGAGCACCTTCTGCGCAATGCTCGGCTGCAACGACGGTTCGCCGCGATGGACCTGGTGGATGGCATTTACCAGATCGGCCGGTTCGGAATCCTTGAGCAGGTAACCCGAGGCCCCGGCCTTGATCGCTGGGAAGACTTTGTCGTCACTCGCAAAGCTGGTTAGCACCAGAATGCGTGGACTAGGCTCGTGTTTCGTTATCTGGCGGGTGGCTTCGATCCCATCTATACCCGGCATCACCAGGTCCATCAGGATCACATCAGGCCTCAAGGCATCCGCCTGGGCAATGGTCTCCTGCCCATCACTGGCCTCTCCCACCACCTCAATGCCCTCGATCTCTGCCAGCAGAGCCTGTATGCCTCTGCGCACGATAGCATGGTCATCTACAACTAGCACTCGTATAACTTTTTTGTCCATGGCTGCTATCTCCCTAATCCTGGTGTCGAAATCCTAGCGATCTGGGCCTGCATAAGGGCGGGTACAAATACCCATCATGAATCCAGGCCTCCGATTCCCGTGTCCTGTCCTGTCACCCGTAATGTCGTCCCCTCACCCGGGGCACTCTCGACGGCGAACGTCCCTTGGATCCGCTGCACACGCTCCTCTATACCGCGCAATCCTCTTCCACCACTTGCTTTAGCTACAACTGGGTCGAATCCTACGCCGTCATCCGTAATCTCCAGGCAGACGCCCCTATCGTGAAACTTTAGGGCGACTGTCACTTGCCGGGCGTTGGCATGTTTGATCACATTATTGAGGGCTTCGAGGGCAATGCGGAAAAGCTCCTCCGCTACTGAAATCGGTAAGTGTCGTTCACCCTCCACATAGATCTCAGTCCGTAACCGTGCACGGCTTTCCACGGCGGCCAACCTGGCCTGCAGAGCGGCGACCAATCCCTCTTCTTCCAACTCTGGGGGGTGCAGCTCAAAGATGAGCATCCGCATGTCCACCATCGCCTCTCGGGCCATATTGTGCAGTTCTCGCAGATTTTCAGCCGCTATATCCTGTTTCTCCGCCGAGAGCGCCAGACGTGCAGCCTCGGCGTAGAGGGTCACACTGTATAGTGCTTGGGTGACAGAGTCGTGCAGCTCCCGCGCCAGGCGGCTGCGTTCAGTAGTGATGGCCTTTTCTTTTACCTGCTCCGCGAGTGCGTCCTCCGCTCGTTTACGCTCAGTGATGTCACGATTGCTTCCACGCCTTCCTAGATAGTTGCCAGTGGAACCATATACAGGTTGGCATACGTGCTCAAGCCAGCGCTCCTCTCCACTGCGCGTGATAATGCGAAATTCAATCGGATGAACCATGCTGCCTTCTATCGGTTCCTCGCGAAGATGCTCTGTGACGATCTCGCGGTCGCCGGGATGGACGATTGCCTCAAGTAGTTCAGGACTCTTTCGGAATTCGTCAGAGCGGTAACCGGTGATCCGTTCGCACGATGGCGACACGTACACATAGTTCCTATTCGGATCAAGCCAATACTCCCAGTCATAGGTAAAGTTCGCCAAAGTGCGGAACCGCTCTTCGCTCTCCGCAAGCTCCTTTTCCAGCGCTTCAGCATATAGATGCCCAAGGCGGCTAACAGCAAAACGGAGATATATTTCCAAAGCAGTGAGCGCTTTGTCAATCTTGACAGGGTCAGCCCGGTAGGCCTGCTGGATAGCCGGGAGTGCTGCTTCCTTCAGCAGCAAGAGCACTTCGGTTACTTCCGAGATATCAAAGTCCATCTGCGAGCGGGTGCTCGACATGTCTCTGAGATGAGCCTCCGTAGCCTCGTATGACCCTGTCGACAGGGTTTCAACTGCAGCCGCAACCCCCCGTAACAAGCACGAGCGAAGCTCGGCGACAGGCTGCTCAGCATACCGGGTGCCGGGCAGGCTGTGGGCCATCTCCGCCCATGTGCTAGCGATGTCATCCTGGTGCTGACTGAGTAAGGCAGCGAGGTATGGTACCTTTGGCGCTTGCCTAGTCATCCTCACTCTCCGTCCAAATTAGCTTTCTCTGTTTGGATACCCATCAGCCATCATATGGTCTCAATCCTCTGCCGCAGATGCAGTGTCTCCCGGGTAAGGGCCAGGAGTGGCAAACGTACACAGATGTCAAGGGCGATGGCTGCCAGAAACACATACTGTGGGCCGATATGCTCCCAGATCAGCCCGCCCACAGCGGGGGCGGGAATGCTCAGCAGACCGCGGAACAGGCCAACGATGCCAATCCAACGGCCCATTTGCTCTTGGGGCACGATCTCGGCTGTCATTGAAGAGGCCAAACCCATGCCAATGCTATTAAAGCCAAAGAGCACACCATAGGCCAACAGGCACAACATAGCGCCGCCACCGGACACCGGGGCCAGGATCAATAGCAGGTTGGCGGCATAGGCCAGCGGAGCGATGGCAAACAGCAGTTTCTTGCGTCCGTGCCGATCGGCTAGGCGGCCGAGTGGAATTGAAGCTAGCATGGGCACCAGCATGCTCGTCATGGCAATGCCGCCGAGCACGAACTCGTCGGCTCCCTTGAACTGGTACGCATACACGGGCATGAAGGGCTGGGCGATGGTCCAGGGTAATTCCATCAGGCCCATAATGACCATGAGCCGTACCACATCGGGGCCCTGTTTAAAGATCTGCACAAACCCCGAAAGAACCCGGCGGCTGTCGCCAGACCCATTGCGGGCATGGGTGGCGGACAGGCGGGTCAGCAGGAAAAGTATTGCGCCAAAGATGAATGCCTGGATGGCAAAGAGTGGGCGAAGACCCTCCAAGCGGATGCCGCCAAACTGAGAGATGAGCCAGGCAGCCAGCAGGGGCGCGGCGATAGCCACCGGCGAAGCCAACGTCCGGCAGAGACCGCGCCCAGTAGCGCGCCCCTCATTGGGTAGCTCACCGGCGCAGGTGACTGTGCAGGCGGTGCAGGTGATGCGCGAGCCCAGGTAGTAAATGATGATGGCCGCGTAAAGCCAGGTCCAATGGGGGGCCGCAAAGTAGAGCAAACCAGACGCTGCCAGCAGGGCGGTGCTCAAGAGAAAGATGTTCTTCAGGCTGTAATAGTCGATGAACCAACCTGCAGGCAAGGCGACCAAGGCGCCCACGGCATTCCCCGCACTTTGGAGCGACCCCAGTTGGACCGGGCTAGCGCCCAGCAGCGTGGCATAAAGGGAGCTGTATTGTGTAGTCAAGCCGGTCGCCAGACCGTGCAAGGTCCGTCGGCCCAGCATGAGTTTAAAGTCGTGGGTTTGGCGTTTCGTGAAACGGATGCTGCGCTGGGCTAGCCTCTGCAAGTACACTGCCCCTCTCCCTTCAGATGTGGACAACCTCTTTTTCAGCTGATGTGCTCAGCTCGCTGACCTTCCACAGGCGAGTTGGATCCACGATGCGAGCAATGAACAGGGTTCCGTCCAGATGGTCGATCTCATGTTGCAGCACACGCGCCAGCAGGCCTTGACCCTCCACAGTGACAGGGCTGCCGAGACGATCAATGCCGCACACCGTGACCCATTCGGCCCGCCGTACCTCACCTACCAGATCTGGAAGGCTGAGACAACCCTCCAGCCCTACCTGTTCTCCCTCGGCCGATCTGATTTCGGGGTTTACCAGCACGATAGGCGACGGGCCCACATCCAACACGATCAGTCGTTTCCCGACACCTACCTGGGGCGCAGCCAGTCCCACCCCTGATGCAGCATACATCGTGGCCAACATATCGTGGGCCAGACGCCTTACACGCGGGTCGACCTTGGATATTGCCCGAGCCCGGCGAAATAGAGCGGGCGCGGGGTATGTAAGAATCTTTAACTCTGCCATTGCTGCTTCAGCCGCTCAACCTGTCCTCTGAGGAACTTGGTTTTCTGTTCTCGGTTTGGCGTTATGGCATAGGGACCGTAGTCCAGGCCCGACCCGTAGCCAAAGCGGATCTGGTCTGGTACACCGATGGCATAGAACCAGTTTCGGTGGCACCAGCCGCCGCCCTGGTCACCCCGGCCGTCCCAGGCGCTTTTCCGTCCCCAACCCAGGCCCAAGCTGCGTCCGGGTGTAGGATTGGCCCAGCCAGGGGCATCGTAGCCTCCGCAGTAGCCAGTTCCTCGACCGGTCATTGGCCCCATACCCATAGCCTCCGTGCCATCTCCTGCTGGCATCTCATTCATCTCCATTTTCCTCAGACCGTCTACAGTTTTGTCATATTTATTCTAGTATAACACACTATGTGTATGTTGTCAATAGAAGATTAGTCTTTATTCTTAGCATCCAGCTATTCGTTAATTGTCAGTAATTTGACATGGTGGGTAATATGTGTTAGCATTTATATGGGCTATCATTCGGGATCTGAGCAGAGGACGCCAGAAGCCCAACGCACGACTTTTGTGCAGGCGCAGGCTGGCCATCAAGGGTCGGAGCAAGAATATTCAGTGAGGAGGTATGAACATGTACAAGGTAGACGTGGAAAAATGCAGCGCGTGTGAGACGTGCATCAGTGTCTGCCCCACGGAAGCCATCTCGATGGTCGACGGTCACGCCTTCATCGACGTGGACGAGTGCATCGAGTGCGGTTCGTGCGCGGCCGAGTGTCCGGAAGAAGCCATTGTCGAGGTGGACTGAGTCAACACCTGAGGTGCAACGTGCCAGCTAGCGGACGCGTCGCACCCCGAACCCAAAAACGGACGGAAGAGGTTTGACAACTGGAGAGCGAGTGGTAGACCATAGTCAGTTATAGGAGGTGGCCGGTCGGTTAAGTCGGCTCGGCTGGTAGAGCCAATAGACAGAGGGAGATGCAACTGTGGGTAGAGGAAGAGGTGGAGGACAAGGACAAGGCGGCGGACGAGGCGGTGGCCGTGGCCAGGGGCGAGGGCCGGGCCGCATGGGTGGCTCAAAAGCCGCCGGACCGGGCGGCGACTGCGTCTGCCCCAACTGCGGGCACCGGCTGGCTCACCAAGTCGGACAGCCCTGTTACGAAATCAAGTGCCCCAAGTGCGGCGCAGCCATGACTCGTGCCTAGCGCTAAGCCGATCGAGTGTTTGGATGGGGAGGCCGCTATCGCAGAACAAGAAAAAGACAAGTGGGACTGCCTAGTGGCAGAGCTTCCTGGTGTGATCACGTCCACACCACCCTGGGAGGATGAGTCCATGATCCTGACTGTCGTATTTGACAACAATCCTTACGATCCCCGCTTGCAGACCGGTTGGGGTTTTGCTGCCTGGCTGGAGTACGGCGGCCAGACGGTGCTCTTTGACACTGGCGCCGACGGAGTTGTATTGCTCGACAGCATGGCCACTTTGGGCCTCGATCCCAAAGCTATCGATATCGTCGTCCTGTCACATATTCACGGTGATCACACCGGTGGACTGGCTAGCCTGCTTGCTGTGGATCCCCAGGCCTGTACTGAGCGGGGCGAGTGCATCACCGTCTATATTCCCCAGGCGTTCCCGGCCGGATTCAAAGAGCAGGCGCGCACTGCCGGGGCAGAGGTCATGCAGGTGGATGCCCCAACGGAGATCTTGCCTGGTCTGTGGAGCACTGGCCAGATGGGGACCGGCATCATCGAGCAGGCCCTGCTCGTCCAGACAGGGAAGGGCCTGGTGGTCATCACCGGCTGTGCCCATCCCGGTGTAGACGAGATGGTAGCCCGCGCCAGGGAAGTGGGCCAAGACGAGGTAGCTCTGGTTATGGGTGGCTTCCACCTGGGCGGAGCCAGCCGGGCGCGCATCATGGAGATCATCGACAGGTTTCACGTGCTGGGGGTGCAGCAAGTAGCCCCTTGCCACTGCACCGGAGACCAGGCCCGCGAGATATTTCACGTCGCCTTTGGCGAAAATTACCATCCCTGTGGTGTGGGCTGGCAATGGTAAAATCGAGCGCTGATGTCAAGATATACTGAAGGGGGTAAATCAGGCCCGCAGGTGCTGCTCCACGGTTAGATCGCCACGCTTACCGGCATTCAGAATCAAGAGCATCCGGGCTTGCACGGGACCTGGATTCTGCCACCGATGGGGCAAGGAGGCATCGAATAGCAGGTTATCACCTGGCGTCAACTTGTATTCTCTGCCCTCCACCTCGTATTCAACAAGCCCCTCCAGGCAATAGACCCATTCGGCACCCGAGTGCTCAATGGGCATAATCCTAGTGCTGGCGTTTGGCTCCATGGTGATCAAGAACGAGGCAACCGCATAATCGGTTAGGCCGGAACCCAGATGTTCTATCGTCATCCCAGGGCATCTACTTCGCATTCGGTGCATGGACCTGGTCAGAACCAGCCGGGGTGGGGGATCTTCTGTTTCGAAAAAAGAGGCAATCGGCACCCCCAATCCGGTCGCCAGGCGTTGCAGCGTATCGACGCAGGGCGAACTAAGGCCTCGCTCGATGAGACTGATGGTGTTGGTTGATACTTCGCACATTTCCGCCAGGGCACGCAATGAAAGGTCGCGTTGCTCCCTCAGTTTGCGAAGCCTCGATCCAATATCAGGGGACTCTTCCATGCTCATACCCTCTGCTCATGCCCATGATCCATGTTCATTATAGCATGTTTTAGGCAATACACCAAGGCTTTCTGGGCGTGTGAGTACGGCTGCCAAGTCGCTCTATACAGCCGCAGAGACGCGAATCTCTCACCCTGAGCGGCAGCAAAGAGTCTCTCTCGACCAACTTCCACGACCGTTCACTTCATAGAACGAAATTGGTCTTTTTCGCGAGATATTGTCCTACAAACTTGACAGTTCGTCGACAGTATGGTATCCTCCAGCGCATTAAGCCTATCTCGTTTGAGCTGCCAAGATCTAGGGAAAGGAAGATCGCTCAATGGTGAGAAAAAGACTCGCTTTCGTTGCTGTAGCTCTAGCCCTAATAGTGGGGCTGCTCCCTCCCAGCCAGATTGGGCAGGCCCAGGACTCGCTACAAGCACGGGCAGAAACCTACTTTGGCGCGGGGCCGCGGACGATCGAGGCGTCAGCACTGTTTGAGAATCTGAACGACGGCGACGCGGAGAACGACCCGTACATCATCAGCCTGCGCTCAGCCGAGGACTATGCCAAGGGGCACATCCCCGGCGCGGTGAACATGAGCGTCAAGGATCTGTTCAGCCTCGAGAACCTGGCCACGATCCCACCTGACCGGGACGTGGTGTTGGTCTGCTACACCGGCCAGACGGCGGGACAGGCCACAGCAGCCCTGAACATGCTGGGCTATGAG
>JAFGOG010000393.1 GCA_016926595.1 Anaerolineae bacterium
CCTGGCCTTGTCATGTGCGCTGGGCGTCTGGCTTGTTCTCGCACTCGGCTTCCTGGCGCTGAACGTCAACAGCTATGCTCTCTCGCTGCTTGGGCTGGTCGCTTTGCTGGCCGTATGCTACTGGATCCTGGAAAAGGTACTCGACATCCGGTCCGAGGGCCAGAAGAATGTGCACTATACGCCCGGCCAGTTGGCATTCAGGGGCTCGTTGGGCGGCGCCATTATTGCGTTTGCCGTGCTGACGGCCAAGCTCGGGGGGCCGACCATCGGCGGCGTCTTTGCCACCTTTCCTAACGTGATGCTCTCAACAATAATCATCAACCACCTGAATCACGGCCGAGCCTTTTCCACAGCGGTGATCAAGGCCATGACCGTCAGCGGCGCGATCACGGTGACGTTCTATGTCACGGCGGTACGCTATCTCTACCCGGTGCTCGGTCTGGCCCTCGGCACGACTCTGTCTTTTGCTCTCTCGCTCGTGAGCGGTTATCTCGTCTATCGTTTTGTCCAGAAGCGAATGACATAAAACTGGGAGTTAGGATTCAAGTGCCTGGCACCTCGGAGGTGCCAGGCACTTGGTTATGCACGAACCCGAAAGGTCCAGGTATCCTGCTGCGCCGGGTTCCGCGCCGTAAATACCAGGCGCGTCAGCCCCTCACCCCACACGCCACCCAGGCGATCATCCGAGATCGCGATTGTCTCTGTCGTCAGCGCAAACCGCTCTGCATCATAGCTGAGGACGCCGCCGCCTGCACGCCGCTCGTTGGGCAAGGGCGCTTCAGACAGGATCACCTGTCCCGGCGCGCCCAGACAGACCGTGCACGGTGTGAGCAGGCTCAGGGAGATCTCGGCCGCCGGCTCTTCCAGCTCATAGACGTCGACGATTTCGACCTCTTGGCCACGACGCAGGGCGATCGTGCGCCGCCAGCTCTCTAGCTTAGCCTCCGGTGGATAGGCCCCGGCGATGTCGAGCGAAAAGCAGGCAGTGGACCCGTCAGCGATATAGTCCACATCTCGCGCGGTAAAGCTCCGTCCCGGCGCTTGCTGGACGCCGTCGACCGTTGGCAGCAGGTTGTGGTAGGCCGACTGCATCGTCCAGATCTCATACCGTTGCGGGCTAAAGGTCTTGCGCGTATAGGTCTCCACGCCAGCGTCGACCAGGAGAGGCCACCCATCGACATAGACCAGGAAACTCCCGACGTCGTTGTGGTTGTGGCTCTCTCCATTGTGCCCACCCTTGGCGGCGACGTACAGCCCGGCGCTCGACCCCGCCCGATCGCGGGCAACCATCACCTGGACCTCGTTCAGCCACACGTCGCGCGGCAGCGGCTGCCGTGGCTCTACAGACAGCATCTCTTGCAGCGAGAACAGGGCAGGCAGCGTGCGCCCCAGGCTGCCCATTCGGTCCACCACAGGATGCAGCAGGTCCTGATCGGCAGCGAGCCACGCGCCCAGAGCCATCAGATCGGCGTCACCGATGCGCTGGCCGTAGCGATACACCACTGCCGGGGGAGGCCCCACTATGGCCGAGGCGTCGGCAAAGTTCACCAAGTAGCGCCCCTCGATCTGCACGCGATAGATAAAACGCCCGATCTCGCGCACCAGGGGATCGTCATAGATATCCACTTGACCGCCTGTCGCACTGTAGAGCAGCTCCAGGCAGTCGAGCAAGGACGCCCCAGCGCGGCCCCAGTAACCCGGCCCCTCATCGCATCCGCCGTCCCGCGGATAGGGGCCGAGAAAGCGGTCCAGGCTGCGCATGCTCTTGTACACGGACGCAACACGCCGCTCCGGGTCCGACTCGATCAGAAGAGCACTGGCCAGCCAGTTCGAGTTGATCCAGGGATTCCAATTGTTGACCTCGCGCGGCGTAAAGCCCATCCACCAGAAATCGTCGCGCTCCAGGCAGGGCGTCAGGACGCGGACGTCGATCTCACGCCGAACATGCGGCCGGATCAGGGGCGAGACATCGTCCAGCCGGGCGCCGAGCAGATAGTCCACCCAGGCCAGGAGGGCCGAGGTCTCGGCCGCAAAGAGGTCAACAATCGGCTCAGTTGTATCCGGAAGGCCGATACCCATTCGCTGCCCGCTGACGTGTGCCGGCAAGCACCAGCTTGACTCTTCACAGATCAACCAGACGCCGTTGGCGATCTCGTCCAGGTAACGGCCCCGGCCCTCTATGCACTCGGCGAGGGCCAGGCCGGCCAACATCCCTCGCCGCCGAAAGTACACCTCTTCGTAACGGCTGCGGTTGCCATCGCGCGCATAGTCCAGGTAGCGCACGGCCAGGGTGTGCGGCCAGATCTGCTCCAGGGCACGCTCTCCACCGGCGCAAAGCGCCTCGCGCGCCAAAGGCGTCAGCGCTTCCCATGCCGCGCGGTCCTGAACCGCAGGAAAGGGATGCCATTCCTCACGAGGTAGGAGCAGGTCAACCAGCGACTCCGCCCGATATCGCCCACTCAACAAGGCCAATTCTGACATGGCCATTCTTCCCTCCTTTGCGCCAGCACACCACTGGCGTGCAACCTCCGGCAGCAGCGCGCCAAGCGCCTCGATCAAGACTCTATGTCCGGCTTGCTACGGTCAGTACATTATATCATTCCTTCCGGTCCGGCCACAATCGTGCTCCTGGACAAGCTCGTAGAGCGGGATTCCATATCTGTGCACAGAGCGTGTTGTGAACAGTTGACCCTGCGGTCGGACCGTGTTACAATGGGCCCTGAAAGAGATGACGGGATCATGAAGGTTGCGACGTTCGCGGAAGTGCTGGAGGCAGCGGACGAGCTGCCGCTGGACGACCAGGAGAGTCTCGACGAGATCCTGCATCAGCGCGTCATCGAGCGCCGCAGAGGGGAACTCGCTTGCGAGGCACTTGAGGCCCAGCAGGAATACGAGCAGGTAGGCTGCCGGCCCATCCAGGTCGACGATCTCATGTCCGAGATCCTGGCATAAAGCGCGAGCTGTTGCGTTCATCCGCCTATGTCAAATCGCCTACCCTCAGGTCTCCTTTGTCAGGAGTCATGTCAGGCTTCCGACCAGTGACTCGAGTGACATCTGGCGCCCAATACCCCTCATTTGAGCTTTCGTCCTTTGTCTATCGTCTTTCGTCGTCGTTCAAAAAGGAGTGTCCTATGAAGATCACCGCCATCCAGACCTTTCTCGTCGACGGCGGCTTTCGCCCCTGGACCTTTGTCAAGGTCGAGACCAGCGACCCCGGCCTCATCGGCTGGGGCGACTGCACCGACTGGGGCTCCCCCAGCCCGGTCGCCGCCACCGTCGAGCGCTATGCTGAGTGGGTGGTCGGCCGCGACCCGATGCAGGCCGAAGCGATCTGGTGGGACTTGGC
>JAFGOG010000394.1 GCA_016926595.1 Anaerolineae bacterium
GGGAGGCAACTTTCGAAAGAGGGGATGGATGAAAGCCAGATCCAACTTTAGGAAAGCATAGACGGTCAGGCTGATGGCCAAGCTGGTGACGAGGGACTGCAGGTATTGCCCGGTGGCATAACCGACGCCCAGGCCAAAGGGGAGGGCGGGCAGAATCACGGCCAGCGACTCGCCGATGGGGCCGCCATACCAGAGTCTCATACGCCTCTTCATCTGCATCTTCCTTCCGGCGCTCAGCGACGACGGAGGCTAACAGGCCAAGGCTGGGTCATCGCCGCTTTTCGGCATCACACGGGTGCGCGCCCTTGACCTATCATAGACGCAAGACCGCGCAATGTCAAACTCCAAGCAGCCGGACGATGCCTGCCGGGAGGTTGAATCTGGGCACCGTCTGCATGTAGCGCTCGTAGGATTCGCCGAACCTGGCGACGAGCAGTTGCTCTTCCTGCCTGGTGAACCAATAGACACAGGCTATGCCCAGAATGCCGATACCCGCGAGGATCCAGTTGGGGGTGAAAAGGAAAACGACGAGATACATCAGCATCCAGCCCAGGTATTGGGGATGCCGGACGAGGGCATAGACGCCGACGTCCACAAGCGCCTGGGCGGCGACGTAGCTTTTCCCTCTCGGCACCCGGCCTTTTGCGCGCAATGTGAAGATGGGTAGAAAGAGCAGGATCATGGCGACGAACCAGGTTGCCCAGGCAAGGTAATCGAGACCTTTCAGGGCAACGGTTTTGTCCAGGATCCACATCAACGCGAAATCTGCAACGAGCAAGGCCGCGGCAACGTAGTGCATATCCTTCCCTCCGGTCCTCTTTTTATTCCCAGCGGAACGTTTTGACGGCGGCGATCCAGCCGGCGACGGCCCAGGCCAGCAGGATGAGCAGATCGACGGCGATAGCTTCCAAGCCTTTCCCTTCGACCATGGCGGCCCGGAAGGGGGCCACAAAGTAGGTGAGGGGAAAGACCCTGGCCAAGGTCTGCAATGCCCGAGGCAGGGCCTCGACGGGGACAAACGCACCGCACAGGAGGAGCATGGGGATGTAGATGGCATGAACGGCCATCACCGCCGCGTCGGCGCTCTTGGTCACACTGCCGAGGACATAGCCCAGCGGGGCCACGGCGAAGGCGCCCAGCAGCAAAATGGGCGCCAGCAGCCACCAGCTCGCCGTCACCGCGAGGTCGGAGGAGGCCAGTCCGACCGCAAGGATCAAGGCGACTTCCAGGAACAGGAGCAGGGCAGCGGCCAGGGTCTTGGCCACAAGCAGGGTCCAGGCCGGCAGGGGCGTCCCGCCTAACCGCTTGAAAACGCCCGCCTGTCGCTCTCGGACCAGCTTGGGCACCGGGCTTTCAAAGGCGGCGGCGATGACGCAATAGGTGACGATGCCCAGCGTCATAAAGACCAGCGGCGACAGCTCGCTCAACCCTCCCCGGCCGCCCAGCCCCTGGAGCAGGACGTGGAAGACGCCATCCAGCATCCCTTCCCGGTTGAGGTAGACGAATAGGGCCATGCCCAGCATTGGCACCAGGAAGGTCATGTATACCGCCTCGCGGCTGCGCCAGAACAGCTTGACTTCGGCAGCGGTCTGCCGGTAGAGGCTGATTGCTCGATCCGTGAGCCTGTCCATCGTGTCTCCTCACTCCCAACGAAAGGTCTTGACGGCGACGACAAAGGCGACCGCCAGGCAGCCCAGCAGGACGAGCCAATCCGTGGCATACTCGGCAGGACCGCCGCCAAAGAGGACCGCGCCGCGCAAGGCGTTCACAAAATAGGTCAGCGGCAGCGCCTGGGCGATGTGGCGCAGCACAGGGGGCATGCCGTCCAGGGGGAACAGGGTGCCGCACAGGAACTGCATGGGCAGCGACAGGGCGCGCGCCGCCGCGGCGGCGACGTCGGTGTTGCGGCTCAGTCCGGCCAAGGCCAGGCCCATGGCGGCGAAGGAAAAGACGCCGACGAGCAGTGTGATCAATCCCCAGCCGAGGCTGCCGGTAAGCCGGGCGCCAAAGAGGAGGACGTTGACGGCGACCATAATCAGCGCCTGGGCCAGGATGAGAACCGCCGCCGTCAGGACCTTGGCCCCTACCAGCATCCAGGGCCGGAGGGGCGCGCCGCCCAGCCGCTTGAGGATGCCTTCATCGCGCTGCCGGGCCAGGGTGACCCCCAGGTTTTCAAAGGCGGCGCTCGAAACCACCATGCCCACCCCGCCGGCGATGAGGAAACTGGCGTAGGACACCTCGCCAACCTGGCCACCCCGATTCAAATAGCCGAAAAAGAGGATGGTCAGCACCGGGAAAAAGAGGGCAAAGGTGATCACCCCCTTGTCCCGCACAAGGAGGATGAGCTCGGCTCGCAGTTGGGCGATGAAGGCGCTCATGCCCGGATCCTCCTGCCCGTCAGGTGGATGAAAACGTCCTCCAGCGTAGCGCCTTCAACCACCAACCCGCGCAGCGCCAAGCCACCGGTCTCGCTCAAGTCCATCAACGATTTGACGGCGGGCTGCACCTGGCGGGCAAAGAGGGTATACTTGCCATGGCCGTCGGTCACCGCCCTGGTTACACCAGGCATCGCTTCCAACCGGGCCACGTCGAGCGCGCCGTCGACGACGAACTCGACGCGGTGCTCGAGCTCCATAGCCGCCATCAGCCGTTTGGGGGTGTCGAGAGCGATGATCTGGCCGTGGTCGACGATGGCCACCCGGTCGCACAGCCGCTCGGCCTCTTCGATGTAGTGGGTGGTCAGGAATACTGTCTTGCCCCTCTTGCGAGCCAGGTCGATCCATTCCCAGATGGCCCGCCGGGACTGGGGATCGAGGCCGGCCGTGGGCTCGTCGAGGAACAGTACCTCCGGGTCATTGATCAGGGCCAGGACAAAGACCACGCGCTGTCGCTGCCCGCCGGATAGCCCGCGGACGAAGGCCCGGCGCTTTTCCTCGAGTCCGATCATCTCCAGCAGTAGATCGGGATCCACCGAGCGGCGATAGTAGCCGGCGAACAACTTGAGCAGCTCAGCCACCTGGAGATCCTGATACAGAGCGGTCTCCTGAAGCATGATGCCGATCCGCTCTCGCAGCTCGTAGCGATCACGGTGCGGGTCCAGGCCCAGTACTGTCACCTGGCCACTGTCGGCGGTCTTGAAGCCCTCGACGATCTCGATGGTGGTCGTCTTGCCCGCGCCATTCGGCCCCAGGAAACCAAAGACCTCGGCTTCCTGTACCTCGAAGCCGATGCCGTCCACGGCTTTTACCTGGCCGTAGCACTTGTGCAGATTCTCAACCTTGATCACGCTCATCCTTTCCTCCACAGTCGCCGGTGTCCTACTGCGGGCGCCTGGCCTTTGCCCCGGCGCTCAGCAACAGGCACCTCCCGCGAGCCTGGTCGTTCTGACCTCACGGCTCTATGATAGCAGATTGGGAGGCAGGAGGCAATGGTTCCACGGCAAACAGTCCAGGTTGGGGGGTGAACGGTCAGCAGGAGGAGGTGAACGGTCAATCGGACTGCTGGAGAAGCCCGGCCAGGATCAGGATAGCTGCTCGCTTGTCGAGCGGCTCGTTGTTGTTGCCACACTTGGGGGAGTGGATGCACGACGGGCAGCCGTCGTGGCAGGGGCAGTCGCGGACCGTGTCGTGGGTGGCGCGCCACAGGTCGGGCAGGAGGTCGAAGCCCTTTTCGGCGATGCCCACGCCGCCGGGAAAGGCGTCGTAGATAAATACCTGGGCGGCGCCGGTGTCGGGGTGGCGGGGGGTCGAAAGGCCGCCGATGTCCCAGCGGTCGCACATGGCAAAGAGGGGCAGCAGGCCGATGGCGGCGTGCTCGACGGCGTGGAGGCCGCCGGCAAGGTCCAGGCCGCGCTGCCTTAGCCGGGCGGCGATGCCGGCCGGTACGTCCCACCACAGCGCGGCTGTGTCGAAGGTCTGGGGCGGCAGGTCGAGGTCCTCGACGCTCAGCGTCTCCTCGCGGAACTGCTGGACGCGGCGGTAGCCGATGACCTGCTGGGTGACGCGCACCTGGCCGAAAAAGGCGACGGCGTCGCCCAGCGGCCGGTGGGCCATGGAGCGGATGATGCGCACGTCGTTGACGTCGCGCGGCTGGGTGTAGTAACCGACCTGGACCGGCTCCAAGATGGCGTGGCCGACGTCGAGGTCCAGCTCGCGGACCAGGAACGATTCGCCCTGGTGGAGGTAGATGGCGCCGGGATGGGCGCGCAGGTGGGCGGTGGTGGCTTCGATCTCTTCCAGGAGGCGATAGCCCTGGGATGCGTCGAGCAGGGCCAGCCGCGAGCCGGCCAGCGCGCGGAGCGACACCTGCTGGGCCGGGTAGGCGCCAGGCCGGGGGTACCAGCGCTCATTGCGGTATTCCAGCTCGCCCCGGTTTTCCAGGTCGATCATGGCCGGGGCAAAGCCGGGGCCAAAGAGCGCTTCGTCGTCGCCGGCGGCCACCGCGAAGGAAGCGGTACTCCGCAAGCCGGGAGGGAGAGAGGGGGAGGGGGCGAGGGGGCGAGGGGGTGAGGGTAGGGGACGGCGGCGGCCAGGGAGGGCCGGGCGGACTGCGCGGGGGACCGGCGGAGGCAGGGGCTGGCCGGGGGCGTGGCCGGTGCCGAGCGGGATCTCGTGGGCGGCGCAGGGCAGGTGCTGGGCCAGGACGTAGAGGTTGGACGGGTCGATCAGGGCGTGCTCGTGGGGCCGGCCAAAGAGGTCGCGGGGGTGGCGCATGAAGTACTGATCGAGGGGGTTATCGAGGGCGATCAGAATCGACAGGGCGTGGCGAACGCCCCGCCCGGCCCGGCCTGCCTGCTGCCACAGGCTGGCGATGGTGCCCGGGTAGCCGACCAGAAGGGAGGCGTCCAGGTCGCCGATGTCGATGCCCAGCTCGAGGGCCGAAGTGGCGGTGACGCCGAGGAGGCCGCCGCCGGGGCGCAGGCCCTGCTCGACGTCGCGCCGCTCGTCGGCGCGGTAGCCGGCGCGATAGGCGCGCACGCGGTCGGCCAGGGCCGGCGACTCGTCGGCCAGGATGCGCCGGGTGTAGAGGAGGATCAGCTCGGCCACGCGGCGGGCGCGGGCAAAGGCGATGGTGCGGATGCCAGCCTGGACCAGGCGGGCAAAGAGCCGAGCCGCCTCGATGTTGGCGCTGCGCCGCGCGGTCTGGGCGCGGTCGACGAAGGGCGGGTTCCACAGGACAAAGTCTTTGGCGCCGTGGGGCGCGCCGTCGGCCTCGCCGGAGACGACGACCGGCTCGACGCCGGCGAGCCGGCGCAGGTGGTCGCCGGGGTTGGCGATGGTGGCCGAGCAGGCCACGACCTGGGGCGCCGAGCCGTAGCGGGCGCACACGCGCCACAGGCGACGCAGGACACAGCCGACGTGCGAGCCGAATATGCCGCGATAGGCGTGGGCCTCGTCGACGACGACAAAGCGCAGGTTGGCGAAAAAGTCGGCCCACAGGGTGTGGTTGGGCAGAATGCCGACGTGGAGCATGTCGGGGTTGGTGAGGAGGATGTTGGCCTCGCGGCGCAGCCGGGCTCGGGCCGCCTGGGGGGTGTCGCCGTCGTAGACGCCAAAGCGGGCAGCGCGCAGTTCGTCGCGGGTCAACTCGTGCAGGCTGCGGAGCTGGTCCTGGGCGAGGGCCTTGGTGGGGAACAGGTACAAGGCGCGGGCGCTCCGGTCGGCGAGGAGCGCCTCGAGGACCGGGAC
>JAFGOG010000395.1 GCA_016926595.1 Anaerolineae bacterium
CACGTGGCCATCGCGCTGATTGAGGACGGTTATGCCGTCTACAAGGTGGGCGCCGGCGAGATCTGGACGCAGCCCAGCTTTGCGTTCCGGCCCGGGCGGCTCCGGGTCGGTGAGGAGGGCATCACCGGTTGGGTGGCAGCCCATGGTCAGCCGCTCTTGGTGCCAGACGTAACCGCGGAGCCACGGTACGTCTGGATGGAGGGCAGCCAGACCCGTTCGGAACTGGCGCTGCCTCTCACGGTCAAGGACCAAGTGATCGGCGTACTAGACGTCCAGAGCAACCGCCTCAATGCCTTTGACGAAAGCGACGTTGTGGTCCTGCAGTCGTTGGCCGACCAGGCAGCCGTCGCCATCGAGAACGCACGCCTTTTTGATGCTGAGCAACGCCGGGCTGAGCAGTTCCGCGTGATCAGCGAGGTGGGCACGCACGTGGCCTCGATCCTCACCGTAGAGGATCTGCTGGCGCAGATGTCCCGGCTGATCCAGGGAGCGTTCGACTATTATCAGGTGGAGATTGGCCTGGTCGAAATGTCCGAGTTGGTCTTCAAGACGCGAGCCAGCCGTGCCGGCAACGACCGGTTCGAGGGTTTTGGCCTGCCCCTGGACGAGGGGAGCATCACGGGTTGGGTAGCAGTCAGGGGTAAGCCACTCGTTGTGCCTGACGTGGCTCAGGAGCCCCGGTACGTGCGGGTGACGGCCACAGAGACCCGCTCCGAACTGGCCGTACCTATGAAAGTTCAGGACAAGATCATCGGTGTGATCAACGTCGAGAGTGAGCGCCCTGACGCCTTTGACGAGAGCGATTTGACCGTGCTCCAATCCCTGGCCAATCAGGCTGCCATCGCCATCGAAAATGCTCGCCTGTACGAACAAGCCCAAAAGCTGGCCGTCATGGAGGAGCGCCAGCGCCTGGCGCGCGAGCTACACGATGCCGTCACTCAGACCCTCTTCTCGGCCAGCCTTATTGCCGAAGCCGTGCCAGACCTGTGGGAAAGCGACCAGGAAGAAGGGCGGGCACTGCTGGCCGAACTCAGGCAACTCAGCCGGGGCGCTCTGGCCGAGATGCGCACGCTGCTGCTGGAGCTGCGGCCGGCGGCCCTGGTCGAGGCTAACCTGCGCGATCTCTTGCGCCAGTTGGGGGAAGCGGCCGCCGGTCGCACCGGCGTTCCGGTCGCGGTCGCTGTGGATACCCTTGGCCCGCTGCCGGAAGAGGTTCACGTGGCGCTGTACCGCATTGCTCAAGAGGCGCTGAACAATGTGGTCAAACACGCCCAGGCCAGCCACGTGGAGGTGGAGCTGCGCTCCCTGGATGGTGGCCAGCAGGACCGCGGCCCGCTCCGGCTTGAGCTGAGCATCAGCGACGATGGCCACGGTTTTGACGTGGCGCGTATCCCGCCCGAGCGCCTGGGGCTGGGCATCATCCGCGAGCGTGCCCAGGCCATCGGCGCTAACCTCGAGATCGCCAGCCGGCCGGGCAATGGAACCCGGATCAAGGTCGTGTGGGAGGAGAAAAGATGAGCGAGCAGCGCCCTATCCGCGTCCTGATCGTGGACGATCACAGCATGGTCCGCCGCGGACTGGCCACGATCCTCAAGATCAAGCCTGACCTGCAACTGGCCGGGGAAGCCGGCAACGGCCGCGAAGCCGTCGAACTCTGCGCCCGACTGCAGCCTGACGTGGTGTTGATGGATCTGATGATGCCTGAGATGAGCGGAGCTGCCGCAACTGCCGATATCCGCACACAATGGCCCCAGGTGCAGGTCATTGCCCTGACCAGCTTCCAGGAGAAGGAATTGGTGCGCGATGCCCTGCGGGCCGGGGCCATCGGCTATCTACTCAAGAACATCTCGGCCGACGATCTGGCTGCCGCCATCCGCGAAGCCCACGCCGGGCGTTCCACGCTGGCCCCGGAGGCGATCCAGGCCCTCATCCAGTTGGAACCTCCCCCGCGCATGCCCGAGCAGGACGTGACCGCTGCTTTTGATCTGACTCCTCGCGAGCAGGAAGTGCTGATCCTGATGATCGAGGGGCTGACCAACCCGGACATTGCCGAGCGACTGGTGGTCAGCCGTTCCACGGCCAAGGCCCACGTTAGCAATATCCTCTCCAAGATGGGGGTCTCCAACCGTGCAGAGGCCATCGCCCTGGCCCTACAGCACAAACCCTCCGCCGGCAGTTGATGGCAAGATTGCCCACCTGGCTAACGGACAATCCCCCAGATGGCTGATGCTACTGGGGGATTGTTGTGCTATACTGGCCCCAGGATCATCGGAGGCAACCGGGCTCCGGTGATGGGGTCCGCGCCGCGGGGCCTGCGAACAGCGGTCCGGTGCGGAGCGTGTGAAGGAGGTCAGAAATGCGTATCGACGGAACGTATCTGCCGACGGCCATGTTGGCCATCCATGCAGCGGAGATGGAACAGGCCGCGAGGTGCCCGGAGTGGCAAAGCGCAAACCGCCTGGAACGCAACCTCGCCCTCTACCAGGGAGGGCACCGGACGATCTGCCTGCTGGGCTGTCTATTGGAAAAGACGGGCCGCCGTCTGCAGGAGTACGGCATGCCCAGCCCGTTGGTGTTGGAGGGCAATGCCGCCCAGAGGTGAATCTCATGCGCATCTTGCTGGCCGATGCTCAAACCAAAGTCCGATTTGCCCTGCGTGTTTTGCTGGAGCGACAACCCGGGTTTGAGGTGGTGGGGGAGGCGGCGGGCGCTGAAGGTGTATTGGCGCACGCTGCCGGTTCCTGTCCCGACGTCGTGCTGCTGGATTGGAGCGTCGTAGGCGCGGCGGCGGACGACCTGATGTTGGCGCTGCGTTCCAGCTGCCCGGGCGTGGGGGTGATTGTCCTAAGCGGGCGGCCTGAAGTGCGCGAGGCGGCTCTGGCCGCCGGCGCGGACGCTTTTGTCAGCAAAGGCAATCCACCCGAGCACCTGCTGGCGGCCATCGCCGGCTGCTGCAGGGATGGAAAAGCAGAGGCCATCGGCCGGGGCGCCTTTCGAGATGCACCGGCCGCAACCTCACTTGCCTGGAAAGAATAGTTGCACAGAGGGACGATGAATGCTATAGAGAGCCTGCCGGAAACTGCACACGCGGTCCAAAGCTGGAAAGCCGGTCTTCGGCGCGCCGGGTTGTTCGCTCTGTTTCTCATCTGCGGCGTCGCCGTCTTTGCCTTCGGCGTGGACTATCACACCCGCTTCTGGACCAACACCAGCGGGGCCTTCAAGGTTGGGCTGTCGGCCCTGTTCCTGGCGGCGATGCTGGCGCTGCGGCGGAGCGAGCGCGGCAGGGCCTACTGGCCGGTGGCGTTTGCCTTGTTTGCCGCCTCGCTAACGAACGTGGCCACCTGGTACCTGGCCGGACCGCTACAGCGCTGGCTGCTAGGCTTGGTGGGTGTATCGCTCGGGACACCCCAGGGGATAATGTGGGGCAAGCTGGTCGATGTTGTGCTGCGTTTGGCCCCCATCTTTGTGCTCGTGTGGCTGGTCCGCGACGGCCTGAGCTCGCTGTTCATCCGGAAGGGGAACCTGAAGTGGAGCCTGACCCTCGGCTTCCTGGCCCTGGCCAACCTGCTGGCGACGGCCATCGCCGTCGCCGCCAGCCGGGGGAGCGACCTGACGGGGGTGTTTGCCAGTCTGCCTTGGTGGTCGGCGTTTGCCCTGATGAACGCCTTCATGGAGGAGGTCTGGTATCGGGGCCTGTTCTTGGAGCGCGTGCGGCCGCACGTCGGTGCGGCGGGTGCCATCTGGCTGACCACACTGGTCTTTGCGTCGTCCCACCTGTTCGCCACGTACGTGGAGCCGTCGGAAGCGCTGATCTTTGGCATCATCACCTTCACTCTGGGCTGCGCCTGGGCGCTGCTGATGCAGAAAACGAACACCCTGTGGGGCTCGGTCGTTTTCCATATGGCGGCGGACCTGTACTGGCTCATCGGCTTTGGCATGTGAGGGACACATTGAAAAGGGAACAATAGATGAGCACACCGAATCCGGACGAGGCCTACCCATGCCTGGAGACCGAGCGGTTGGTGCTGCGGGCGCTGCGCATGGAAGATGCTGACTTTATCTTTCAGGAATGGGGTAACCCGTTGGTCACCTACTACATGTGGGACGAAGATCCACTGCAAACGAGGGAGCAAGCCGAGGAGATGCTGCAACCGCTCCGGGACCCGGAGCAAATGCCCGGCTTC
>JAFGOG010000396.1 GCA_016926595.1 Anaerolineae bacterium
GGAGCAGCAGCGCAGCCTGGCGCTAGAGCGCGACGGCCACCGCTGCCGTCACTGCGGTGCGCCGGAGCGGCCCGACCGGACCCACGACGTGCATCACGTCCAGCCGTTTCGCACCTTTGGCTACGTCCGGGGCGAGAACGACCACTATCTACAGGCCAACCGGCTGGAGAACCTGGTGACGCTGTGCCGCTCGTGCCACCAGCGGGTGGAGGTCGACCGGATGGTGCGCGGGGCGCTGGCCGGCGTGGCCTACCTGCTGCGCCACATCGCCCCGCTGCACCTGATGAGCGGCCCGACCGACATTGGCGTGGTAAGCGAGATCAGGTCATCCGCCGGACAAGGCCGGCTGCCGACGATCACCATCTATGACAACGCGCCGGGAGGGCTGGGGTTCAGCCAGGCGCTGTACGAGCTGCACGACACACTGCTGGCAGCCGCCCGCGACGTGATCGCCGCCTGCGGCTGCCCAAGGGGCTGCCCGTCGTGCGTCGGCCCGGTGGCCGAGGTGGGCGAGGATGCCAAGGCCAACTGCCTCCGCCTGCTCGACATGCTGATCCCCAAGTAAAAAATCAGTTTGGACTTGCGTTTATCATGTAAACTTGCGGATAGGAGGCAGGATTGTGGAAACGGCGGTGACAAAACGCGGCCAGACAACTATCCCAGCCAGTATTCGGAAAAAGTATCGGATCAAAGGAGGAGATCGCCTGGTATGGCTGGACGACGGGCAAAGCATCAAGGTCGTTCCGGTACCGGCCGACCCCATACGCGCCCTGCGCGGCAGCGGGCGAGGTGAGCGCCTGCTAGAGCTACTGCTAGCTACCCGCCGGGAGGAGCGCGACCGTGAGCTCTGATTGCTATCTTTTGGACACGTCTGTGTTTCTGACGCTCATAGAAGATGAGCCGGGCGCCGAACGAGTTGCACAGGCGCTTACCCAGGAACGGGTGTTGTTACCCTGGACCGTCTTGGTGGAACTGCATTATGTCACCCGGCAGAGACGGGGACAGTCCGAAGCAGACCGGCGCTATGCCCTGGTCAGACAACTGCCTGCAGCTATCCTATGGGAAATGAATGAACCGATCGTGCTGACGGCGACGCGCTTAAAAGCCGCGCACTGGCTGTCCTTCGCCGATGCCATCATCGCGGCCTTTGCCTTGCGGGAAGGCGCCACTTTGCTCCACAGGGATCCTCAATTTGAAGCCCTGGATGGCCAGGTAATGCTGAAAGCATTGTCCTACAAGGCCAACTAGACATCTCGCAGAACGATGAGGGCCTCTGCCAGGCAGAGGCCCTCTCTTCTATGTCCAAACTATGGCCTGGGCGTAGACGTGGGCTGTGGGACGACGGTCAGTCCGGGCTTGCGGGTAGGGCTTGGAGCCTGCGGCAACGGCGTCACGTCGAGCTTTGGTCCCTGCGCCTGTTCGAGCAGCTCGCGCAGGCCGGCGAGAAAGGCGTCAAAGCGCCGCGCGGATTGGCGCACGGCCTGGAGATCCCCTGCCAGCCCGCCGAGCTCGGCTTCGAGCGCGCCGATCCGGCCCTGAAATGCCCCCACATCGCCTCCCACCCGGGCCATCTCCTCGTTCACGGCCCTGAGCTCGGCTTGCGCAGCCGCCACCCGGCTGTCGACTTCGTCCAGGCGGCCCTGCATCCGGCTCAGGTCCAACGTGAGCTGGCTGGCCTGGCTGTCGAGCTGCCTGGCCCGGGCTTCCAGCCCACTGACTGCGGCGTTCGGCCCAAACCTGAGCGTCCCGTTGATCACAAACAGGAGCAAAAGCGCCAGGCAGGCGCCGGCGATGGCGCTGGCCAGGCCGACGGCCAGCAGGGCCAGCCACCCGGCTCCTCTTTTTGATTCCGGCGCGGGCCGAGGTCGCGGCGGCGGCGGTACGGGAGGCAGCTCCCGGCTTCTGGCCGCCGGCGCTTCCGGCTCGGCCGGGGGCGCCGGCATTTCCGCCTCGACTACGGGCTCTGGCTCTTCCGCCACGGCTTTGGGTTCGGCTGCGGGCTGTGGCGCTTGTGGCTCGGCTTCCGGCTCTGGCTCTTCCGGCTCGGCCGGGCCGACGGTCAGCAGATCGGCGATGGCGGTGTACATCGCCGCCGAGATACCGCGCACCTGGGCGATCTCGGCCGTCTCGCGGAAGGGGTGTACCTTGGCGCGGTACTCTATGATCCGCCCGGCCAGCTTGTCCCCAATGCCGGGCAGCCGGCTCAGCTCCTCGGCGGTGGCCGTGTTCAGGTCTACGACGTCGATGTCTTTCGTCAAGGGTCGCCTTTCTACGGTGGAGATCGGTTCGTCTGATTGGCTCATCCACTCCTCCTTGTTCATTTACCTATCAGCTATCAGCTATCAGCCGTCAGCAGGAACTGATGGCTGACGCCATTGTCTACTGCTCTGTGGCCGCCGCAAGGGCCTGCAAGACCTGTTCCAGGGAGTCCATTTCCCGGCCGTAGCAGGTCCAGTCGCCGGTCTGGAGGCAGATTTGAGCGGCCTGGTAGTGCTGGTTGGCCTGCTGGACCAGCGCCGCCATGTCGCCTTCTACGGGCGCAGAGGTCGGCTCAGTGACCGGCGGCGGCGCGGCGGCGCCCATCACCTGCGCCAGGCTGGCGGCCAGCGTCTCGGTCATGGCGATCCGGTTGCCATAGGCGACGATCACCCGCCGCAGCTCGGGCAGTTGGCTCGACTCGGCCTGCAAAAAGATCGGCTCGACGTACAGGATGGCCCGGTCGACGGGAATCACCAACAGGTTGCCGCGGATCACCTGGCTGCCGCGCTGGTTCCACAGCGTCAACTGGGCGCTGATCTGAGGATCCTGGTCGATGCGCGATTCGACCTGCGCCGGCCCATAGACCAACTGCTGCTTGGGAAAGCGGTACACGCCCAACTGGCCATAGTTCTCGCCGTCGTTGCGGGCGTAGAGCCAGGCGATCATATTCTGCTTGTTGGACGGGGTGTAGGGCGACATCAAGATGAACTCGTTCTCGGCCTGCCCTTGCAGGCGCATGTTCACATAGTACGGCTCGATGTGCACCGTCTCGCCGCCGACAATCTCTTCCGCCGAGCTCCACAGATCTTCCTGGTTGTAGAACACCTGGGGGTCGGTCATGTGAAACGACTGGTACTTGGTCGCCTGAATGCGGAACAGGCCCTCGGGGTAGCGCCAATGGGCCACCAGCGCCGGGTCCATGTCGCTCACCGGCCGGAACAGGGCGGGAAAGATGCGGGCGTAGGTCGCCGCCAGCGGATCGGCCGGATCGATCAGGTAAAAGGTCACCGTCCCGTCGTAAGCGTCGATGGTGACCTTGACCGGGTTGCGCATATAGTTGATCACGCCGGCGGTGGACCTGATCGGCTCGGAATAGGGGTAGCGCCCGGTGGAGGTGTAGGCGTCGAGCAGCCAGACCAGCCGCCCGTTGAGTATGACCGGGTAGGGGTCCGAGTCGTAGGCCAGGAACGGGGCCAGGGTCCGCACCCGCTCCGAGATCTCTCGCCGCCACAGCAGGCGGCTGTCGGGGGTGATATAGCCGCTGAGCAGGACCTGGCTGCTGCCCAGGCGCAGGGCATAGGCCAGCCGGGTGAGGGGCGAGCTGAGGCGCACACCGCCCATACCCTGGTAGGTGGTGTAGACGTTCTGGTCGCCCAGTGGATAGTCAAACTCCTGGGCGTTGGTATTGGCGATGACATAATCGCCGGTCAGCTCGCCATGATAGATCTGGGGCTGGGTCAGGGCCAGCTCGGGATAGATAGACTGGGGCGGGATGTCGCGCACCCACAGCTCGGGCAGGCCCTCGTCGCCGACCTCGTTCACCGGGCTCAGGACCACCCCCGAGCCGTGGGTGTAGATCAGGTGGCGGTTGAGCCAGGTCTGGGCCGCTTCGGACAGCTCGTCGTGGTTTATCTCCCGCGCCGACAGGGTTACCTGGCGGTAGTCGCCGCCCAACCGGTAGCGGTCAATGTCCACGTCGTTGAAGGTATAGTACAGGCGAATGGCCTGCAACTGGCTGTAGGTCCGCCCCAACGGCCGGTAATCCCACAGGCGGATGTTGCGGATGGTCGACTCGTTGGCCTCCAGGTCGAGCGGCACCGCCTCTTCGGACACCGCATAGTCGGCCGTAGCGATCCCGTCAAGGCCAAAGGCGGCGCGGGTAAACGCGATCGTGTGCTCGATATACTCACGCTCGCGGCTCAGCTCGTTGGGCTCGACGCTGAACTTTTGGAGCAGGCCGGGGTAGACGTTGCCGCCGATCAAGGCCACCAGCAGCCAGGCGGCGACGGCGGCGTAGGGCAGCCAGCGCACCCGGACAAAGATGCTCGCCAGCAGGATGGCCGCCCCGGCGACAGTGATCCAGGTCAGCAGATGCAGCACCGGCAGCCGGGCGTGGACGTCGGCATAGCCGGCGCCATAGGCGGCGCCGGAGGTCGAATACAGGAGCTGGGGGATGCCGAGCTGATAGCCCCAGGCCAGCAGCCCGAGCGCTACGGCGCCCAGCGCCAGCAGGTGCCGCCGGGCGGCGGGCGCCAGCCTCAGGCGAAACCGGCGGAGGTCGGGCGCCTGCACCTGGGCGGCTAGCTGGCCGGCCGAGGTGATGCCCAGGTAGATCAGGGCCGCGCCGGCCAGGGCAAACAGCGCCAGCCACAGGAACCAGCCCTGCAAGGCCGTCTGCCAGGGCAGGTGAAAGACATAGAAACTGATATCGCGGCCCAGGATCGGATCGGCTTTGTCAAAGGGGACCGCCTGAAAGTTGGCCAGCGCCGTCAGCCACATGGCCCGGGCCGGCAGGGCAAAGAAAAGGCCGAGGCCCACCGCCAGCGCGGCCAGCAGCGCCCCGACCGCCCTGGCGCTGACAAAGCGGACATCGGGCTGCATGACGACCGTGCCCCGGTATGGCCCCCGCTGCTGCTTGAGCAGGGGCACGGCCATCTGGCCGCCGCCCGCCAGGCGGCGGGCCAACAGCCAGTTGGCGACCAGGACAACCGAGGCGACGGCCCAGGCGGCGATGAACAGCAGCCACTCGGCGCCGAGCCGCGTCCAGAGGAGCGAGGCAAAACCCAACGAATCGAACCACGCTGCGTCGGTGTACAGATCGACGCCGACGAAAAGCAGGATGGCGATGGCGACGATCAGGACGGCGCTGACCAGACAACCTTTGTCTCTTGACATCTCGAACTCCTTGGGGGGTATTATGGCACAAAACAGGCGCGGTGTCAATTAGGGGGTTGGAAGGCTGGGGTAGCGATCTTGCATTGATTTCCTACAACCTGAAACTGGCATTTTCCCGGAAAGTGTGATATGCTGTCGCCCATGACTGGCGTGTGTCCATATCTGTGCACCGTCGACGGCCCTAGTGTGTTCGTCACCGAGATAGATGCGGCCAACGGCTGTTGCGCGGTGCAGGCCGACCAGCCGGCCGAGATCCCGCTGGACTTTCAGGCCAGCACCTGCCTGACCGCGGGGTTTGGCCGCTGCTCGCGCTACAAGGCCGCCATGAAACGGGCGGCCGATCCCCCTGACCGCCGGCTGCTGATGCTGGGCGGAGGCCTGGGCGTTTTCGTGATCGTGGCCATCTGCGCCATCGTGATCGGGCTGGCCCTGGCCCTGCGCGCGGCAGGGGTTACCACGTCAGAGGCCGAAGCCAACCTGACCGGCACGGCGGCGGCGGCGATCTTGCCCTCCGCCACGCTGACGGCGACCACGACCGTGACGCCGACCATCGTCCACCTGAACCCGACGGAGACGGTGACGCCGACAGCGACGCTGACGCCGACCCCTACGCCCAGCCCGACGAGCAGCCCAACCACGCTGTTCAGCTCGCCTCTGGAAACGCCGACCCCGTCTCCCACGCCGTCCCGGACGCCGACCTCTTCCTGGAACCCGTCGCCGAGTGCGACGCCGTGGCCGAGCGCCACGCGCACGGCGACCGTCACCGGGACGCCGACGAAAACCCGGACGCCGACGGCCACGGCGACGACGGCGGCGGTGTGCAGCGCGGCAGACACGATGATCTTCGACCCGGCCGTACCGGCGCCCGGCCAGCTCTTTGCGATCAGGGTCAAGTCGTCCAGCCCCTACGCCGACGTGTCACTGACCGGCGGCCACAGGCCGCAGTACAAGGGCCTGAACCGCGACGGCGCCCTGTACGTCTGGAGCTGGGAGGACGACATCGACACGGAGGGCACCTACACCTACTCCTTCTACATCAGCAGCGGCGCCAAGATGTGCAAGTCCGGGTCGGTGACGATCGCCATCCCGACCGAAACGCCGAC
>JAFGOG010000053.1 GCA_016926595.1 Anaerolineae bacterium
GCGGTTGAGGAGCAGCATCATGTTGGTCAGGGTCGGCGCGTCGAGATCTTCCAGGCTGGGAACGTGGGCATAGGGCACGACCATAAAGTGGCCGTTGTTGTAGGGGAAGCGGTTCAGGATCAGAAAGGCACGCTCGCCGCGGAACAGCACTAGGTTGTCGCGGTCAGATGAAGAAGCGGCAGCGTGACAAAAGATACAGCCCTCGACCTTGGGCGCGGTCAGGTAGTCCAGCCTCCACGGCGACCACAGATGTTTCATCGTTAGCTCTCCTCGTCGGGTTAAAAACCCGTTTTCACTGAGAAAACGGGCTTCCTGCTATTGTAGCCTAAAAACGGGATGAAGACAAAGGGGATGTTGCACAAGACGCTTGAACAACATGCATCATTGCGAGTTGGACAGCAGCCGGGCGATCAGCGCTTTTTCCTCTTCCGTGGTGTGGATCTCGCCGTCGAGGCGAGCGTCGCGGACGGCATTGAGCAAGCGACTAAAAAGGGGCGATGGCTTGAGGCCGAGGCTCATGAGGTAGGCGCCGTCGACGACGGTCTGGATGGAACGCAGCTCTTTGTCATAGCGCCACAGCCGGTCGCGCACCCGCTCAGAGTCGGTACACAGCCAGCGGACTAACACCGCCGCCGGGCTAAACTGGTGCAGCAGGGCATATACAGCGCTATTCGACAGGTGAGGCTGATCGAGATCGGCCTCACGATCGCGCAGGTCGATCGCCTGACGGAGCAGCTTCAGATCGTTGTGAAAGATGCGCAACCGGTCGATCAGCGCCACCAGATCGCAGCGCTTCAGGCGGGCGGTCAACAAAGCCAGGTATAGGCCAGGGGCCGGGCGGCCGTTTGCCGCGGACGCCGGCACATCCCACAGACCTTCGGCCATCGTCTGCCGCAGCCGGACGAAAAGCGCCTGGATCTGCTCGTCGCAGCACAAGCGCGGCTGGATGTGGGCCAACACGCCCAGCCTGTCCAGGCGGCACAGGGCGCGTTCTGGTTCCTGTTCGCGCAGGATGAGGTACAGCTCGTGCCGGATGCGCTCGCCCGAGACGCGAGACAGCATCGGCATGGCGTTGTCGATCAACTCGGCGGTGCGGGTCTCGATGGCAAAACCGAGGCGCTGCTCAAAGCGGGCGGCGCGCAGGATGCGGGTCGGGTCCTCGATGAAGCTGAGACTGTGCAGGACGCGGATCAGCCCGTCCTTCAGGTCCTGCTCGCCGCCGTAAAAATCCAGCAGCTCACCATAGTAGCCCGAGTCGAGGCGGATGGCCAGGGTGTTGATCGTAAAGTCACGGCGGTGCAGGTCGGCCTTGATCGAACTGCCTTCGACCTCAGGCAGGGCGGCGGAGTAGGCATAGAATTCCAGGCGTGCTGTCGCAAAGTCGAGAAACGGCACGCCGAACTCGGCTTCACGGCTGGCCAGGATAATCTTGGCTGTGCCGAACTGCTTATGGCTGCGGGTTGGAGCGCCGATGTCCCGCGCCAGCCGGCGAGCCAGCTTGATGGCGCCGCCTTCGACTACCAGGTCCATGTCGAGGGTGGGAGCGCCGAGGAGCAGGTCGCGGACAAAGCCGCCGACTACATAGAGTGGATAGCCCATCTCCTGGGCCAGGCTGCTGGCCCGCGCCAACAGATTGAACAGAGGAGTGGGTAGGGCGGCTTTGATTTTCTGGGTGATCTCCTCGCGGCGGGGCGGCGGCTTTGCCGGCCGGCCCCAAAGTTTGATCAGATCGGTGCGGGTGACCACTCCCACAATCTGGCCGTCACTGACTACCGGCACCTGGCCCACGCCGAATTGCGTCATCGCTTGCTGCAACCGCTCCACCGAATCGGCTGGGGTGACGTGGATATCCCCGGCAGTCATGTAATGGCTGACCGGCATGCTGCCCAGGTTAAGGCGGATGGCGCGGTCGATCTCGCGGCGGGAGAGGATACCCACGATCTGCCCGTTGGCGACCACCGGAAAGCCCTCAAAGCCATATTTGGACATGATCTCGGCCGCCTCTTCGGCAGTCGTCTGCGGGGACAGGGTGTGGACGCCGTGCGACATTATCTGGGCGACGGTCACGCTAGGGCGTACATACTGTTCCAAGAGGTCGAGGAGACGCTCGCGCGTCTCGTCCAATGTCGCGCTGCGGATAAGCGCCGACGCAGCCCGCGAGTGGCCGCCGCCGCCCAACTGCTGGGCAATTCGGCCTACGTCTACGGCGTCGCTGGTCGAGCGCGCCACCAGTTGTACGTATTCGGTCAGGTCAACCAGCAAAAAGAGACCGGCCGGGTCGTACAGGTCGCGGATCTTGTGGGCCAGGGCCGAGATCTCTTCCACCGGATTGTCGGTCCGGGCCGATGCGACGACAACCGTATTCCCGGCAAAATCGAGCGCCTGGGCGTTGGACAACAACGCATCGTACAGGGCCAGTTGGCGATCGGTGAGCGGATGGTGCAGGAAATCGCTCACGACGGCGAGGTTGGCGCCCTGCTCCAACAGCCAGGTGGCGCAGCGCAGATCGCGGACGGTAGTGGTAGGGTAGGTCAACGAGCCGGTGTCCTCATAGATGCCGAGCGCCAGCAAGGTCGCTTCGATGGGTGTCAGCGGCAGCCGGGCAGCGATGATCCTCTCCAGTAACAGAGTGGTGGTGGCGCCCACTTGCCCGCCGGAGAAGGTCCAATTGGCAGACAACTCGCGGCTGAGCGGATGATGGTCGATGATCTGGACCACTGTGTCGCTGCTCATGCCCTTTGGAGTGACCAGGCTCTGGGTATCGACCAAAATGATCAGGTCGACTTTGATCCGGCGCGGCAGGTCC
>JAFGOG010000397.1 GCA_016926595.1 Anaerolineae bacterium
ACCCACAAAGTGAACGTCATAGTGGGCAATGAGGGGCAGTTTGTCAAGAATGGCGACTTTGAAGGCGGGTTCCACGCTGTTGCGGCGCCTGGCGATGTGGGCAATGAGTGGGGCTGGTTCAACAACGGCGGCCAGGCGACCTATGGGTATTACGACGAGACCTGGACGCCGGTGATCTATGACGGTACCCACTCCCAATTGCTCGAGATCAACACTTTCTGCCGCGGTGCATCGGATCCGGACCGCTATTCCGGTATCTATCAGACGGTGACTGGCCTGACTCCGGGTGCGACCTACAAGCTGTCGTTGTACGGTATGCTGCGGGTGCGCGGCTTTGACCCTGATAGGTATGGCTACAACTACCGTGTGCAATGGGGTTACGATACGGCGGGTGGGACCGACTGGCAGGCTGTGACCAACTGGAGCGAGATCCCGTGGGACACAGTCTATGACCGGCTGAACCCCGGCAGTATGGAGGGGTATACTGCCACCTTTGAAGCGCCGTCTAGCCAGGTCACCATCTTTATCCGGGCCTGGAAAAAGTGGGGCACGGCCAGGAGGGAGCTCGACGTGAACCTGGATGGCATCACTCTGACAGGGTATCAAAAGTAATAGGCGGCCCTGTTCCTGGGATTGTTTGCTGCTTTGCGGAGGGGATCAACTTCCCTCCGCAAAGCCTTTTATGGCCAGTTTGTCAAAAGAGCGCGGCTGTGCTATCATGGAGCCACGAGGTTCGAGCGTGAAACAAGATCAGGCGCTTTGGCAGATGGCGGTGCTGTTCTTTGTCTTTATGTTTGCCCTGGGTGTTTTCTCCCTAGTGGCTGTAGGTATAATCCGCATGGCACAGCGGGGCGCCCCTACCGCTGCTGCTGCCTTGCCATCACAAACCGTCCAGGTCCTGGATATGACCGGTGAGGTGCTCCAGATTGTTGCCCCCCTAGACGGCGCATTGTATCGCGGGACCAAGCCAATCTCGGTGAGTGCTGTGCTGGCCAAGCCGGGAGCGCTCCGGGCTGAATTGGAAGTGAATGGCAGGAGCGTGGCCGTCGTCGCCAACCCGCAGCCCCAGACCAGCCCTTGGCTTATCGAGCTTGCCTGGGAGAGGGCCAGTGAGGGATTTCATGAGCTAGTCGTTCGAGCTTATGGTACAGAGGGATCGCTCGCCGTATCGGCGCCGGTTGTTGTGACGGTCGTGCTGTCCGGCCAACTGATTTTCGCCAGCAACCGGGAGGGCGGCTATGCTATCTATACCATCCAGACCGACGGCCGTGGCCTGACGAGGTTGATATCGGGCTCAGGTACTGCCCGCCAACCGGCTCAGCGTGCGGACGGAGCGCTGGCTTGGGTAGCCAAAGGGGCGGCTGGACAGGATCTAATCCGGTTCGTCGTGACGGTGACCGGCACTGCCGAGACCGCGGACCTGTTCGTTGGGCAGGATCCGGCCTGGGCGCCGGATGGCACGCGCCTCGCCTATGTCACGACGGTGGCGGAGGTGAATCAGGTATTCATTGCCGACGTAATCACCTCGTCCCAAGTGACCAGGGAAGAGTCCTACGCCGGGCAACCGACTTGGGCGCCGGACGGCAAGCGCCTGGCCTACGTCGCTGAGCGGGATAGGAACTGGGACATCTGGACTGTTGATCTGGAGGGAGGCGGTGTCCAACGCCTGACCGACGATCCGGACCGCGACTGGGCGCCAGCCTGGTCCCCGGATGGTAGCCAGATAGCCTTTGTCTCCAACCGGGGAGGAAGCTATCAGATCTATGTCATGAAGGCTGATGGTACCGACGTGCGGGCGCTCACCGACCTGACCCAGGGCGCCGAGTCGCCGTGCTGGTCGCCTGACGGCTATTGGCTGATCTTTGTGGCCTATACCGGCGATGGTACAGGGGTGAATGCCCGTGAGCTTTACCTCATGCGCGCCGACGGCCGGGATCAAGTGCGCCTGACATATGACGGTTTTGATGATACCGAGCCCGATTGGGCGTGGCTACCTTGAATCCAGAGGACGCGATGGAACTATACAAGATCGAGTGTCCCAACTGCGGTGCCAAAGAACTGGTTCCGGACGAGAATGGCTATCTGGTTTGTAGGTTTTGCGACAGCAGTTTTGGCGAGGTCACGCGTATTTGTCCGAGCTGCGGCTGCTACAACGAAGAGGAGGTGCGGTTCTGCGAGCGGTGCGGCAAACCTTTGATCCGGGATTGCCCGGTCTGCGGAGCAGACAACTGGATCCTGGCCGATCACTGCGCCCAGTGCGGCCGGGGCCTGGATTTGATCGAGCAGATGGCCCGTCGCTGGCAATTGACGACTCAGCATCGCCTGCAGCAGTGGAAGGGGGAGGTAGCTCAAGTCAAGGCGGAGGAGGCCAAGGCTTCTGAGGGACGGATGGCGGCCCTGATAGAGGCTGAGCGCATACGGCAGGAAGCTCTGGCCCTGGCTCGAGCCACTCAGCGCAAGCGTGACCAGCAGGTTTATGTGTGGCTGGTCATCATTGTGGCGGCGTTTGTCATCATTGCCGTGCTCTTTCTGATCCTATCCTGGATCGGAAGCTGAGCTTGCGGCTGACCCATAACCACCGCGGGTGGCGATGCAGCCAGCCTCACAGATCGCTCATCGCTTTCCGTCTATTTGCCAATCCATCGATTCAGAATTGACATCCTTTCGGCCTCACGGTATAATGGGGCGTCAATTACGAGGGTAACCGCGAACAAAGGGAGTGTCAAACGTGAGTTCTGCTGGATCGATCCTGCTCGCCGATCTGTCTTCAGGACAGCAACTAGAGGGCACGGTCAAAAAAGTGACCTTATCAGGCGCCATTGTGGTGGTAGGTGCCGCGGTGGACGGCCTTTTGCACATTTCCGATCTCGACAAGCGAGTGAGCCGCACATCTGATCTGCTGTCTGAGGGTCAAGACGTAACCGTTTGGGTCAAAAAGGTGGATCTGGCCAACAACAGGCTAAATCTGACCATGGTGCCCCCGCCTCGCTTCCGTTGGGACGATCTCCGGCCTGGCCTCAAGACCGAGGGCAAAGTGGTGCGCCTGGAAAAGTTCGGCGCGTTCGTCGACATCGGGATGGAGATGGAAGGGCTGGTGCACATCTCCGAGATGGCTGCTGGTCGGGTCAACAAGCCTTCCGATGTCGTGTCAGAAGGGGACGTGGTGTCCGTGTGGGTGAAGGAGGCCGATCGTAAAGCCAGGCGCATCAGCCTGTCGATGGTCGAGCCCCCTGCGGTTGACCTGCGCGCGCTCAAACCCGATACGGTTCTGACCGGCAAGGTCGTCCGCCTGGAGAACTTTGGAGCTTTTGTGGACATTGGTGCCGGGCGCGACGGCCTGGTTCACGTGAGTGAGATGGGGCGGGGCTATGTCGGTAGTCCGGCCGAAATCCTGTCGGTAGGCGACCAGGTGCAAGTGCGAGTAGTGGAAGTGGATCCGCGCAAGGGTCGCATTTCGCTCAGTATGACTGACCTGCCAACCGAAGACGTGATAGTCGAAGAAGGGGAAGAGGCTCCTTCGTCAATAGAATTGGCCTATCGGATGGCTATGGGCGAGGAAGAAGTATTATATCCGGCCAAGCCCGACAGGCGGCGGCAGCGCGATTCCAAGCGGCGGCGCGACCGGACGCAGGACGAGATTCTGGAAAGAACGTTGCGCGAGCGCCGCTAATAGAGGCATCGCGTCTTTTTCGTTGCAGGCAGTCAGAGCCCCTTGTCTCGGCGGGATAAGGGGCTTGGTTATTGATTGGGCGTGAGCAGGAGGGGGTAGAGATGATCGCATTTGTGTTTAGCGGGGGTGGCAGCCGCGGAGCCATGGAGGCCGGCGGGGTGAAGGCACTTTACGAGCGCGGCATTCGTCCTGATATGGTAGTAGGTAGCTCGGCGGGAGCGATGAATGCTGCGTTCTTGGCTATCGATCCGACAAGTGCAGGGGTGGAACGGCTGTGCGGTATCTGGCGTGACTTGCGAACCCGCCAAGTTGTCCCGGGTACCATACTATCCAAGCTCTGGCGGGTGGTCAGAGGCCAGCCGAGCATCGTCACCGGTGATGCGCTTCGGGCATTTGTGGAACAGCACATCCCCGCCGACAAGCAGGCGTTTGGCAACCTGTCTGGTATAAAACTCTACATAACTTCAGCGAACCTCCAAACTAGCACACTGTACCTGTACGGTGAGGATGGCAGCGCGTCGATAGCAGACGCTGTGATGGCAAGCTCTGCCTTTCCTGGTGTCTTTCCTCCCGTCCAGATCGGCAGCTGGCAGTATGTGGATGGCGGCCTTATCCTGAACGTGCCGATCAGCGTCGCCATTGACAAGGGAGCCACCGAGGTGTATGCTTTGGACGTGGCCTATACGGGTGGGATCTACGGGCCGGCGAAGGACCTGCTCACTGTCCTATTTCGCGTGGTCAGCGTTGCTCTTCACCAGGACCTACTGGCTGAGCTCAAGTATGCGACGCAGGTACCGGGGGTGAAGGTGCACCACATCATCATCCGCGGGGTTCCAGAAGCCGGCGATTTTGACTTTGACCACGGCAGAGAGATGGTTGATGCTGGCTATGAAGCGGTCAAGCACTACCTG
>JAFGOG010000398.1 GCA_016926595.1 Anaerolineae bacterium
CGCCACTCTGCGTTGCGCGCCAACTCCTGCGCCAACCGGGTTTTGCCCACCCCGGCCTCTCCGAAAACCAGGGCCAGCCCGCCTTGCCTCCGTGCCGCGGCCTCCACCTGGCGCAGCAACTCGGCCAGCTCTGCCTGGCGGCCCACCAGCGGAAGCCGGTCGGGCCGCTCCAGCAGGGACGTGGTCCGTGAGCGAGCGGCCGAGGGCAGCACGGGCGGCTTTGCTGGATCGCGCTGGGCCACGATCTGGGCTGCCAGAGCCTCCGTTTCAGGCGACAGCTCAGCGCCCAGCTCGTCGGCCAAGACCTGCCGGCAGACTTTGAGCTGCTTCAGCGCTTCGGCGTCTCGACCCAACAGATGGCAGAGGCGCATCACTTCACAGTGGGCCTCTTCACGCCAGGGATCCTCTGCCACTAGCCGGCGGGCATAAAGCAGCGCGCGCTCGTGCTCACCCCGGCCTTTAGAGCCCTCTACCAGCTTTCCGAGTATCGCCAACAATATTTCCCGCAACCGTTCCCGTTCGACCAGCGCCCAATCGTCATAGTAGCCGTCCAGGAACTCGCCCCGGTACAATTCAGCAGCAAGCACCAGGTCCTGCCGCTTGCTGCTCGCCGCCCGCTGTTCGAACTCGGCTACGTCGAGCCACAGCGGCAGACCGGGGTCGATCCAAACAGCATCGCCTTCGGTAAGCAAGACCGGGTAAGGGTCGAGGGCTTGGCGGATCTGCCACAACGCCTGACTGAGGCGACGGCGAGCAGTAGCGTCGGGCAGCTCGGGCCAGAAGATGCCGGCCAGCAGGTCGCGGGTATGGGGCCGGTCACGGTAGGTAAGCAAGTAGGCAAAGACAGATCGGGCCACCGCGCTGGGGATAGACGCCCTTGCCGCGTCACCCCAGGCCAGCGTGAATCCGCCAAGCATACCGATATGGAGGACTGACATGCAGATGCTCCGCAGTCTAGACCCGACACGCCCCTCGTTTCGTTGACATCGATGCAGCGCGTTCTGCTGCCGCGGCAAGTATACCATTTTTCGATCAACGGGGCAAACAGTGAATGGAGCAGATGGATGGCTTTAGATCCAGAGCCCAAGCTGGTAGTCCTATGGGTTGCATTGCGCCGGGAAGAATGCTATACTTTCCGCAACGGCGCGCAGGCAAATGCTGTGCCTCGGCGTCCTGCACAGCATACTGGCTGTTTGCCACGCTCGACTGGGCCCTGCCAGGAGCCCCAGCCAGCCCAGAGCTGAAATCCGGGATATCCAGGAGGAACGACATGAAGGGAGATCGCCATCGACACGTCAGCCGGCGGATCAATCTGATCAACCTCGGAGCCAATCTGTGTGGCGCAGTGCTAATCATCATTTACTTTGGCCTACAAGCCGACCCTCTGCAAAGCGGCAAGGTCACTCCGGGGTGGTATCTGCCTGCTTTCATTGCAGGATTCGTCGCCGTGTTTTTGCTGGGCGGATGGCTGATGGGCCGGATTCTGGACCCTGTGGACGCCTGGCACAAGCGAGCCACATCCGGCGGCGAGGTAGAATCGCCGCCCTTGTCGATCCGCCGCCGGGCGTTGGCCTATCCGACGATCATGGCCGGCATCTCGCTGTCCATGTTTGTGTTAGCCGGCATCTATTTCACCTTGCTCGAGGTCCTCTCCTCCGCAGGGCAGCAGGTCCATTGGAGCGACTTTGCCCACCTCTTCCTCGGCCTCGGAGGTATCGCCGGAATGTGCACCGCTTCGATCGTTCTCTTTGCCGCCGAGCGGGTGTGGCAACCCGAGATCTCCCTTTTTTTCCCCGACGGCGCACTGAGTGAGGTGCCTGCTTTTCGCCTGACAGTGCGCCGGCGGCTGCTCATCCTGTTCGTGATGGTCACGATCCCGCTTCTGGTCTTGGCCCTCATCTCCTACAGTTATGCTGCCAAGATCGCTGGCTCGGATCAGCCTGAAGCGTTTTTGCCGGTGTTACGAAACCTGGAGCTGTACTTGGTTGGCATCGGATTGTTGATGGCAGTCTCCCTGGCCCTGACCTTGGGCGCCTCCCTGGTCAGGCCACTGGAGACCTTTAGCCGGAAAATGGATGCGGTGCGCGCGGGAGACGTAGAAGAAAGGATGGATGTCACCTCGAATGACGAGTTGGGCGCGTTGGCCGAAGGATTCAACGCCATGGTGGACGGCCTGCAACGCGAAGATGTGATCCGCCGCCTGTTCGGCCACTATGTATCGCCTCAAGTGGCCGAACATGCCATCGAGCACGGAGCCGACCTGGCTGGCGGCGAGTATTGCGAGGCCACAGTCATGTTCACCGACATCCGGGACTTTACAGCCTTGACCGAGCAGATGAAACCAGAGGCGCTGATCGCTCTGCTGAACCGCTACTTCTCCACAATTTCCGCTGTCGTGGTCGAGCACGGCGGATTGGTGACACGCCTGGGGGGCGACAGCCTGCTGGCCGTGTTCGGCACGCCTCTTAATCCTGCTCAAGATCATCCCCACCGGGCAGTGCAGGCTGCCTGGGGACTGATACCTGCCCTGGCAGCTTTTAACCAGGCCCAGATACGCCACAAGGAACCGACGTTGCGCATCGGCGTAGGGGTAGCCACCGGGCCGGTGTTGGCCGGCAACGTGGGCAGCAAGGAGCGGCTGGAGTACACTGTCCTGGGCGACGCAGTCAATCTGGCCAGCCGCCTGGAAGCCATGACCAAAGAAGTGGACGCCAGAATCTTGCTCAGCGCCGAGACCGCCCAGGCCGTCGAGTCGTGGGCGCCGCTGCAACCCATTGGCCAGGTGACAGTGCGTGGTAAACAACAGCCAGTGCAGGTCTATGCCCTGCACCAGGCATAAGCCGCCCTACTAAACAGATTACCCTATCGTTGCCGTTGACGGACCAATGACGGACAAAGCAGGTGAACCGGCACTTTATCGAGGAGACAAGGCTCTGCACCGTGCAGAGCCAAGAGGGTTGCGCTGATTAGCCAGTCAGTGCGTGTCTGGGCCCAGTGGGAGCACATTTGGGTATTGTGACGATGCGCCAGCCTTCAGGCTAGCTCGTGAAAGCAGACCTGCGCACCGCCGATGGATGGCGGATAGGCAGAGATTGTGTGCGAGAGGTTCATCAGGCCAGGGCCAAGACCAGCGCGAGCAGCACCCCACCGGCCATGACGCTGCCCAACTGGCCAGCGGTGTTGGCGCCCATGGCGTGCATCAGGATATAGTTGTCGAAATCCTCGTCCTGGGCCACCCGCGCCGCCAGCCGGCCAGCCATCGGAAAGGCGCTGATCCCCGCCGCGCCGATCAAGGGGTTTATGGTCCGGCCGCTAAGGGCGCACATCAGCTTGCCAAAAAGAAGGCCAGCCACCGTGTCCAGCACAAAGGCAACCAGCCCCAACGCCAGGATGCTCAAGGTAGTCCAGTTCAGGAAGGCAGCCGCCCCCATCGTCGAGCCAATAGTCAATCCCAGGAACAGCGTCGCCGCGTTGATGATCTCGTTCTGCGCTGCCCTGCTCAAACGGTCCACCACCCCACTCTCGCGCAACAGGTTGCCCAACATCAACATACTGATTAACGGCGTGGCGTCGGGTACCAGCAGACCGGCGATGAGGGTGATGACCACCGGAAAGGCGACCAGCACCCGGCGGTCGACGGGCCGAGGAGTATAGGCCATGCGAACGCGGCGCTCGGCATTGGTCGTCAGCAGCTTCATCAGCGGCGGCTGTATGATCGGAATCAGGCTCATGTAGGAGTAGGCCGCCACAGCAATCGGCGCCAGCAGCTCAGGCGCCAGCTTGGTGGCGACAAAGATCGAGGTCGGTCCGTCGATCGCCCCGATGACTCCAATCGACGCGGCCTCGTTTAGGGGAAAACCGAGCAAGGTCGCCAGCAGCAGCGTGCCAAAGATGCCGAACTGGCCGGCCGCGCCCAGCAGGGCCATCTTGGGCTGGGCCAGCAGCGGGCTAAAGTCGATCATTGCCCCAACGCCGATAAATATCAGCAGCGGGAACAACTCGGTGCTGATGCCAGCCCGGTACAGCACCCCAAACAGGCCGTTGGGCTCTGACATGCCGGTCAAAGGGATATTGGCCACGATACAGCCAAAGCCGATCGGCAGGAGAAGCACCGGTTCGTACTCTTTGGCGACGGCCAGCACGATGAGGATGGCGCCAACCGCGATCATGACCGCGTTGCCGGCGGTAAAGTTGGTCAGACCTTTGGATAGCTCGGCCAGCAAATGGGACAGGTCCATTTAGGGCGCAAACTCCAACAGCAGCTCCTGGTGCTTGACGTGTTGGCCGACCGTCACGTGCACCTCGGCGATCTCCCCGGCGCGCGTGGCCCGGATTGCGTTGCGCATCTTCATCGCTTCGAGCACACACAACTGGTCACCGATCTGCACCTTGGCGTCGGGCCTGACGGCAATGGCGACGATGACGCCGGGGATTGGCGCTCGAACTTCAAGCGCCTTGTCACCACCTAAAGCTGGAGTGGTGCCGGGCGCACTGCGGGGAATGGGCGCGCTTACGGGCGCATCTACAACCTCCGGCCTGCTGGCGGCTGGTGTGCTGGCGGGCAGACTGCTGGACATCTCAGCCGCTCCTGGCCAGACCTCAAAGCGCTGGCCGTCGACCGTCGCCACGATGGGACGGGCATCCAGGTCACCCACTTCAACCTCAAAGACCTGGCCCTCGATTTGCACCCTTGTCTTGAAGGGAATCTTGGTCAATTTCATCGAGATGGACCTCGCGGAAAGATGCGCAGGCTCTTGGCGCGCTGCACCACCTGCCAGGCGCTGGCCTGGGCCATAGGCGATGCAGGACCAGCAAGCGGCTGTGCCGCACCGCTTTGCTGCGCTAGAGCGACAGCCACGGCGGCGGCTGCCGCGCGCCGCCTGCGGAGCTCCCCTTCGGGGGACACGTTTTCCTGTAGCCCACCCTGCCGGAGATCCCCTTCTGGAGTCTGCTCGGAGCCGGGCTTGATAAGGCGAACCAGAACCGCCATAATCAGCCAAAACAGAATGATCGAGCCGAACACCAGGCCCATGCCGATGGCGGTGATCTGAAGAGCGAGCAGCAGGTTGTCTATCACGGTCTGACCCTGTCTACAGCGGCACGTTGCCGTGCTTGCGCGCCGGCGCCGTCGAATACTTGTTGCGCAGAGCAGCCAGTGCAGCGATGACCTTGTCCCTCGTCTCCCGCGGTTCGATGATGTCATCGATATAGCCGGCGTACGCCGCCTGATAAGGGTTGTTAAACCGCTGCCGATAGCCCTCCACCAGGCGCTGGCGCTCAGCCGCCCGCTCCGCGTCGGGGACTGCCTCGATCTCTTTCCTGAACAGGATGTCGACTGCCCCTTCGGCGCCCATCACCGCGATCTCGGCGCTCGGCCAGGCATAGCTCACGTCGGTCCCCAGGTACTTGCTGCTCATCACAATGTAGGCGCCGCCGTACGACTTGCGTGTGGTGATGCCGATCTTGGGCACGGTCGCCTCGGAATAGGCGTACACAATCTTGGCCCCGTGGCGGATGATACCCCGATGCTCCTGGTCAATTCCCGGCAGAAAACCAGGAGAATCGATAAAGGTAACCAGAGGGATATTGAAACAGTCGCACATCCGCACAAAACGGGCGATCTTGTCCGACGCGTCGATGTCGATCACGCCAGCCATGACGCTCGGCTCCTGGGCCACCAGGCCGACGGTGTGACCGCCGATACGGGCCAGGGCGACGATCGCATTGCGCGCCCAGGCAGACTGTAACTCCAGGAACTCGCCCCTGTCGACGATGTGAGCCAGTACCTCGTGCATGTCATAAGCCACAGACGGATCGATCGGGACGATGGCATTAAGCTCATCACCCGAAGGGACGCATGACGGGTCGTCGCCGCACGGTACGTAGGACGGGTTGTCGACGTTGTTTGAGGGCAGGTAGCCGAGCAGACGCCGGCACAGGGCCAGCGCTTCTGGTTCGGTCCTGCACGCCAGGTGGGCCGTGCCGCTGATGGCCATGTGCACGGCAGCGCCGCCCAGGCTTTCCTGATCGATCACCTCGCCGGTCACCGACTTGATCACCTCCGGTCCGGTGATGAACATGAACGACTGCTTTTCGACCATGATGATCAGATCGGTCAAGGCCGGGCAATACGACGCGCCGCCAGCGCACGGGCCGAGCATAATGCTGATCTGGGGGACAACGCCCGAGTATTGCGAATTGCGCTTGAATATCTCGGCATAACCGCCCAGGCTCCTGACTCCCTCTTGGATCCGGGCCCCGCCGGAATCGATCAGACCCACGATCGGCGCGCCGTTGTGCACGGCTAGGTCCATCACCCGGCAGATCTTGCGGCTCTGCATCTCACTCAGAGTGCCGCCCAAGATGGTGAAATCCTGGGCGTAAAAATACACCGTCCGGCCGTCGATCTGGCCATAACCGGTGATCACCCCGTCACCCAAGTATTTCTCAGTCACGAGATCTAGCGAGGCCGCATCCGGATCGGGTGAGGGCTGCGCTTGCGACAGTCCCTCAGGGGGAAGAGGGTCATCGTGACCAATAGTAAAAGGCTCAAGCTCGTTAAATGTGCCAGCGTCGAGCAGCAGATCGAGGCGCTCACGGGCGGTCAGCTTGCCCTTGGCGTGCTGCCTAGCGATCCGTTGCGCCCCACCTCCCTGGCGGACCCTGGCGCGCAGGGCCCGCAGTTGCTGTATACGAGGATCGTTCCCCGCGTCTTCCATTTCATTCCTCTGAATCCGGATTATAAAGGCGGCTCAGTATATACCCAACTGGGTGACAACGCAAGTCAACCAGGCAAGATAGGTACTGCCAGCCTAGACAGACAAGTCATAATTGACATTGATCGCAGCCTGTGGTATACTGCCATGCCAGCGCAGTCTACCAAACTGTGGTGACGGTGACCATGTCCGTAACGACGGGGCAAATACGTTCGGGAGCCTACTACGACTCGGTTGTCTTGATGCACCTGCAACGCTCCCTGGCTGGCCTACCCGGCATTCTGGACGCCGGCGTGGTGATGGGTACCGCGGCCAACAAAGAGATCCTGGCCCAAACTGATCTACTGACGCCAGAAGCCCAGGCCGCCATGGCCGACGATCTGGTCATCGTCGTCCGCGCTGAGGACGCCGCCGCTGCCCAGGCTGCTTTGGACCAGGTAGACGCCCTTCTCGCCCAACGCCGCCGGACCGTCGAGCTGGAGTTCTTCCCCAAGAGCTTGGAATCCGCCGCGCAGATGCTGCCCGATGCCCAATGGGTACTCATCTCAGTAGCAGGCCGCTACGCCGCCGGTGTGGCCCGCCAGGCGCTGAGCCTGGGCAAGCACGTCTTTCTCTACAGCGACAACGTCTCGCTGGAAGAAGAAATCTCACTCAAGCAGCTCGCCGCTGGCGCCGGACTGCTGGTCATGGGACCGGACTGCGGCACGGCCATTGTCAACAGTGTGGGTCTGGGCTTTGCCAACCGGGTGCGCCGCGGGTCGATCGGACTGGTCGCTGCCTCGGGGACCGGCCTGCAGCAGGTCAGCTCGCGCATCCACCAGTTGGGCAGCGGCCTTACCCATGCCCTGGGCACCGGCGGGCGCGACCTGTCTGAGGCGGTGGGGGCGGTGACCGCCCGTCAGGGGCTCGATCTGCTCAGCCGCGACCCCGAGACGCAGGCCATTGTGCTCATTTCCAAGCCGCCGGCTCCCAGAGTAGCCGACGAGCTGCTGCGGCTTGCCCGGTCGGCGGGCAAGCCGGTCGTGGTGGATTTCATCGGCTACCTGGGCCGCTCGGTGGACAATCTCCACTTTGCCAACACTTTTGACGAGGCAGCCGCTCTGGCAGTGCATCTGGCTGCACAGCATGCGCTGCAGATCGGCGGTGGTGAGCCGACAGAAGGCGCCATTTCCGCCGGTCCGTTCGCGCCTGGGCAGCGCTACCTGCGCGGCCTCTTCTCGGGAGGCACCCTGGCCTACGAGGCCCAGCTTCTACTACAGGACTATTTGCCCGGCATTCCGGTCTGGTCCAACGCACCGCTGCGCAAGCAGGATCGCCTGACCAACTCACTCGTCAGCCAGGAGCACACCATCGTCGACCTGGGCGAGGACGAGTTCACAGTGGGCCGGTTGCACCCCATGATGGACAACGACCTGCGCATCCGCAGGCTCCACCAGGAAGCCGATGACCCCGAGGTCGCCGTCATCCTGCTCGACGTGGTGCTGGGTTACGGCGCCCATCCCGACCCGGCGAGCGAGCTGGCTCCGGCCATCGCCAAGGCCCGCAGCCACGCCGCGCAGGCCGGCCGGCACCTGGAGGTAGTGGCTGTCGTCGTCGGCACTGACAAAGACCCTCAGGGTATGGCCGCCCAGGCGGAAAAGCTTCAAGCAGCCGGAGCACGGGTCGAGACCAGCAACGACACTGCCATCCGCCATATTGGCCACCTGCTCCAGGTTCTCAATCCACAATCCACAATCCAAAATCCGAAATCGATAGGTTTGTCGGTGTTACAGGCGCCCTTTGCCGCCATCAATGTCGGCCTGGAGTCGTTCGCCGCTAGCCTGCGAGCCCAGGACGCGCCGGTGATCCAGGTCGACTGGCGGCCCCCGGCGGGCGGCAATGAGCAGTTGATGGCAATCCTGGAACGGATGAGAAGGAAGTAAGGTGAAAGAGTTTGTTGCCGCTTGTGTGCAGATTGCCGTCGCGCCCAACGACGTGCAGGCAAACGTCGACAAGGGTGTGACTTGGCTGGAAACAGCGGTCAAGGAATATGGAGCAGAACTGGTCGTCTTTCCGGAAACGGTGACGACTGGTTTCGTTACCGGGCTGAACGCAAACGGCCTGTGGGACCTGGTGGATGAGGCCCCCGGGCGGATCACTCGCGGCGTGCAGGCAGCGGCCAAGTCACTGGGCGTCCACGTGGTGTGGCCCACCTACCGGCGCGGGCCGGAGCGGGGCGTGGTCTACAACTCCTCGATCCTCATCGGGCCAGATGGTGGCATCATCGGCATCTACGACAAGACCCATCCCTTCCCGCTGGAGCGGTGCGACTGCGGTGGATGGGCGACAGTGGGCAACCGCGCCGACGTATTCGAGACGGCCCTGGGCAGCATCGGCATGATCATCTGCTATGACGGCGACTTTCCCGAGCTATCGCGCCTGCTGGCCGTCAAAGGCGCCCAAGTTATCACCCGACCGTCGGCCCTCCTGCGGAGTTATGACATCTGGTACATCACCACCTGCGCCCGCGCCTACGACAACCACGTCTACATGGTGGCGACCAACTCGGTGGGGCCAGACGCTGGCGGTAGCTACTACTTTGGCCACAGCATGATCGTCACGCCGATCGCCTGGCGGCTGGCCCAGGCGCGCGGGGGAGAGGAGATCATCGCCGCCAAACTGGATCCCGACCCGCTGCGCTACGTCACATGGGGCAGCAAGAGCTTGCAGGTGTTCGACCATCTCCAGGATCGCAACCTGGAGCTCTATGGGGAGATACTCAAGGAAGCGCGCTCTCGGTTTGAGCCGGGGAAACGTCTGCGCTGAACCAAAATCAGGAAGAGGCAGGAGCGAATTATGGATATCGAAAAAGCAAATCGCGAAGCAACCGAACTGATGATGGAAGCCCGCCCAGTGCTAGTGGGACTGGGCAAGGCCCGCGACGTCATCCCCGGTATGAGGGATAACCTGCTGCTTCACGCCGGGCCGCCGATCACCTGGGACCGCATGTCGGGACCGATGAAGGGCGCCGTCATTGGCGCGCTGATCTTTGAAGGCAAAGCCAAGGACGACGCCGAGGCACAGGCGCTGGTGCGAGCCGGCAAGGTCGATTTCGAGCCCTGCCACCACCACCAGGCCGTCGGGCCGATGGCCGGCATCATCTGCCCATCAATGTCGGTGTATGTCCTGGAGAACAAGACCCACGGCAACAAGTCCTTCTCGGGCCTGAACGAGGGCTATGGCAAGGTACTGCGCTACGGCGCCTACAGCGCCGAGGTGCTGAACCGGCTGCGGTGGATGGAGGATGTGATGGGCCCTGTGCTGGCCGGCGCGCTCGAGGCCAGCGGCGGGCTCGACATCCGGGCCCTCCTGGCCGAAGCGCTGCATATGGGCGACGAGGGGCACAACCGCAACAAAGCCGGCTCGATCCTGTACACGGCCAAGCTGGCGCCGTTCATCGCCGAGGCGGCTCCCAGCCCGGCCGTAGCCGCCCAAGTGCTCAAGTTCTTGGGCGACAACGCGCTGAGCGTGCTCAACCCGGTAATGGCAGCCTGCAAGGGAATGGCCGACGCGGCTCACGGAGTGGAGGGCAGCACCATCGTCAGCACCATGGCCCGCAACGGCACCGATTTCGGCATCCGGGTCAGCGGTCTGGGCGATCGCTGGTTCACGGCGCCGGTAGCAGTGCCCAAGGGGCTCTATTTCCCCGGTTTCAAGGCCGAGGACGCCAGCGGCGACATCGGCGACAGCGTCATCACCGAAACGGCGGGCATCGGCGGCTTTGCTATGGCCTCTGCGCCGGCGATCGTGACCTTTGTCAGCGGCACGCCCCAGGATGCGATCAACGCCACGCTGGAGATGTACGAGATAACCTACGCCGAACACAAGTATTTCACCATCCCGCCGCTCGACTTTCGCGGGACGCCGGTCGGCGTCGACATCCGCAAGGTAGTAGAGAAAAACATCACCCCACGGGTCAACACCGGCATTGCCCACAAGGACGCTGGCGTGGGGCAGATTGGCGCCGGACTGGTCCGCCCGCCGATGGCAATGTTCGAGCAGGCACTGGTGGCGTTTGCCGAGCGCTACGGATTCTAGCCCAAAGAGATGTCATGGGCTATGTAACGCTTAACACGATGCTGCGCCGCACGGCATGGCGATTGCCGGATCGGACGTTCATCACCTGGACCGACCGCGACCGGTCAATCACCTATGCCCAAGGCGTGGAGCTGGCCGAGCGCGTAGCTGGAGCACTAGCCGATTTGGGCGTCACCAAGGGCGATCGGGTGGGCATCTTTGCCCACAACGGGCTGGACTATGTGCTGACCATGCTCGGCACGTGGCGGCTGGGGGCCATCTCGACCCACATTAGCGTGCTCCAGGCAGACAACCTGGCCTATTATGTCAATTATTCGACGCCCAAAGTACTGATCTACACCGGCGACAAGCACGACGACGTCGCTCAGAACCGTAGCCAGATGCCCAGCCTGGAGCATACCGTCTGCTTTGACGGGGCCAGGGAGGGCTCACATGCCTGGGATGCGCTGCTGGCGGCAGCGCCGGCGCCTCCCCCGGACGACGTGGACGAAATGGACGCCGCCCACCTGTCGTATACCTCGGGCTCGGCGGGGTTTCCCAAGGGAGCCCTGCTGGCCCACGGCTACACTGCGCGGGCAACCCACTGCATCGCCGAGCGGCTGGGGCTGTCCAGCGTCGACGTTTCATTGGGGCCAACGGCGCTGTCTAGCTCGTACCACTTGGTGGCCAACCTGCTGCCGGGCATGCACCGGGGCGTAGCCATCGGCGTCATGAGCCGCTGGGACCCTGCCGTGGCCTGGGAGGAGATGGAGCGGCGCGGTGTGACGATGTTGGTTGGCAATCCACTGCTGTTTGCCGACGTGCTCAACGTCTGCCGCGAGCGAGGCAAGCCCCGTGCCCTGCGGATGATGCTCTCGGGGGGTGCGCCCGTGCCGCCGGACATGAAGCGCGAATTCGTGGATGGCCTGGGCGTGTTTGTCGTGGAGAGCTATGGGCTGAGCGAGCTGGGCGGATTCTGCGGCCTGGGCTACCCCCGCCGCGAGCCCGAATCCCGCCTGTTCGCCATCGGCCCGACGTTGCCCGACCGGGAGGTGCGTATCACCGACGAGAATGACCGGGAGGTACCTATCGGCCAGTTGGGCCAGGTCCTGATCCGGCCTGGGTTCATGCTCGGCTACTGGAACATGCCGGAAAAGACCGCGGAGGTACTGCGTAATGGCTGGCTGCACACCGGCGACATGGGCGTCATGGACGAGGAAGGCTATATCACCATGCGCGGTCGCTGGAGTGAGCGCATTGTCTGTGCAGGAGAGATCGTCTTTCCACGGCCGATGGAAGAGGCCCTGTTGCGCCATCCGGCGGTGCGCTATGTCTGCGTCATCGGCGCACCGGACCCGATCACGGAGATCCCCCTTGGGGGAAAGGGCGAGCTGCCCAAGGCGATCGTCGAGTTGTACGAAGGCCAATCGGCCACGCCGCAGGGGCTGCTGGCGCATTGCCACGCGCAGCTTGGCGTGGAGCACAGCCCGGCGTTGGTGGAGATCATCCCAGAGATGCCGATGACGCCGACAGGCAAGGTTGGACGGGCAGAGCTTCAGCGCCGGGAGAGGGGTTAGTCGTTTTGTGTCAGATACACCAGAATAGAAAGGAAAGGCACAATGGATCGTGAGCAGTTTATCAGCACAATGGCCAACGCCAAGCTGTATGACCTAACCCAGGATTGCAGCATCTTTACGCCGCCTTGGCCGGGGGAGAAGGCGTTGGAAGTACACTTTTTCAAACGGGTCACGGGCGCCTATGGCGGCGGCCAGGGAGCTAACGGCCAGATCCTCAACTGGAGCAACACGGTTGGCACGCACCTGGTAGGTGAAACGGCCTTTCACTCCGGCGGCCGGGCCATCTCCGACGTCCCGCTGAGCGACCTGTGCGGGCCAGGCGTGGTGGTAGATATCTCTGACCTAGTTTCAGATTACAGCCTGTATACGCCGCAGATGATCATGAGCCGGGCGAAGGTCAAGAAGGGCGACATCCTGATCATCAACACCGGCTACCACCGCTACTCGTGGGACCGGCCCGACGTTCTGAACCCCGATGCCCAAGGCGGCGTTGAATCGAAGGAGTTTGGATTCCTGGTGCGGCACCCCGGTCCCTCGCCCGATTTCTTCCAATGGGCGATGGACATGAAGCTGAAGGTGGTCGGCGTCGACTGTGGCTGCGCCGAGCATCCGATGAACACGCCGATCCGGCGGATGCACGCCAACCACTTTGAGCTGGCCGAGGCCAAGCTTGTGGCCGAGCATGGCAAGACCTGGGACGAGATCTTTCCACCGGACGACTATTACGAGCTGACCCACATCATCATGCCCAAGACCCATCTGCTCCTGGCCGAGTGCATCGTAGGCGAGATTGACAAGATCAAGAACCAGCGGGCCTGGATCATGATCATGCCAATCCCATTCATGGAAGTCGAGACGGCCTGGGCGCGGGTGTGCGCCATGCAGGCCCCGGAAGGGGTAAGTGAGCAGGAGTTCTTCCAGATGATGGGCGCAGCCGAGACGCTGGATATGACCATCCCGTTCAGCGTCCAGACGCCGCAGTGGGCCAACTATATTCCGCTGACGGTGAATTATACCAAGCGGGTCGGCGGTCAGCACTTTGGCATGGGCCGCAACGGTTCGATCTGCAACGCCAGCATCCACCTGGCCAGCCACATGGACGGCGAGAAGCACTTTTGGCCAAGGGGCCGGACCATCGGCCAGGTTCCCCTTGACGAGTGGGTCGGCCCGGGCGTGATCGCCGACATCTCGCACCTGGTCAGCAATTCCAGCGTCTACACACCAGAGATGATCGAGTCGGTTGTCGAGGTCCGCGAGGGCGACATCCTGATCACCAAGACCGGCTGGTACCGGTATGGCTGGATCAGCCCTGAATCGGACGAGTTCCGCTACATGATCAAGCACCCTGGGCCTTCACCCGACTTTGCTCGGTGGTGCGTGGACAAGAAGCTCAAATGGCTGGGCGTGGACGCGGTCAGCCAGGACCATCCAATGAATACCATCCAGCGGTTGTGGCATCCCAAGACCTTCGCCGAGGCAAACGCCAAGCTGATCAAGGATTTCGGCAAGAGCTGGGACGAGATGTTCCCACTGGACAAGTACTACCAAGACACACACCTGAACCTCTTCCCCAAAAAGATCGTCCACGCCGAGAACCTGGCGGGCGACATCGCCACGGCGGAAAGCGGCCGCTATTACATCGGTTGCTATCCAGCCAAGGTCATGGAAGCCGAGTCGATGTGGGCGCGGTTTGTCGCCTTTAAGGAGGGAGAGTAATACGAGAGCTGGCAATAGGGTCTCCAATATCCGATGATCCTGATCACAGGTGCAGCGGGCAAGACAGGCCGGGCGATCATCCGGACCTTGGTGTCCAGGAAGCAGTCGGTTCGAGCCCTGGTACGCCGGCCTGAGCAGGCCCAGCCAGTTCAAGAGCTTGGGGTACGAGAGGTCGTCACCGGGGATCTGCGCGACCCGGCGGCGGTGGGGCAGGCAGCCCGGGGCAGCCGGGCGATCTATCACATCTGCCCCAACATGCACCCCGACGAGGCTGCCATTGGTCAGGTTGCCATCGCTGCGGCGCAATCAGCAGGAGTGCAGCATTTCGTCTACCACTCGGTGCTGCACCCCCAGATTGAAGCAATGCCGCACCACTGGCTAAAGATGCGGGTTGAGGAGCAGCTCTTCAAGTCCGGGTTGAGCTATACCATCCTGCAGCCGGCCGCCTATATGCAGAATGTGCTAGCCCAGTGGGACAGGATCGTCCAGGAAGGCGTGTATCCCGTACCATACCGGGCAGAGACCCGGCTGGGGATGGTGGATCTGGACGACGTAGCTGAGGCAGCCGCCGTCGTGCTGACCGAAGGGGGCCATGCCGGGGCCACCTACGAACTGGCCAGCGCGGAGGCGTTGTCGCAGATCGAGGTAGCTTTGGTCCTGGCCGGTTGCCTGGGCCAGCCGGTCCGCGCCCAGACGGTGGAGATCGAGACATGGAAACAACAGGCCAGGGCATCAGGCCTGGGCAGCTACCAGATCGAGACGTTGGTCAAGATGTTCCAGTACTACGAACAGCATGGCTTCTGGGGCAATCCGCGCGTCCTGGGCTGGCTGCTGGGCCGCCCGCCCACGACATTCGCCGCCTTTTGCCGCCGAGCCTCGAAAGCCAAAGAACAGGGAGGTAGAAACTAGATGAAACCAGCTCCATTCAAGTACCATGCGCCGGCCACGGTCGACGAGGCCCTGGCCCTCTTGGTCAAGTATGGCTACGAGGGCAAGGTGCTGGCCGGCGGACAGAGTCTGATCCCAATGATGAATTTCCGCCTGGCGCAGCCTGCAGTCCTCGTGGATTTGAACAATGTCTCTGAGCTTTTCTTTATCCAGCCCGATCGAGAGGGGGGTGTCCGCATCGGGGCCATGACCCGCCAACGTCAGGTGGAACAGGATCCGCTGATCGCTGCGAAAGCGCCGATGGTCCACGAAGCGATGCCCAAGATCGCCTACCCGCAGATCCGCACCAGGGGCACCTTCGGCGGCAGCCTGGCCCACGCCGACCCATCAGCCGAGCTGCCGGCGGTGAGCGTGGCGCTCAACGCCCGATTCCGGGTCCGCGGCCAGCGGTCGGAGCGCTGGGTAGCGGCCGACCAGTTTTTTCAGGGGTTCTTTACCACCGTCCTGAAACCGGACGAGCTGCTGGTCGAAGTCGCCCTGCCGCCGATGCCCCGCAACAGCGGCTGGTCGTTCATGGAAGTCGCCCGGCGCCACCACGATTTCGCGCTCGTAGGCGTTGCGGCTGTGGTCATCCTGAGCGAAGCGAAGGGCCTCTGCCAGGAGGCAAAGCTTGTCTTTTTCAGCGTTGGCGAAGGTCCGGTGCAAGCCCACCAGGCAGCGCAGGTACTGCAAGGCCAGGCGCCTACAGCCGAGGCGATTCGCGAGGCAGCCGAGGTTGCCGCCAGGGATGACGTGGATCCCACCACCGACATCAACGCTTCGGCCGACTACCGCCGCCACCTGGTCGGCGTGCTGGGCCGTCGGGCGCTGACCGAAGCCTTTGACCGGGCGAAAAAGGGTTAGGGTCGAGGAGGACAAGATGAGTGATACATTGGATATCGTCGTTACCGTCAACGGCGTCCGCCGCCAATGCACCGTCGAGCCGCGCCTGCTGCTAAGCGACTTTTTGCGGCACGACCTGGGCCTGACTGGGACGCACGTCGGCTGCGAGCATGGCGTGTGCGGCGCGTGCACGGTCCTGTTTAACGGCCAGCCGGTTCGTTCCTGCCTGATCTTTGCCGTGCAGGCCAACGGACACGAGGTCACGACCGTCGAAGCGCTGGGAACGCCAGACAACCTGCACCCGATCCAGAATGCATTCCGGGAAGCGCACGCAGCCCAGTGTGGCTTTTGCACCCCTGGCATCCTGATGACTTTGGTGCCCTTCTTGAAAGAGAACCCCGATCCCAGCGAGCAGGAGATCCGCGAGGCAATCTCGGGCAACCTGTGTCGCTGTACAGGCTATCAGCACATCGTCGATGCGGTCAAGCTGGCGGCAAGCTATGACAAGGAATGAGGGGCGATACGAAATGCGCGCCGTGGTGTTATAGAACAGGAGTGACACAGTGACAACGAAACAGAAATATATCGGCCAACGCCTCACACGAAACGAGGACCCACGCCTGCTGACCGGGAAAGCTCTGTTCATAGACGATGTGGACCTGCCGGGCATGCTCCACGCTGCCTTTTTACGCAGCGACTATGCCCACGCCCGCCTGCGGAGCATCGATGTATCGGCGGCCCGCCAACGCCCGGGAGTGGTGGCCGTCTACACTGCCGACGATATGGGCAAGGCATGGCAGCACGGCCCGCCGTTGGTCTCCCCACCGCCAACTATCAAAGAGATCATCTTCAATTCGCGCACCCAGGTACCCCTGGTCAAAGACAAGGTGCGCCACAGCGGCGAGCCGTTGGCGGTCGTCCTCGCCACAAGCCGCTACATCGCCGAGGATGCCCTGGACGACATCGTGGTCGACCTGGAGCCGTTGCCGGCGGTGGTGGACCTGGAAAAAGCGTTGGAGCCAGGCGCGCCGCTCATCCACGACGACCTGGACTCCAACCTGGCGGCGCACCTGACCCAAAAGAAGGGTGACTATGAGGCAGCCAAAGCCAAAGCCGACCTGGTGATCCAACGGCGGATCATCATCGACCGCGGCGCGTCGGCGGCAATGGAAAACCGGGCCATTGTAGCCTATTGGGAGGCCAAGAGCCAGCAGTTGACGATCTGGGACGGGACCCAGGCGCCCATTCCAGTCCGCAATGGCTTGGCAGCCATGTTTGGCCTGTCGGCCAACCAAGTGCGGGTGATCGCGCCGTTCGTCGGCGGCGGCTTTGGTCCCAAGATCATGATGTATTACCCCGAGGAGATGGTTCTCACTTGGGCCACCCTTCAGTTGGGCCGGCCGATCAAGTGGATCGAGGACCGGCGCGAGAACTTTTTCGCCACTAATCAGGAGCGGATCCAGGTGCACGACGCCGAGATTGCCCTTACCCGCGACGGGCGGATCCTGGGCATGAAGCATGCCTTCCTGCACGACACCGGCGCCTACGACCCATATGGTCTGACCATCCCGCTCAACACCCAAAGCCACGCCATGAGCGCCTACGACGTGCAAAACTACTCCAGCGATCTCAAGGTGGTGTTCACCAACCGGATCACCACCTCCCCGATACGTGGGGCCGGACGGCCGCAGGGCATCTTTCTCATGGAACGGTTGATTGACCTGGCGGCTAAGAAACTGGGCATCGACCCGGTCGAGATCCGGCGGCGCAACTTGATCCCGCCCGACGCTTTTCCCTACGAGCACAAGATCATCGACCAAGCCTTTGCTCCACTCGTGTTTGACAGTGGCAACTACCGGGCCACGCTGGACAAAGCAGCGGCCATGATCAACTATGAGAGATTTGTCAAGGAGGAGCAACCACGTCTTCGCGCGGAGGGCAAGCATGTTGGCATCGGCATCGTCTCATTCGTCGAGACGACCGGCGTTGGTCCGTACGAGGGCGCCCGCGTGACGATCGAGCCCAGCGGTAAGGTCAGCGCCGCAACCGGTGTGGGCACTCAGGGCCAGGGCCACTTTACCTCCTTTGCCCAGATCATCGCCGACCAGGTGGGCGTGGACCCGCGCGACGTGCGGTTGGTGACCGGCGACACCGACCAATTCCACTGGGGCACAGGCACCTTTGCCAGCCGGGGAGCCGTTGTCGCAGCCAATGCCATCAATGCCGCCGCCGCGGCGGTTCGCGCCAAGATCTTTAAACTGGCAAGTAAGGTGTTGGACGCACCCGAAGAAGAGCTGGAGCTGGCCGAAGGCTGCGTGCGACGCATACCCAAGCCAACGAAGCGCAAAGGGAGGGCGAGCACGGTCGATGTGCCGGACCAGTCGATCAGCCTAGGCGAGCTGGCCACACTGGCCAACCCCCTACGCGGGGCGGTGGAGCCTGGCACCGAACCCGGCCTGGAAGCCACCGCCTACTTTGGCCCGCAGTACGGGGCCACGGCCAATGGCTCGCATGCCATGATCGTCGAGGTCGATCCCGAAACGATGATGGTCGAGATCAAGCGCTACGTGGCCGTCGAAGACTGTGGCACCGTGCTCAACCCGCTGATCCTGGATGGCCAGGTGCACGGCGGCGTGGCGCTGGGCATCGGCAACTCTTTCTATGAGAAACTGGTCTGTGATGAGAACGGCCAACTGCTCAACGCCTCCCTGGCCGACTACCTGATCCCGTCGGCCACTGAGGTGCCCCGCATTGAGATTGGCCACGAGGAAACGCTGTCGCCGCTCAACCCGTTGGGCAGCAAGGGCGCAGGCGAGGCCGGGACGATTCCCGTGCCGGCCCTGTTTGCCCAGGCCGTCGAGAATGCCCTGTACGATCATAACCTGGAGATCCTGGAGATGCCGCTCAGTCCGAACCAACTGTTCGAGCTGCTTGGGGATGGCCACCCTACAGCGTAGGGGCGGACGCCTGTCCTGTGCCAGACAAGCACAGGGGCTGTCCGCCCTCCGAAAGGAGAGAAAAAGGTGAAAATAGAAGGCGAATATCTGTTTAGCGGTCCTCGCCAGGAAGTCTGGGAGCTGGTGCGTGACCCGGATGTGCTGGCTATGGCCCTGCCGGGCACCCAAAGCCTGCAGCAGGTCAGCGAGAGCGAGTACGAAGGCACCATGAACGTGCGCGTAGGGCCGGTCGCGGGCGTCTTTGCCGGGCGGATCGTCATCTCCGACGAGGTGCCGCCGGAAAGCTTGACCCTGACCGTGGAAGGCAAAGGCGCCCCCGGCTTTGCCACCGGAGTCGGCCACGTCCGGTTGAGTGAGAAGGAAGATGGCACGACCCTCATGAGCTACGACGGCGAGGTACAGATCGGCGGTAAGCTCGCCAGCGTCGGTCAGCGGCTGATCGACACAGCCAGTCGGAGCATCATCGGCCAGGGGCTAGAGTCGTTAAACGACGTGCTACTAGCCCGCATAGAGGCCGCGGTCAAGGGTGTAGAGGTCGAGTATACGCCGCCCTCAGAAACGCAGTTTGCGCGCGGTGTAGCCAGGGACATGGCCAAGGAAATGTTCTCTTCACCGCAGGCCCAGTGGGCCCTGGTCGCCATCGTCGCCGCCGTGGCGATGGTCATCGGATTCTTCCTGGGCAGGTTAAGCACAGAGCTACCGGAAGGTGACTCGTAGGACGGCAATGTAGCGGAAAGGAGGGATGCCTATCGCCTGGACCCTGATCATCGCGGCAGCTCGTCGATTTCGATTCGGCCATTGCAGCCACAATTCAGAGAAAGGAGAAAAAATAAATGGCCGCTGCTGCTCCAAATAAGACAGTCAAAGTAATGGGCTATCTGCCCAACGATTTCCCGCCCATAGGTCAGACGATCCTGTTTGGCTTCCAGCACGTGCTGACCATGTTTCCGGCCACGGTACTGTGCGCCTTGATCGTCGGCTTTCACGTCAGCACGGTGCTGACCTTCTCCGGCGTGTCTACCATCGTGGCTCTGCTCCTGTCACGCTTTGGCATTGGCAAGTTTATCCCTCTGTACTATGGCTCCAGCTTTTCCTACCTGGCCGCCCTGGTAGCCATCACCAATGCCTCGTTTGGGCAGGTGGCCCCTGATGAAAAGATCCGCATTGCCCAGGCCGGAATCATCGCCACCGGCTGCATCAACGTCATCGTCGGGCTCATCATCCGCGCCGTCGGCGGCAAGCGGGCGATCGATAAAGTGCTGCC
>JAFGOG010000399.1 GCA_016926595.1 Anaerolineae bacterium
ATTCCGGGTGAGCATCGCTATCCTGCCAGGCGATGGGTCGTAGAGCGCACGTTGAGTTGGCTGGTCAAACGCCGCAGTATTCGCACCCGTTGGTGCAAGAAGGCAGAAAACTGGCTCGCTTTACTCCAGTTCGCCTGCGCTCATATCTTGCACGACATGGCAGTTTTCGGATAGATTCTTAGTTGTACATCCGCCTTGTTGACCGTTAGTACATTTATAGTAGGGCACTCCGCAAGAATACGTACCGGCGCAATAAGAAGCATAAACCGGTTTCACCAATCTCCAAGACCTTGCTTTCTCTTTCACCACCCTAAATATTTCCTCTTTGCCGTCCAAATAAACTTCCACCAGGTCACGACACCTTTGGTTATACTCTACTCCGTTTTTGTTAAAACCCGCCACATAACAAATCGAGATCAAAGTATCCCTTGTCAACCTGCTCCATCCGGGCGCCATGAATTTATCCAGCCACTCATCCGAAAAATGAACATAGATATCAGCCGCCTTACTGTTCTTGTAAAATTGATACCCCATTGACTGAAAAGGAATCTTATCGCCACGATCAAAATCATAATAAGTCAAATAAGGCTGGACGTTTCTTGTCAAAATTAGACTGATTTTTTTGGGCTTGCGCAGCTCTCTCGCCTCGACGCTGGACAATATTTGATCCCAAATCCCCAGCCTCTCAAGAAATAAATCCAATCTCTCTTGATTGACAACTTCTAGCCTGTATCCTGAAACCTCACTCTTAACCACCAATCGTCTCTGCCGACCAAACAAAAAAACCACACCAACTACCACACCCACCAAGAACGCACCTATCACCAACCACCCAAAAAACTTCTTCACACTTCCATTATGTCACAAAGGATTTTCTATTTCAAAACAAATGGCAATTTTCGTTTCTCAAAACCCCAAGACTGTATCCACTTCGTACCAACATCCATCACTGCTTGAAAATCTTGTTCAGAGTTTGAAGCATATCTACTGTATAAATAACCATCTTTTAGGCATAAACGACTAAGAATGCCTACGGCGGCATTGAACACCACCATTGAATCTGCCAACATTTGCGCGTCCACGCCTAACGTTTTGAACGGTTCCTGCTTTACTACCTCCACTTTCTGAGCCAAATTGTTTTCATCCAGTCCCGTGTTAGATATTATCGTCAAACTACCATCATCCGGGTCACTATAAATATCAAAACAAACACCACTATTTATCTCTCTTGACAACGTAGCCCGCGCCGTCGAGTCGCCCTTCGCTATCGTTTTCACATTAATCCGTGGCTTGCCATCAACTAGTTCAATTTTCCAGTCATATTCCTCATACTTCTTCGTCACTTCAGTACCTTTTAATTCCACCACCGGCAGCACCATCACCGGCATCGGCATAGACACCTCACCTGTTTTTAACATCTCAAGCCACGTTTCAAAATTTTCACTCCTCCCGGTCTTGATCCGCCACGCCATATAAACCATTTCTTCCACCATATCGGCCATACTTGTCCCAACTTCATGCGGATCAGCTTCAGGATTGACCACCATTTCTGTAAAATCGGGATGGCCATTGGCCTTAATCCAATCGACAACATCCTGCATCATTCCAATCCCCAAGTTCACCACTGTTCCATTGCTCGACTCGCCCGAAAACACCGTTTCATAAGCAATCGGATACGGCTCTTTCGACTCCGGCTTTTTTGTCGGCTCCGGCTTCGGGGTTGGCGGCTCCACCACTTTCGTCGGCTCTACCGTCGGTGTCAAGGTCGGTTCGGGGGGCGAGGTTGGCGTGGCTGTCGCCGTGGGCGCCAGGGTTGGCACTGCCGTCGGGATTGGGGTAAATGTCGTCGTCGCGGCGGGTATCGGGCTGGCGGTAGAGGTGGGAACGGCCGTTGCTGCTGGCTGGCAGGCCGCGACAGCATGGGATAGCGCCGCCGCGCCCAGGGCGGACAGGAATGTGCGTCGAGACACGTTTTTCGTGGTCATGTCATCTCCCTTTTCATATCTATCTTTTTCCCGCGTGGGAACAGCGCAGATCGCGATTTGAAACGATCACTTGATATGTTGATTGTACTACAGGCCCAAGAGGATGACAATATTGCACGTGAAGACAGCGCCGCGCCCTGGTTACAGCTCGTTTGTCCACCAACAGACACCATCCGGTCGCACATTGCCATCGTTTTCTGGCATGCTGGTGACTATTGCCGCTCCTGTCACAACTTGCGCCAACCATTACCCCGGATTATGCCCGAGCCGTTGCCAAGACAATTCCTGAACCTGAATCACCTTGGAGATCCTGGAGCTCTGCGGTATAATGCGTACTCGACACGACTTAGGAGGGCCAAGATGGACTTTGCCGAATTCAAGCGGCGACTGCAATCCCATCCCACCTTTCGCGACCTGGCGCGCTGGACGATGGCCGACCCTGGTTCCGGGCTCACCAGCCCGAACCGCTACCGCTTTCAGTGCGGCGATCGAGACTATTTCGTCAAGGAGGTCAAAGCCAACGAGAGACGCATCCTGGCCTTTCTGACCGGGTACAGGCTCGAGATCGCTCCCCGGGTCGTTTTGCCCGAGCTGCTCGAACAGGACATTGCCGTAACTGATTACGTCCGCGGCGTGCCGCTGAAAAGCAAGACGCTGCCCGAAACATTGATCCGCAACTATGCCCTGATGCAAAACATCTTGAATCAACATCACGTCTTTGAGCGGGCCGAGGCATTTCGTGGCTGCACGTTTACCAGCCAGGACGATGGCTTTTATCGCTCCAGCATCACGCGCTGTATCGACCAGGGATACGAGAACCTGCTCGGTCTGCGCGCCTACGACCTGCCCGTGGTCGAGGCGTTTGTCGAGATCGCCGATCACATCCGGGCATATCGCGTGCCCATCATCGACGATTATGCCGGCATACCCTTTGGCTGGCTGCACCACGATTTCCGCGAGGACCAGATCATCGGCGACCCACCCAAGCTGATCGACTGGGGATCGTCCTACGGGCACGGCCCCTTCCTGTTCGACCTCGCGCCCTTCCTGGTTAACGACGAGCCCGGCCTGGCTGCCTTTATCGCCCACTCGGACATCTGCCGCTCGGCGAGGCGGGCCGAGATCGCGCGCTGGCTCTATGCGGCCAACTGCGCCAGTTTTGCCGCGTTTGCGCTGTGGCGGCTGTCCGATTTCGGCTACGCCAGCCTGGCGCAGAGCCGGGAATCGTGCCGGGCACTGCTCGAAACCGAGTACCCGGCCTACCGGCCCATTCTCGATCACGTCCCCGGTCAGGCCGGGCAACATGACGATCATACTCTCGTGTAACAGGAGTAAACGATGGCATTCTGGTGTCTACCTGCACGGTTCGCTGGCGATGGGCTGTATCAACCCGCGGGATGCGGGCGACACGTGCTGTGACTCAGACACGCTCAGCGCGTTTGCGATCACGATGCGCCGGATATTGGCGCCCATACTATGACAAAGAAACCAGATTTTGCGGATATAACCCCCCCGCCAAAAACCTGGTTTCTGATGAGCCCCAGAAAGAGAGCGACTATGCCCCGTTTGGACGGCATTCAAGAATCGGTGATCCGCGAGATGACCCGCCTGGGCGACGAGGCCGGCGCGGTCAACCTCTCACAGGGCCTGCCCGACTTTGACCCCGGCGCCGCCAACGCGACCCCGCCCGAGGTGCTGCAGGCCGCGCTCAACGCGATCCAAAGCGGCGACAACCAGTACAGTTTCCCCTTTGGTACGGCCGCCTTCCGCCAGGCGGTCGCCGCCCGCTACGCGCGCACCAACCACATCCGCGCCAACCCGGAGAGCGAAGTCACGATCACCTGCGGGGTCAGCGAGGCGATGGTGGCAACGATCCTGGCCCTGACCGAGCCGGGCGACGAGGCGATCATCCTCGAGCCATGGTACGAGAATTATCTGCCCGCCTGTCGCCTGGCCGGGGTCACACCGCGTTTCGTCCCCCTGCGCGAGCCCGACTATACCTTTGACCCGGCCGAGCTGCGCGCGGCGGTGACCCCGCAGACGCGGCTGATCCTGGTCAACACGCCGCACAACCCCACCGGGCGGGTTTTTGACGCGCAGGAATTGGAGGCCATCGCCGCGCTGTGCCGGGAGTGCGACCTGGTCGCCGTGACCGACGAGATCTATGACCAGATCCTGTACGATGGGCACCGGCACATCAGTATCGGCAGCCTGGCAGGGATGGAGGGGCGCACGGTGACCACCAGCGGGCTGGGCAAGAGTTACGCCGTGACCGGCTGGCGGGTGGGCTGGGCGGTCGCCGCCGCGCCGCTGAGCGCCGAGATCCGCAAGGTGCACGATTACCTGACCATCTGCGCGCCGACCCCGTTCCAGGCAGCGGGGATCGTGGCCTTGGGGCTGGACGACGCGTACTATACGGCTCTGTGCGCCCAATACGCGAGGCAGCGGGCGATCCTGCTGCGAGCGCTGGATGATGTCGGCCTGCCCTACCGCATCCCAGAAGGCGCGTATTACGTGATGGCCGATTTTGGCGGACTAGAGTGGCCGGCAGCGCGGTTCGCTCTCCCCGTCTGGACACCCGACCGCGCCTTTGCCGAGTACCTCGCCCGCGAAGTGGGCGTGGTGCCGGGGTCGAGTTTCTATGCGGGTTCCGGGCAAGGCACCTCGCGGGTGCGCTTTAATTTCGCCAAGCGCGAGACGGTGCTGTACGAGGCGGCGCAGCGGCTGAAATGGCTCACGGATAAACACGGATGAAAACAGATAATCATCGCAGCACATGTGGGCACGGGTAGACGTCCCGGCCATACGAAAGCGAAGACGACCTGCGGCAGATGGTTGGCCTGCTGATGGCGGGGCAGACGCGCACTGACGACTGGCGCTACTGGCACGTCGGCGAACTGGCCTGAGACTTTTTTATGGTCGCCTGCCACCTGGACCCGCAGGAGCACATCCGCCTGTGGCACGACGAGCAGAGCACGCTGGTCGGCTATGCGACGCTGGACGAGAACCTAACCTTTAGCTGGCGGATGCTGCCGGAACTGGAATGGGCCGGCATCGAGGCATAGGCCATCGCCTGGACGGAAACGCTTCTGGCCGAATTGCGCCAACGTGACCCGCACCAATGGGGCGACGACGATGTATCCGCGTCCCGGCCGGACGCGGATACAAACCATCCGAACGCTCGGCCGCTGGGGCAGCCCGGCTATGCTCGCCCTCTCCCTGCTTTCGCCCATCTTGATGGCGGTCGGATCGCTGGTCGCAGTGTAGAGACGCAAGATTTCGCGTCTCCACGTTATTTCACGCTACCTCTAGCTGTCAGCAGGTTGCGCTCCGGATCCGCGTAGAGAGGCAGAATTTTGCGTCTCTCATTTTCGCACAACCGGTAAATAGATAAAAGACCTGACCGGCGTGTAGGTCGCCACTACCTCCGTATCCAGGCCATCGCCGCAGAGCGCTGCCTGGTTGAGCAGGGTCACGCCGGGCGGGACGTCTTTCATCACCCGCACCGTGACCGTGATCGTGCCCGAGCGCCCCGCCAGCAACGACCCGATCTCCCAGATGCGATCGCCCGTGGTAGGCGGTGGGCTGGCCGAATGGTAAACCGTACGCGCGTCGTACGTCTCGGTCAGGACGACGTTTTCGGCTGCCTGGTTGCCGATGTTGGCATAGATCAGGTTATAGCTCAGCAGGTGACCGGCCTGGGCGTGGTCGATCAGCGCCACCTTGTCCAGGCTGAGGCACGGCTGGACGATCTGCAATGACGTGGCGGGATCGCCCAGCAGGGTGAATATCTCGATCGCCTCGGGCCAACCCACCCGCGCCAGGGCGGCGAGCTTGGCCGCTACGATGGCCGGACCGAGCTGGTAGATGTAATCGCCAAACATGGCCTGGTACAGCGACTCGGCCAGGCTGCTGTGCCAGGAGGTGTACCCCAACCCGGTTGGGCTCCAGGCCGCTACCCCACCCTGCTGGGCCATGTTGACAAAGACTTCGGCCAGGGCATATTCGATCGTGGGATGGGCAAAGAGGCCGTTGCTGCAGTTTCCGGTGACCAGCAGGGGGTAGAATGGCCCGTTGTTGAGTTGGGCAAGGTCATCCACACTCAAGATGCCACGACCCGACCAACTCCCCCAGATCGTCACGTTGCCGTGGCCAATGTAATTCACGATCAGCGCGCCCCGATCGATAGCCTGGATGATCTCGGCTGTCGGGTCGGTGGGCTGGGAATAGGCCGTGGGATAGATGCGCTGCGCGGTATACCCGGCGGGCAGCGCAGCCGCCAGTTGCTCCGAGATAGCCTCAAACCCGGTTTCGTCGTCGGCCACCAGGATCATCCGTTGTGTCCAATCGCCCTTGGGTGGGTGCTGCTCGTAGGCCAGGATCTTGTCCACAACCGCGTTGGCCTCTGCCGCCGTGCGCACCGACAGGCGGCCGATGGCCATGTCGGGCAGCGGATCCTCTCCGCTGACGCAGGCAAACCAGTTGTCGGTCGGGGTCTGGCCGATCAGATTCGACTCCAACAGATGGGTGGGCACCCAGTTCTCATTCCCGGTGACCAGGTAATCCCGATAGTCGTAGTTGGCATCGCCGACCAACAGCACATACAGCGGCGCCGGCGGCGTCCAGTGCTGGTAGGCATAGGCTAACAAGTCGCGAATGGCCTGTGGATCGACGAGGCCGGCGCTGAACTCGTCATACACATCGGTTATGTCGGCCGTGACCATGCGTAGCCCCTGGCTGGCGCGATAGCCGGCCAGCCGCGCCGCGGCGGCGGCGAAATCGGCATGGGTGATGATCACGTAATCTGCGCCATGGTCTGGCGACCGCCAGTTTGACGGCGTATCCAGCAGCAGGCCGGCTGGGACGCGTTTTTGAGCAGTCGTCAGGGCCAGGTAGCGCGCCTCCGCCGCCGCTTCCGCCGCGATCCGCACCCGGTAATGGCTGCCATCGGCCTCGACGGCGCCGTTGACCAAGCGTTTGGGCTGCGTGGGGTCGCTGATGTCGTAGACCTCGATCGTCTGATCGGTAAAGCCCCCGATCAGAAACGTGGCCGGCCCCGTTTCCGGGGCAGTAAAGATGAGGTGATCGCCTTCGGCGACATAACGGTCCCAATAACCCAGATCGAACCCATTGAGGTACAGGCTGTCCACACTGGCACCTGTATCTCCGGGCATCTTGACCTTGAGCGTGTTGGCTCCCTCCCGGAAAAGCCGCTGCGAGACGGTGGTTTCGTGAACAAAAGGGACATCGCCGTCCCACCAGGCTTCGTCGATGAGGATCCCGTTCAGGTAGATTTGGGTATGATGATCCGGGTTGATCGATGCTACGCTGGTGCGGCCGTGCAGGTCGACGCGAACAACTCCGTCGGCCTGGACAGCGGCGATGTTGTGCAGACCAAAGGTAAAAGAACCGGCATAGGGGGCCGATGGGAAGCGCTCCCAAAACCAATGGTCCTGCCCCTCCCCATCTGGAAGAAGGCTCCAATAAACGTGGTTTTCCTCCAGGTGGAGGGTATGGTAAAACGCCGTGGGTGTGGCCCCCGCGCCATCCGGTTCCCCGTCCACCTCGGCCATGCGCACGCCCGGGCCGTCGCCGACCGCCAACCAATAGACATTGCGCCGGGTGAATGCGCTGAGCGGGGCCAACCCGTAGAACTCGAGCCAGTCGCCAGGGTCAAAGGCGCCATCGGCCTCCCCCTGCACAGCAATGGCCACCTGATCGCCGCGATTCGTCAGCCGCAGACGGCGCGGGTCGAGCCCGCTCAGGTCAAAACCGGCGGTTTGCAGATCCGCATAGGTCATGCGGTACAGGCCATCCGCCTCGACCAGGATCTTGAGGGCCGGGCCCACACCCTGGGGAGTAGAGACGCAAGATGTTGCGTCTCTACAAGCACAAGGTCGCTGCACATCTGTAGAGACGCAAGATGCTGCGTCTCTACTCCCCTGGGTTGGGGGAACGGCTGGCAAGGCGGCATAGTTGAGCAGTACTTGGGCCAGCACCTGCTCGTAGGGCGTGTCGGGGCTCGTTGCCTGCCCCGACGCCTCGGAAGCTGGGCCCGGGGAGAAGCGTACGCTTACCCGCAAGCGGCGATACACTCTCAGCCGCCGTTGGGCTGGGTTGTATTGAAAGGGGATCAGGCGCACCTGGGCCACCGGTTGGTCGCGCAGCCAACCGCTCAGACCCGGCTCGGCCGGCGCAGCGGGCCAATAGGCATCCTGGCCGTACAGCACTGCATCCGGGGCGAACAGCTCAACCGGCGGCCCATCCGCATCAGGCCAGGTAAGGGCAGGCTGTGGGAAAAGGTGGATCCCGTCGAGGGTCTCAGACTCGGCTTCCAGGATGTCGATCCGGGCAATCCCGCCCGCAGGTGTGCCCAGCAGCGGAGTCAGGCCGGGCAGTTGGGGTTGGCCCGGCCCGGACAACGAAAGCAGGCCAGGCTGCGCATCGGCGCCGGGCACGACGACGGTCTGGTAGACCACGCCGTCGTGCGGCCGGCCTTGTACGGAGAACCCTGCCAGGCGCAGTTCCAGAACCACGCCCGTTTCGTCCATCTCCAGCACCTGCAGGGCGTAGCCTGCCTCCGCCTGAGCCTGGGAATGACGAGCCCCGGGCGGAAGAAGGAGCAGCGTGAACAGAATCAGCCGCTCTATGGCTTGCCAGACACCAAAGCGCATTGAAATCCGCAACTTGACCTGACCTCGCCAGCGGTTCCCCAGCATGGTTGATCGTTTCCTTCTGCACACCAAAACAGACGGAACAACCACCAACGAGACCGAGAGACCCGGCACCACCGGCGGCGCCACAGACTGCACCAGTGTGGATGGTGTAGGTCCAAGTCCCAACGACAAGCCCTCTTATGGCTTTTGCTCTAACGTGGTGAGCGACTCCTGGCTGTTCCTCAAGATCACCGGCATATAGATGAGCCAGGATGGCTCGAGCCACACGGCGACCGGTCCGTAGAATGTGCTCACCCCGCTGCTGTCTACCTCCTCCAGCTTGTAATAGGCTGTGGACCCTTTGACCGCGCCCTTATCGATATACTGGTAGCTGGCTCCGCTATCGGCGCTGCCCTGGGCCGGGATCAGGCTGGAAGTCAGCCTGGTGTACGGCCCGGGCGCCAGGTCACTGCGCCAGAGGTGAAAGCCCTCGCTGTCCAGCTCAGCGGCGGTCTCCCAATTCAAGATGACATAGCCGCCCTCCGACTGGCCGGTGAACGAGAGCAGCGTGACCGCCGTCGCGCCGACCCGCAGGCTGACCTGCACTGTCCTTTCCAGGGCGCCGTTGTAGCCGGTGAACGAGAGGGTGTATGTCCCGTCCGGCGCGGATGGAGGCACCGCGATCTCGACGTCGATCGTGTCTTGTTCGGCGCTCAGGGTGACGATCCCTTCGGGTTGACCAGCGAACTGCGCGCTGAGGCCATAGGGCGCTCCTGCCAGGTCCATGGCCAAGCTGACCTCGGGATAGTACAGCGTCTCGGAGATGACCAGGCTGAGCGGGAAGGAGAGGGTATCTCCCGGGCCGACGTGGTCGATCAGCGCGGGCGCGCTCAGGCTGAAATCGCCGGCTCCCACCGATACCACAATCTCTTGCGAGCGCACGGCGCGCCCGGTGTCCCGGTCCTGGGCCTCGACCGACAGGGTGTACCATTGCCCCGGTTCGATGTTGCTGACCGTGGTGAACCCGACCGGGTCGCCCACCGCCTGGCCGGTCTCGTCAAGCTGCACGATGGCCCCGCCGGCCGAGATGACCCGTGTAGCCGATATGGGACTGGCGCCCACGTGCAGCACATACATATCTACGTCGGGCTGGTCCAACGCATCCCACTCCACGTACAGCTCGGTCTGCGCCGGGTTGGCCGAGGTGCGGATATCGGCCGTCCACGTGCTGGGGAAGGGGCTCTCCACGTGGATCAACGCCGCGTGGGCCAACTGGGTCAGCGCGTCATAACCGCCTTTGGCCACCTCCACGTCGATGCCGCCGCTGCCGGGAAGGGCCAGGTAGCCGGACACGGGCGGGCTGACCCCGTCCTCGGCCCGGATCCAGAGGAAATAGTCGCCCGTATTCAGCGTGGACAGATCGAGGGTGCGGGTGATCGTCTCGCCGGCCAACTGCGCGTCGGCGGAGATGGTCACCTGGTCGATGGCCATGCCCTCAAAACTGGGCACGACCGTCTCTACCGGCGCGCCGCCGGTGTCAGTCACGGTCAGGGTCTTGGTGATCGGGCCGGGGGTGATGTACAGGGTCATCGTGGTCGGCTTGTGGTCGGAGATGAGCTGCCAACTGACCTCGGTCTGGTCGAGGGTGCTGGCGTCGACGGTCGGCTCGCGCAGGACGGGCGGATTGGCCGGCCCCAGCACCGTGACCGCATAGGCGACCTGGTCCAGATCCCCGTCCAGCTTGACCTGCCACTCGCCGGCCTCGGCCTGATCGACGCTGTACTCGGTATGGTACAGCGGCACATAGGCCTCATCCAGCGTCTGCAGCCAGGCCAGGCCCTCGTCCAGGTCGGCGCTGATGAACGTATAGACCTTGCCGGCCTCAAAGGTGACCGTCTGGGCCGGACTCAAATCCACACCCGTCTCCGGATCCTGGATCGCCACCAGGTGCTCGCCAGCCGGGATGTCGCGGTAAGCGCTGACGCCCAGGTAGGGCACGTCAGCCGCGGCCTTGATGCCGCCGATGAACAGGTCCACGTTGGCCGCGCCGCCGTTGACGAAGCGGACGCGCGCCTGCTCCATTTCGGCGGGCATGCGGTTGTCATCGCTGAGCAGCAGCGCCGTGGGCGTGGTCGCGCCCAGGGTCACGACCGTGTAATCCGTGCCCGTGACCGCGCTTAGGCTCAACGCGGACAGGCCGGTGACCCCGATCGAATGCAGGCCCGGGGTTAGCGCGACGTAATCGGCTTGGGCCGTATCGGTCAAGCCGACGCCGGCAAAGAGGACGACGCCGTCCAGCGCCACGTCCACCAGCGCCATGCTGGGGTGCGGCGAGGCCGAGACAAAGCGCAGGCGGGCCCCCTGGTCGTCCGGCGGCGAGCCGTCCACGGTCGTGCTGATGCCCTGGGTATAGGTGGCGACCTGTTGGTAAGCGACAGTATAGGTCGGCTGCACGCTATAGTTAAGCGGCGTGATCTCGTCGCCGTTGGGGGCGATCAGCGTGACCGCCAGCGGCCCATCGGCGGTGACCACAAAGCTGACATCGGGGTTCTGAATGTTGTACGTTTCGGTGGTCGTCGCCGAGGCGACCAGGCCTGGCGGGCCGCTGGAAGCCAGCGGGGCGCTGGCTCCTATTGGGGCGCGGATGATCACCTGGTCGTCGCCGGAGAGGATAAATGACTCGCCGCCGGGCAAGGCCAGCGCGCTCACCCCGCTCAGTTGGGCGATCCGGGCCAGGTGCCGATAGTCCTGCACCTGGCTGCTGGTCACCAGCACGTAGCGGGTCACGTTGCCAAAGCGCAGCTTACCGGTGTGGTCGATGTAAAAGCCATAGTCGACCCCGCCATACTCGGCATAGCCTTTGAAGCCGTAGGCGCCGCCGGTGAATTCGCCAAAATCACACCCCACCCGCGGCAGCCAGAACGAAAACGGCGGGAGACACAGGTAGACCGCGCATTTCCACGTGCAGCCGCACGGATAATAGATGAACCACTTGCGGCACCACCGGCAGCTCGGGTAGCCGATGATGCACGGGCCGTCGACCCAGGCGCACTTGTCGACCCCCACGCGGATGGAGCCGGAGCCGGTAAAGTGGAAGCGCCCCTGGCTGGTCCAGGCGTTGATCGACACCGTGGCCTGGAAGATGAACGTGGTGATCTCGAGCCGGGCCGAAAAACTGTGGGTGGTGATGGTCGCGCTGGCGTTGGCCATGGTAAAGACCAGCACCTTGAGCGAGCCCCACAGATCCAGTTGGAAGGAGGGGTTGATGGTGACCCGGGTTCCCCCCTCGATGGAGAGGAGCGGGGAGCCGCCCAGTTCCTTCATGGTGGCGATGGTCACCTCTATCTGGACATATTCTTCGTTGGGACGCAGGTTCACCGTGCCCTTGACGGCGGTCAAGGCGAACCCGGTGCCGTCGATGGGGATGCCGACGCTGCAAGACAGGCCAACGGTGATCTCGCTGAGCCGCACCGCCTGGACGGCGGCCGGCTGCAGCGGTTCGTGGGTGGCAATGCGCATGCCGGGCCCTTCTTCGCCGACATAGAAGGTGACCGAGGCGAGCAGGGTGCACTCCTGGCCCTCGCTGCCGGGGGCCTTCTTTTTGCCGATATTGGGGATGGTCAGCTCACCCGTGGCCTTGATCTCATAGCCGCCCACGACCGGGATCAGTTCGCCCCTGAGGTTCAGGGAAAACCCGGCCTTGGTGTTGATCTCGGGCAAGGGGATCTCGACCGTGCCGAGGCGGATCCCCGAGCCGTCGACGATGGCCGGGCTGTTTAGCGCCGTCCCCAACCCACCCCACTCTGCGGGCACATACAGCCCGGACTGGAGGAGGCGCAGCAGGGGCCGTTCCAGGTAATAGCCGATCTCGGCCTGGGCCACCTTGAGCGTCAAACCGGCCACAGTCAGCTCAAAGCCGCCGATCGAGTCGCTGAGAAGCTGGTTCTTGTCGTTGACCCGGCCGGCAAAGGCCAGGTTGAGGTTGGCCTTGCCGCGCACGGTCACGTCGATCTGGCCCTGCACGACGCAGCCGATGCTGGTGACCTCGTCCAAGGTGGCGTGGTGAATGACGATCCGGGCGTGCTCGGTGTCGATCAGGTTGAGCGGATAGGCCCCGGCCATGCACAGGCCGAGCGGGACCAGGGCTGGGTCAGTTGGATCGTCCACGACGGCGATGGAGAAGGCCTGTTCGTAGGTCCCGCCGTGGCCGTCATCGACCCTCATCCGGATACTGTGCCTGGTCCTGGCCTCATAGTCAATGTCCAGTTGGGTCACCAGGATGTGGCCGCTGTGAACGTCAAAGAACCTGTTGTCGTCGTCGCCGCTGCCGGCGACCAGTTCAAAGGTATGGCCGGTGTCGCCGCTGTCGGGGTCGAGCGCGCTCAAGGTAGCCACGACCGTGCCCAGGGGCGCGTTTTCGGGCACGCTGTCCTGGCTCAGGCGGATGCCGGTGGGTGCATCGTTGGTATCGAGCACGTAGATGATCAGCTCCCGGGCAAAGACGCGCCCGCTGCCGTCGTCGGCGCTGATGCGGAGGCCGTAGGCAGCCCGGGCCTCGTAATCGAGCACGATGGCGGTCTCGAGCGAGATCACCTCGAGGCGGAAGGCCTGGTCCGGGTTCTCGACCAACCCGAAACTGTGGCTGTCCTCGCCGTCCGGGTCGACCGCGCTCAAGCTGCCGACCAGCTCCCCCGGGGCCATGTTTTCGGCGATCTGGTCGTTGCTCAACACGATGTCGGTGGGCAGGTCGTTGACCGGGGTGACGGTGACCCAGACCGTGGCGACGCTGCTGCCGCCGCTGCCTGAGAGGGTGTAGAAGAAGCGGTCCGACCCGTTAAAGTTGAGGGCCGGGGTGTACCTGATCGTGGTCCCAACCAGGCTGGCGGTGCCGTGCGCGGGTGCGCCGACGGTGACGAGGGCAAAGGAGTCGCCCTCGGGGTCGCTGTCGTTGGCCAGGACGTCGATGATCACCGGCTCATCCTCGGGCGTGGTCACCACGTCGTCCACGGCCAGGGGCAGGTCGTCGCTGGGGGTGATCACGACGGTGACCGTAGCCTCGGCAAAGCCATCGTAGCCGTCATAGACGACATAGTCAAAGCTGTCGCTGCCGTCGAAATTGAGGAAAGGCGTGTAGCGGATGCGGGTGTCGTCCTGAACCCTTTCAGCCCGGCCGTGTTCAGGCTGGCCGACCGAATAGACGATCAGCCCGTCGCCGTCGGGGTCGTCGTCGTTGTCCAGGGCGGCGATGACCACAGCAAGATCTTCATCGGTGACGGCGACGTCGTCGACGGCAACCGGCGGCCGATTCTCGCGGTATTCGTAGGCGCCCATGTCGACGGTGGCGTCGAACAGGCGCTTTTGACCGGCCCGGTCAAACGGGATCGGCTCGGCGGTGTCGCCGTCGCCGTCCAGGTCAGCCGTATCGGCAGGCAGGGCGGCGTTGTCGCCGGCGTCGACGGCCGGCGAGGCGGACTGCAGGCGCAGGCTGGCGGGCGGATCCACGAACAGCGGGTCCTCGTCCAGGTTGCCGCCGCCGTCGTCGCCCAGGCTGACATCCCAACCATCGCCGCTGCCGCCGGAACCGTGCACCAGGCTGTGGCGGATGGTCGTCGTCGTATCCCAGTTGGAGATCTCGGAATAGTCGGCAGAGGATGTGTTGCCCCACAGGATGCAGTTGGTGAGCGCGGCGCTGCCGCCGTAATTGGCCATCCCGCCCGCGTCATCTGTCGCCTGGTTGCCGCTCAAGGTGACGTTGACCAGCGTCAGGTTACTGTAGTTGTTTTGCATCCCCCCGCCGCTTCCGCCGAACAGGGCACGGTTGCCGCTAAAGACGACGTTCACCAGCGTGACGCCGCTATAGCGGTTATCCATCCCGCCGCCCCCTTCGGAGCTGTTGCCGCTAAAGGTGACGTTGATCAGCGTCGAGCTGCTTTCATAGTTGGCCATCCCCCCGCCTGAGCCGGCCACGTTGTTTTCAAAGGTGACCCACCGCAGCGTGGCGCTGCCGCCGTAATTCGCCATCCCGGCGCCCATGTCGGCCCAGTTGTCGCTAAAGGTGACGTGTTCCAGCGTCGGGCTGCCGCCGCTGCTGGCCATGCCGCCGCCACGTTGAGCCCCGTTGCCCTTAAAGACGACGTTACGGATGGTGGGACTGCCGGCATCGTTGAGCATGCCCCCGCCCTGGTTGATTTCCCCATCGGCGTTGCCGCCGGTTACGGTGAACCCGTCGAGGATGGCGGTGGCGTCGGCGCCGCTGCTGGTGAGGACGTGATAGCTGTTGTCGCCGCTGTCCACAGCCGCGCCGATGTCGCCGCTGAGGGTGGTGGGGTAACGCTGCCAGTCGCGCTGCTCACGGCTGGTTTCCACGCCGGCGAAACCGCCGTAGAGGGCCACGCCGTTCTTGAGCCCAAACGTGGCGCTGCGCAGGTCGGCGGGGCAGCTAAAGGAGACGGAGACGACCGGGGCCCAGGCTGGGGGCATGGTCCCGCTGGTCCCGTTGACCGGCCGGAAGGCCAGCGCGGTTTCCCCGGCCGGTAGGGCGCTCAGATCGATGATGAGGTCATAGCCAAAGTTCGCCCCGTGGGCCACCGTCCCCGAAGGTTCCTGGTCGACCACGACCGGCAGGTCCGGCGGGGCAATCACGCCAGGGACCGACCAGAGCTGAAAGGTCTCACCGGGGCCAAACTGCAGGGCGCGCCCCCAGGGATCGTCGTTCCGGAAGACGGCCTGGAGGCGGATCTCGGCCAACCCCGCCGGCAGGGCCGGGTCGGTCAGATACCAATATCCCCCTGGTTCCGGCACCAGCCTGGTCACCGGGCAGTGGAGGGGGGTATAGATGCCCTGCGCCACCCAAATCTCGCTGCCGGCCACGGCGACCGCCAGCGCGTCCTGCAGATTGGCATAGGCATCCGTCCAGGAACTGCCGTCATGGGCGCCGCTCGCGCCGGCGTCTACATAGATCACTCCAATGTATTTGAGATCGAGCTGAAAGCCTCCCTGGTCGTTGTAGGGTGCGCTCAGGTATGGGTCCGGCTGGATCCAGCCGCAGTAGCCGCCGCCAACCAGATCGACTACCTGGCTGCTGGCGTTGAACACAGCCTGGCCCGCTGCCTCATACCCCCCAAGCAAAAAGGGTTCGCTCACGGCAAAGGGCGTGCCTCTCAGGTCGATGTTCGCCACGCCGTCATCAGATCCCCAGTCCAAACAGTCCGCGGCGACCCCATAGGGCATCGAAGTGACCACAATGGTGCCGTGCGTTAAGCTGCCCATCGAGTGGGCAAAGGTCTGATCCCCGATATCGACCAGCAGCGTATAGGGATCGATGCGCACCCGGTCATAGGTGGTCCTGACGTTGGTCCCCGGGGAGGACCCCCCGGCCGTGTATTGGGCAAAGTTGGACGTCTCACCCGTGTTCACCAGGCTAAGATACTCGCTGGGGGTGCCAGCCATGTCATGGCAATAGACGGCAAAGACCTTGCCTTGCGGATAGATGGTGTACTCGCCATCCTCCGCCGTGGGATCGGCAGCGCGAATGTCCCGACAACTGGCTGGCCCAGAGAGCTGCTGGGCCGGGATCGATCCCGCCTGGACGGTCCACACGTCAGCACCAAGCTCGACGTGGCCAGCCGGCACGACGGGTGCCGTCACCGCCAGCGACAGGTCCTCATCGCCAACGCCGGTTTCAGCGATAGCCTTGGACACTGCCTGCGCCGGGTTTGGGCTCTCGGCCACATAGGTCGCACCATCCCGGCCGTCAGCCGGCCTTTCCGGCCCTAAGCCGGCCGCCGGCAGTAAGGACAGGAACTCGACGCTCACCAGCACGACAATAAACGCCACACAAAGGATGCGTCTCATGGTGACTCCTCTTTAATTGAGCAATTGGATGCGGATTGAGCAGTAGGTGCTTGACCCGGGCAAAGGCCATGGGAACAGGGCGCGAGTTGGGTGAAAGGGCACCGCGTGGCCAGGAAAAATGAACCGATGAAACCTTAACATTATTATACCACAGATTTGTCTCCCTCAACCTTAAATTTTCAGAACGATGTCCTTTAGTGCACGTTGCCTCAAATGCGCGCCAGCCAACCCAGCGTCCCACCTTTGACTTGTTCTCCTCTTTATGGTATCATTTTGATATAGGCATGAACAAAGCCTCGTGGTCCGCGGTGGCGCCTTCGATGACACGATCGCGGCGCAGGCCCGCCCGCCGTCAGATCGGCGCGACGGGTTTGCTGCCTGGGCGGCACGGCAACCGAACCGAGCCACACAGGCCTGCGACGGCACAAGCCAGGCACTGGCAAAGAAAGGAGACACACCGATGAAGCTGTTTGACCGGATTTTCGGCAAAGGCAAGAGCAAGCCAGGAGCAAGTAAACCAAAGGCAAGCAAGCCAGGGGCCAGAGAAGCGCCAAAACAAGGACAAAACCAGGTGCAGGAATGGGTCGCCGCGCTGGCCGCCGAAGACGCCCGCACCGGCCAGGACGCCATGGACAAACTGTGGCGGATCGGCGAACCTGCGGTGGAGCCGTTGATCGCCGCTTTGCAGAGCGACAAGGGAAATGTGCAGTTCAGGGCAGCGCGCACACTGGGGGATATCGGCGATGCACGGGCCATCGAACCGCTGATCCAGCTGTACGAAGCCACAGAGAACACCGGGGCTGCCCTGGCCCTGGGCAAGTTTGGCGACCCCCACGCCATCCCCACATTGGTAAAGCTATTGGACATCCAAAACTGGATCGGCGAAGTCAAAAAGTCGCTCGTCGCGTACGGGTCCGCTGCGGTGGAGCCGATCATGGCCTCACTCCAGGAGAAACAAGGCCCCGAATACACCTCCGCCAAGGCCAATCACATCGCCGTCCTGGGCGCGATCGGCGACCCCCGCGCCGCTGATGTCCTCAAAGCGCAGGCCACGCCGGACAAGGAGGCCCGGCTGAGGGAGGTCGCCATAGAGGCGCTTGCCAAGCTCGGCGTGCCAATCGAGGTCTCCCCAGACGAGATCGCCCAGATGAGGGAGGCGCTGCTCAGCAGCGACTATGATACCCGGAAGACGACCCTGCCCAAGGCCAGGCTGGCAGCGGGATCGATCAAGGATGCGGCCTTTCAGCGCGCCCTCCAGGCCAGCGAAAAGGTCCAGGTGGCCTATGACACGCAGCGCCAGGCCCGGTCCGGCGGCCCCATACAGGCCTGCCAGGAGGCCATCCAACTGGAGCCGCGCTTTTCCGCTGCCTATACCTGTCTGTCATACCTGCAGCGCGAGTACGTCCGGAAAGCGGACGAGGCCCTGGCGTGGGCCAAGAAAGCGACCCAGATCGACCCGCACAGCGCGGAGGCCTGGACCGAATTGGGCAAGGTCCACGTCGCCCTGGGCGATGTGGTCAAAGCGGCAGGCGCGTTCCAGCGCGTGGTGACTGTCAAGCCAGGGCACGCCAACCTGGAGCCTACTGCCAGGCTGGTCGCCGTCTACCGTAGACTGGGGATGCAAGATGCGCTGGGCCAGGCCTTGGTCCGGCTGAATCGAGCCGGTGTGGGCCTGGACCCCAGCCAAGAAAGGGAATGGGAGCGGATGGTCATGGCCGCCAGCGCAGCGCAGCTGCGGAAAGCGATCCAGCCAACGAAGAGCTGACGCGCCGGTGCACCCTCACCCCGCCGGTGAACCACACGAGGCTGGGGCACTTTGGGTGCCCCAGCCTCGCCCATCCTGTCCATCCTGAGAATCGTGTCAACCCCACGTGCACACCAGCCATCTCCGACAACACGCGATCACTTCCGGCCCACTCTTGGGAAAAGCCTTTTGACTGGACGAGACAAACCGAGTATACTGGTGTTGAGAGGATCTCAAACCGCCACCCCGTCTGCTTGTTGCCCGACGTTATCGGTGGGCTGGTGGGCTTGATGCGGCCTGTTGGTGAAAAAGCCCTGGCCAAGACCTCAAATACGGCACTGAGCAAGTAACAGAGGCTAGAGGATAATTGATGAACAGGTACTCCAGCGAGCCATCGCGCGTATTGTTGCCGTCGCGCAGCCTCGTTGCGTGATCCTCTTGGCTCCGGCGGGCTTTGAAACCCCTAGGCTCTTGTGTAAAGAGGCAAAAGCACATGAAATTGGACCGCGCCTGGTTTGAACGGCATCGAACGCTTCTGCGTCGCCTGGCGCTTTTTTTTGTGCTGCAATGGGCGATGATCAAGTGGCTTGAATACATGAGCCGTCGCCCCGCCCCGGACAGCCCACTCCAGTACGTGCACGGTGGTAAAAAAGAGCCCCACGATGGCAAACGGGTCATCGTCTGCGTCGGCGACAGCATCACCCGCGGCGAGGTCAGCTACAACTATGTCGAGCTGCTCCAGGCGCGCCTGGGCGACCGGTTCGAGGTGATCAATGCCGGGATCAACGGCGAGGTCTCTTACGACGTCTTGCAGCGGCTGGGCCAGGTGATCGCCTGCCGGCCCGACCTGGTGACGGTCTTGATCGGCACCAACGACGCCAACGCGTCCATCGCCGACAAAGGCGCGCTGTGGATGATGCAATATCGTAGCCTGCCGTTCAAGCCCTCGATCGCCTGGTACGAGGAAAACATGGAGGCGATCGTCGAACGGCTGCTGGGCGAGACCCGGGCGCGCATCGCCCTGCTCTCTTTGCCCCCCGTCGGCGAGGATCTACAGAGCCGGCCGGTGCGCACGACGCGCTGGTTCAGCGAGGTGGTGCGCCGGGTGGCGCGGCGCTACGGGGTGGCCTATTTGCCCGTTTTCGAGCAAATGACCGACTATCTCACCGAGCACCCGCCGGCGGAAGCCCTGGAGCACGAAAAATGGAGATGGGATTCGGTGAAAGCGATTTTTGAGGAAAAGATCCTGGGCGTCGAACTGGACGAGGTCGCCCAACGCCGGGGGTTGGTGCTGCACTCGGACATGCTGCACCTGAACAGCCGGGGGGCGACGCTCATCGCCGACCTGATCGAGAGCCTGGTACGTCATGTTGAGGCCGACGACCGCCCGGAGCAGGTCTTTACCATCGGTGCCGCTTCCTTTGCCGAACCGATCAGCCCGGCGCACGTCCGGTCGTGATCATGAAGGTGGAGGACTAGGCACCTAACCACCAGTCGTCCTGACCAGGGGAAACCTGGCAGATTTTGACACCTTTTGTACTGGTAGTGGCAGCCTTTTTGTGGTGTCATACACAAAATGGAGGTTACAGGCCATGGAAAAGAAAAACGTGTTGACCAAGATACTGGCAATCATTGGCACGGTGTTGGTGTGGTTTCCCATCCTGGCGCCGATCTTGCTTGGTTTTGCCTCGCTCATAGGCGATGGCATTTTCCGCTTCGACTATCTGATGCCGGGCGAGCTTTTCCCGGTTGCCCTGGTGGGCAGCGGGCTGCTGCTGTGGGCCGCCCTGCGGGCACGCTCGCAGCGCACAGTCATCGCCTGGGCGCTCGGCATTGCCGTGGTCACGCTCGTTGGCAGCCAGGCGCTGGCTGTGGTCACCGGGCTGGCCTCCGGTGAGACGGAGCCAAATGGTTGGCAGTGGGCACTGGTCGTAGCGGTATTCGCTGTCTACGTCCTCGCCGTGGTAGCCATCGGCGTCGGCGGGATAGTGCTGCTGATCCGCCTGTACAAAAAGAACTGACCCCTAGAGCCCAGGCATCGGATAATGGGGATCCCCCAGCAAGTTGGGGGGCTGGCCCGAACAAGTTCGGGGATCCGGCGCATGGGGATCTGACTGACAGGATGTAAATGAGGAGATACATGATACATTACGTAACTAGATTTGTCGTGGTTTTATCTTTGATCATTGTTTTGTTCGCCGCGGCTTGTTCCACAACCAGGCCAGAGCCGACTGCGGCGAACGCCAACCCGGCGCCGTCGTCCTACGACGACCCCTTTGCCTATTGTGCGGCCGTGGGTACCGTCGACGCCCCCGACGCGCGCTACAACGGCCCCGAGATGCCCGATGCGATCGTGGCGGGGCTGGTGGCGCAAGGGATCGTCTCGGCCGACGCCCCGGCGGAATTCATCAAGAGCGGGGTGTGGCGGTGTATGGATAGCCAGGTGTGGGTGTGCCATTTTGGCGCCAACCTGCCTTGCCAGGAAAAAGCCGACACGTCGCAGGAGCCAACCGCGGAGATGACAGACTTTTGTGTGGCCAACCCCAACGCAGAGGTGATCCCTGCCGCGGTGACCGGACGGGCCACCGTGTACGAGTGGAAGTGCGCCGCCAGCAAGCCGGAGGTGGTGCGCCAGGTCTTCCAGGCCGATCCACAAGGGTTCCTGGCCGACTTTTGGTATCAAGTGGCCGCGAAATAGGCATCTGCGTTTTGATCCGTTCTCACCACGCCGCCCAACACCGGCTCCAGCCGGCCGTTGGGCGGCATTTTCATCATTGACAACAAAGCAAACTCGCTGTATTATACAAACAAATGGGGAGTGTGAAGACTCCCGAAGATGCCCGGTCAGAAAAGCCGTTTGGCATCCAAGAGGGGACGGACAGAATGAGGGGCTCCATCCTGGATGGTTTTGCTTATCGTGTGCTCAAGGCGTGGTCTCACGACCACAACCGGGCAACCAACGAGCAGATTTCTGCACGGGCTGAGGATGAAGCCTACGATGCATCGAGCCCGCGTTCGTTTCTTAGCCATGTTAACCGCTACTTTGAACTGGACTATAGAGGCCAGTCGGTCATCGATGTCGGCTGTGGAAAAGGCGATTTGACCATCATGTTGGCCAAATCTGGAGCGCGAAGGGTCGTCGGCGTTGACATTGATCCGGACCGCATCGCGGCCGCACGTCGAATCGCCCAAGCGGAGGGGGTCGCCGACCTGGTTTGTTTCAAGTGCACCGATTTTGTGACCGCGTACCGTTGTGACGCCCCATTTGATATCGTGCTCTGTCAAAGCGCTTTCGAGCACATTCTCTCTCCGCTCGCTTGTCTGCTCAAGATCCACGCGTGCCTGACGCCAGGTGGCGTGTTTGTTACGGTGTTTGGACCGCTGTGGTGGAGTCCCTATGGAGCCCACATGCGGGGATTTACCCCCATCCCTTGGGTTCATTTCCTCTTCCCCGAGCGGGTCGTGCTGCGAGTCAGGAGAGAGTGCTATCGTCCCAACGATGATGCGGGCTGCTACGAAGAGATTCGGGGACATCTCAACCGGATCACGGTCGGCAGATTCAAACGTGAGGCAGCCGCGGCGGGATTCACCATCGAGACGATACGTTTGAACCCTCCCCAAGATCAGGGCAGGTATCGATTGGCTAACGCTATTGTGAACGCAATTCCATTTCTTCAAGAATTAGGTTCACTCCAGTTGCTCGCCGTCCTTAGAAGACCCTCACAACTCGAGTACTCCCGGTAGGCCACGTTTTCAACGTGACTCTCCACTGATCTGCAACGATCCCCGGTCAGAAACGTATAGTAAGTGATCTGGAGACCATTTGGAGCGCGCTCGGGAAGCGTTCGATGTGTTCGACAGCCGCCGGGCCGGTCCAAGTGGTACCTGTTGGTACCTGTCTGGAACTGGCCCCATCGTTGACAGAATCGCGGGTTGGTTGTATTATAAAGCTAGACATAAGTGTGGCGCTTTGCGCCGATACTCAACGGCGAGTAAAACGGCAAAAAGGTGATGACGATAGTGACAGCACCAGAAGGCCATTCTGTTGGCATAGAGGCCGACTCGCCGTCTTGACCACCAGCGGGATCTGGCCTGACTGATATGCGACAGGACAAATCACTCTGCCGCGCAGTTTATAGAATCAAAAGGAGAATCATGTGGACGTTTTAACGCAACAATTGATGCAACAACTATCCGGTGAGGGGATGGCCCAAATCAGCCAGCGCATCGGCGCGGATGAGCGGACGACCGGGTCTGCCCTAGGGACGGTGCTGCCGCTGCTGGTCGGCGCCCTGGCCAACAATGCCTCCAACCCAAGCGGAGCACAATCGCTCCACCAGGCGTTGGCCGAAGATCACGACGGCTCCATCCTCAACAACATGTCCGGCTTTCTGGCCAATCCCGAGGCCGCCAACGGAATGGGCATCCTGGGGCACATCCTGGGCGCCCAGCAGCCAGCGGTGACACAGGGCGTGGCGCAGCAGACGGGCTTGAACAGCGGGCAGGTCGGCCAACTGCTGCAGATCGCCGCGCCGCTGCTCATGGGAGCCTTGGGGCAGCAGCAGCACCAGGGCGGCCTGAATACGAACAGCCTGATGTCTTTTCTGGGTGGGCAGCAGCAGGAGGTGCAGACCAGTAACCCCGGCATCATGGGCCTGCTGACCAGCGCCCTGGACACAAACAAGGACGGATCGATCGTGGGCGAGGTGCTGGGGCTGTTGGGCCGGTTATTGGGAGGCAAAAAGCCGCGCTAGCGGTAGCGGGCGAAACGCAGCAAGACCATAAGCCAGTCATTTTTGCTCGGCTGGGCCGGTTTCTCTCCGGTTCGGGCCAGTTTGTGACTGAACAAAGGAGCAGCCGTACCCAACCGGGCTTTTGTCCTGGCGGTCACGATGGCGTGGCGTGCCAGGCTTGTTTCAGGAGGTGAAAAGGGAGTATGCCAAAATTTGAACGAGAAGTAGAGATCGACGCACCGGTTGAGCACGTGTGGCAAGTGCTGACCAACCCAGAGTTTTGGCCGGAGTGGTTTCCAGGCGTGGACGCCGTCACCAACGTGACATCGATCACCAAGGGTGGCAGGTTCGAGTTTACGTCTGGGGACGACAAGGGTCGCGGCCTCATTGTGGAGATAGAGCCGCTCAAGCGCCTGGAGATCACCACCCAGATCGGCGACGACAAAGACGCACACGTCTTTGCGCTGAAACCGAGCGGCGGGTTCCTTGGGCTGAAAGCCGACGAGTGCAAGGTCGAGTACACGCTGGACACGCTGATGGGCGGCGGCATCATCGGCAAGTTTGTGGCCGGTGGCAACCCCATAGATATGATGCGGGTCAAAAAAGCCATGCACGCGTTCAGAAAAGTGGCCGAGCGCGTCTAGACGTTATTCACCAATCGGCTAGTTCAAAGTAGGAGGAAAACCAATGAATCTCTTAGCAACCATCGTAGTGGGTCTAATCGCAGGTTTGATAGCTTCATGGATCATGAAGGCCAAGACCGGTGTCTGGGTCGATCTGATCCTGGGCGTGGTCGGCAGCGTCTTGGGCGGCTGGATCGCCGGCCTGCTTACGGGCGTGGACCTGATGAGCGGCATCAACCTGACGAGCATCATTATCGCCATCGTGGGCGCGATCATCGTGATCGCCATCTATCGCCTGATCAAGCGCAGGTAACTCAAAACACAACCGTTCGCCATCTATAGACGCGCCAACTGCGCGTCGTCTGGACAGGGGATGGAGGGTCTCCGTATGGGGAGGCTCCTCTATCCCCTGCTTTGTTGGGCGTTAGCCGCGCGCCTAGCCGCGCGTGAACCAGCCCTCGTATCCCAATTTGATCAGGTTGTCGCGGCTGGTGACCAGGCAATCGAACGGGTCGCGCCCATAGGGATCGTCGTGCTCGATGAAAGTACTCACTGCCGCAGGCCAGGCCAGTCTCGATGATCTCTTTCATGGGCAGGTTGCCCTCCCCCACCTCGGCGAACTGCACCGCGCCGGTGAAGGCTGCGTAGAACTTGTCCCTGCTGAATTCGCCGCTCAGCACAGATGTATCGAATTTGATCCGATAGTCCTTGAGATGGAGCAGCTTGATGCGGCCGGTGAACTGCCCGAAATTCACTATTGAATTCGCGCTCGATCTGTGATATGATAGATTAATCCAGTTAGCATAACCGGGATGGTTCGGAAATAGGGTAACACATTAACAACAGAATAGAGCAAGGATTTGTCAGGGACCCCACTTTCGGGCATGATATAGTC
>JAFGOG010000400.1 GCA_016926595.1 Anaerolineae bacterium
GCAGGTGGTTGACGTCGGCAGCGATCTACCAGGGCGGGCACAGAGAGCAGTTCCTGACCGAGTTGGGTCACCACCTCGATGGGCAAAATCTCGAACCGGAGAAAAAGCGAGAGGTTGCCGAGGCACTTGGCGCGATCGCACGTGACAAAGAACGCAGCCTGGACGAAGCAGTCGAGATCGCCGACGCACACGGGCTCGACAGCCATGGCTGGATCGGCCAAAGGGAGAGCGATCTATTCGGCCTGGCACGCCGGTACAACCGGGAGCAGGCCGGTCGCCAGGCGCTAAAGAACATGGACAGCGCCCTGGGCCAGATCGTCTACACCGTCTCGCGAGTCAATGCCTCCGACAAGTACACGCCCGCGGAGCGAGAAGAAACGATCCGCCGTCTGGCCGAGGAGCTGCAGGCCGAGGTGGACAAGTTCAAATACGACACCGGCGCCGACATGGAGTACGTGAACGCGGTGCGCAAGAAGGTGGGCCGGGAGCTGGTGTGGCTGGACGTGCACAAGGACCCGAGCATCTTTGTCCGCGAGACCCGGCTATCCCACAGCCCAGACGCCGTGTCCCACCTGTGGAACCACGTCAGCCGCGCGTTCCGGAGATGGGAGCGGGCGATGGAGCCGCCGAGTCATTTCAAGGACATGCTGCCGGCCGAGTTCACCGAGGAGCAGTATCTCGTGGCCAGGAAGCAGTTGAAGGAATACAACCGCGCCGTAGCCAGGTCGATGAGCGGCGAGGATGACAAGGCGATAGTCAGCGCCATCCAGCGCCTGTACGAGTGGAGCAAGGGCTACACCGATCCCCAGGAGCGGCGGGTGATGGCCCAGGCCGTGTGGCACGCTGCGCACGAAAGCATCCGGTCGGGGGGCACGGCGTCGGCGGCCTTCCACGCCTTCCGGCCCGAGATGTTGAGCCAGCTTCAGACCCCACAGCCACAGCCTGTCCGCGAGATCCTGATCCTGGGGCCGCAGCACGACAACAACCTGGGTGAATCGGGTGCGGCTTATTACGACGAGCCGCGCACGACGCGCATCCGCATTCTCCTCGAGGATTACACCGACACCTATGGGCGTACCGAGAAACGGATGGCGGCCTACCAACTGGACGAAGGCGGCGCATCGGGGCAGAGAATGGGCTACCTGCCCAAAGACGCGCCGCGACAGACCGGCAACTATGTCGCCCATCTGCATCGGCCGGTAAACAAGAAGGGAGAGAGAGGTCGGATCGAGGGCACGCTGGCTCCGCTGCGAGAATACCAATCCGGACTCCAGCCCAGTGATTTTTCGTACTCGCCCAGCGAACCGTCCAGCATGTCACGTAGTCTCCACGACCGGAATGGATAAGGTCACCAGGCTTCGTGCTCAAACGCGCTTGCGCTTGCTTTTGCACGTTTCGACAATCAGTAGTACAATTCTTGCGCTTCAGTGCAGAAAAAGCCGATGGCCCTTGCTTAAGCTACTGGATGATGCTGCACATTGCAGGTGCCACGGTGAGAAAAATGCGACACAAAGGACCTTCATTGGCACAGTATCGGCTTTTATAGTCTTGCATTGAGAGGAAACGTCATGGGAGCGCCCTCATCACTCCTACCAATGTTGCCTCTGGTAGATATGCACCCGCGCCATTGGGACCTCACCCCGCCCGTTTCAAGCTGTTACCTGGAATCTGCATGCGTCTGTTTGGATCGCCACCATCGTCCGCCGCAAGTATTTCAACTTGGCGACGACCAAGAAGAAATCCTAGTGTAGCCAGTGAGAAGGCAGCATCCTCGTAAGTTCCCCTGTCTAGTTTCCTTCCCCGTCTAGAGCGTCAAGGACCACCTTGAATACACCATTGTCACGTGTACTAAGCCACAACGTTTCAGAACTATCATCAAGGGCGAAATCCACAATATCAATCAGGCTCCTTCGGCCAATATGCCAGGCATCATTACTTTCGGTATATAACGCATTATTTACCATAAACCCATCACCATCCAGATTCACAACTACGTCTGAAATAGCTCCAGCGGTAGCCGACCAATCTGTTTCAAGAACTTCCCAGCGCTGCCCACCTAATAACACCGCTGTTCGTGCCGGTGGGCCAAGCTTGATCCATACACGGTCGTCTGGTGCACAGCGAATGCGCTCGACATCGAGGTCCTGCCTTGTCAAGGTGAGTCGATTCGGAGGAAGCAATAAATGCGCCTGCAAGATGAGCGACATGGAACAAGGATCATCGGTGTAAAAAAACCGGAGGATGCCTCCCCGAGTGCCGATCAGGAACTGTTGTCTTGGTCTATCGACGGCCAAGCTCGTTAAGATATCAAAAGCTAGGGCCACTCCATTAGCTTCACTCGCAAAAAGCGGGTAGCCTTCGGGTGACACGATGAGGGGAAGATCTGGATCCCAAATATACCTTGGTCTCGATGTCCAATCCATCTTTGCCACATCAATAGTGACCTGGTCTCCTGTACGAAACGCGTCACCGAGCTGATCAAACGGAACCAGTTGCCAGACAACCTTTTCGCCGGTAAAACGGCCCTTGGCAACCTCAAACAACGGGCTTTCGCCGCTCGATGTCAAGTAAAGCCCGACTATGTTGCGATCAGAAGTGGCTCGCGCCGCCTGAAGGTCAACATCCGAAGGCCAGAGATCTTGCAGGACCAAGCTCGATCCACCTGTTCTTGAGTCCTCTTGCAGCCTATTCAGGGCAATCGCACTGCTTGTATTTCCCTCATCGCTACACCCAGCATAAGTGAGCCATGTGGAGCCATTGCCATAGTTGTCACCCGCTGCCTCGAGCGGAGCGGCCCCACGCGCAATGTCAAAAATGAACTGACCATCTTTCACGAGAATGTCGGGCGGGAAATAGGCAAGGCGCGACGTGACTACGCTAGCCCGCACAGGCTCATCCCCAAGAACGTATGGAACCCATTCCTGTTGCCAAGTGATCCGCCGGTTGCTATCTTGGCCTTCACGTTGCAACTTCAAGACAGTACTTGCCAAAAGGAGAGAATCGGCATTGGGCTCCTGGATCACAGGCTGCCCTTGCCGGCCAACAGAGACAAGCCGGTACAGCCGCTCCTCGATCTTTCCGACGATCACACCCGTCGGGCGGCCTGACTGCCGCGCGGTAGCACAATAGGCCATGTCGGTAAGCGGGCCGATGAGTGCAGTATCCCAGGTTGTACCCTCGACGTTGGTGCGGACAATCGGCCCAAGCGGCGTGGCGAGGAGGGCCATGTCCCCGTCGACGGCTCCGGCACAGGACACCTGATCCCATGCAAACCGATCCCAGCTCCACCAATCGGGCAAAAGTTCAAGCGAGCTCTGGTCATCAAGACGAATGAAGGGCCTGATGTCCCCATCTTTGATCTCGCGCCATCTGACAAACTTGAAATCCTCCACGTCTCGTTGCGCCTGCACAGTGATAGCCCGCCACTCACCAGCCTGGGTGCGCAGGTCCAATTCCCAGGCAGAGTGCGTATCCGGGTCGGCTGACAGCGCAATCAGCAAAACTCCGTGGTCTGACGGCTTGAGGCGATAGTCGACGTCGGCCGGGAGATCAGGTGGGACCGGCCAGAGCCCGGTGATCTTGGTTGGTGTGTGTGGATTTCGACGAACGATAGCCCGGCCTGGCAAAAGTGTGAAAAGGGAACGAACATAGCTGCACAACTGGGTGTTGTTATCGAAAAAGAACCGACCTTGTTCAAACACAGGGCGGTCCGCGCCATCGCCAGGCTCGAAAATCAGGCGCGAATTGGAATAGCTGATGGTGACGGCGGGAGATGTGGCGACGAATTGATCATCGGGCAGAGAACTAGGGTCCTCTTGCGGCACGTTCAATCGACCGGTGTGTGAATCAAACCGCCACGCTCCATCCTCCGTCACCAGCCATGCCACAGTCCCGGCATCATTCCGTGCGATGTGGGTGACCATGTCGTCCTTGAACTGCCACTGGCCGAGCGCCACCTGCGTCCATTGCCGGGAGCGACCCTCACGCCTGCTTACGATCGTGCGTGTGGCATCACTCGAATCCAGGTAATGGCTTTGCCATTCCCATGGTCCCAATGGCACAGAGACGGTGACCATCCCCGAGTCGACAGGCATGAAGGCCTCACGCTCCCACTTGTAGAGCCCATCCTCCATCACCGCCAATAGTTTTCTCCCGTCGGGTGTGCGGACAAAGCCGGGAACATGGTCGTGGGGGAGGATCTTGATTACACCAAAGTCATCAGACTCACGGATCACCAGCCCCGCACTTGTGGCCAACAAGAGATCGCCATCAGGAGTAAGCGCCAGGTCGTGCACATCCTGAATGGCCAGTGCGCCGCTCTCTGCCGACCACACCGGAAACTCCTCGTCGCGCCAAGCCGCCGACAGAGTACCGGTCGGATACCAGGTCCAGTCCAGGACATAGCCTGCCAGGTTCACACTCGCTAACACAGACGGTTCGATCTCGGGAGCAATAGTCAGCTCGCCGTCCGCGGTCTCCTGAAAAATGTCGACGTCTCCATCGGCATAGTGCACTCGGATCTGTCCGGTAAGGATCGAGTCTATCCCGGTGACAGGTCGACCGAACGCCAGGCTGCGGGCACCTGGTATCAGCCCACCCTCCTCGGCTGCTGGCCGAAGGTTAATCAGCTCGTGGCCTTGCCAACCCCACAGCTCGCCGGATGCCGTCAGGATCACATCCTGGGTTGCGTCTGTGCTGAATCCGCTTCCTTGCAGATCCATGGTGCGCCAGGTGCCCTGACAATTGAGGGTATAAGTCGTCTGCCCCGCCTGGCGGACAATGTGCATGATCCCGTCCGTCAGCAAAGGCCGGTCGCCAACACGGGTCAAAGGAACAGGTTTCAATCCCATGGCACGCAGAGACAAGCGGGCCGCCGCCGTGCGGGAGCACAGGAGACGTCCAGGTAGATGCTGACTTGTGCAGTGGCGCCCACCTATCTCGAGAAGGTTTCCAAGCTCATCCAGGGAGACTGGTATCTCATAAACTCGGTCGATGCACGAATGCAGCAACCGTATCACGCGTATCTTGCCCCGAGTTGTTTGCAGGAGCAGGTCAGTCCTGTTGGACGAACCATCAGACAGCCAGCCCAAAAGCGAATCGCCCGGCACCCCCGGCTGAAGCAGGGTCCACTCGGCCGTTACGGGATTGTAGCTAGCCAAGCTGCCATCCGTGTCGACGAGATAGACTGCATCCTCACCCTGCTCGGCATAGACGACCTGTCGAGGGTCCAGATCTAAACCGGGGAAGACAGAACCACGCCGATACGATGTGCTGACGGTTTTATGCCAGAGATCAGCCCAAACCCACAGAACGGCCGATTCCGCCTCCACGAACGCCACGCGTAGCATTTTCCCTTCCACGTGGATAGATATATCTTTTGCGTTCTCGGGGAGCGTGGCGATCGGGTCAGCCTCCAAGCTCTGGTTGAGCCGAAACAACCGATTTTCGTCAAGGACAATCAGGGCATCCTCGCCGACCGCGAACGCGCGGGGCCTAGTCAGGCGCCGCATCGTCTGCTCTTGCCAGGTATCGGTTAAGGCATCGTACACCCCGGCTTGCGCGTCGGGACCCAAGAAGGCAACCCGTTCCGCATCCATCTGCCAGGCAAATTGAGCCTGATCGACAAACGCCTTGAAGCCGATGCCAGCGCTGAATTGCTGGACAGACCAGAGTGACGGACCAGCATCTGGAGGTAGCCACAGCCGGGCAACGAACCCGTCACCCAGGGCCCACACGGCCGAGCCAGAACTGTCAGTCACCCACCGTCGATAACCACGCAGCTCACTCCAACCGGCGCCCCAGGTGTGAAACAGGCTGCCATCTGCTAGCTCAGCGAACGTGCCTCGCTCAGTGCTTTGCAGGTTGATCACCGGCGACTCGCCTGGCCGCAGAGACTCGCCGCCTACTTGCTGCACCGATCCCGAGGCCCAATCGTACTCTGCAATCCAACCCCGTGATCCGCCGAGAAGAATAGTTTCCTCGGGGCCTGCCGCGAGTGCCGTGACCTTGTCAGGCGCAAAGGGGAAAGTATTGCTTTCAAAGACGACTGTGCCGTCTTCGGACAAGACTTGCCCATCGTCCAGCCGGTATAGAAGATCATCGCTCAGCATCCGCAGTTGCGCTACGTGCTGAGGGCTAGCGAAGCTGGGCAGCCGTCTTTCCTCCATCGTACCGATAGCTGCATCATACGTAACGACCCACTCCCCATTCAGCAAGGCTGTTTTCCAATTGTTGTCACTCGACAGCAGCAAATCGCCTATGGCCTGGTTCTGCGCATCCAGGGCGTGGTTGAGCGATGAAGCCGCGCCAGCCAGATAGATCTTGGCCGATTCGTTACCCTCCTTGTCATAGTCATAGATCTCACCATCTGGACCCAGGCCCACGATCTCGCCCGCCGACTCGGCGAGATCAACTGGAGCCGTGTCCCAACTGGGATCCAGGTTGATCCAGGTCGGGCTTACGAGGTTTGTTCGGAGGACATGTGGCCTCGAATCGGCCAGCGCCAGGAGGTGACTCTCTCCCTTCCGCAGCCGGCTGAACTCCGACAAGGTGGTCTCATTTCCCGCGACCAGGGCACGCGATAAATCGGTATAGATGTGCTGATCGGGATCGTAGATAAAGGCCCCACTCGATGTTCCGAACACCAGGTCCTGCCCCAAGCGTTCAAGGCCAGTGACGGTAGGGGCCATACTCAGCTCTTGCCAGCCCAACTCAGGGCTCAGCACTGTGGTTCGACTCGTGCCGAAGGGGTTCTGCAGTGCACGAGTTTCCAATACTGTGCCCGTCCACGATTCCCAAGAAACCTGGTATACGAGCAACTCGGAATCAGGGCTCAGGCTGATGGCACGAACAGGGTCATTAGCCAGGTTCTTCACGGTGAACTGGCGTGGCACATCGAGATCCGAACTGTCTACCCGATACAGCCCCATGTCAGTGGCGACCAGAACCTGCCGGGCAGCGGAATCCTGGCTCTCACTGTCTCGAACGACAAGATCCACGACGCGAACGTAGGCAAGAATGCAGGACAGGTGGCGAGCCTCGCTATCGTACACAAAGAAGCCGGTGGGGCCGCCGAGCCAGACCAGAGGGCCATCTACCCGAGTGGCAGTGATATCCGTCAGAGACCCAAGCTGGCATTCTTCTTGAGCGTGCCCAAGAAATGGCCCCGACCAGCCAGACTCGCCGCCGGGATAGAGCCACAGAGCTCCCTGATCATCGACAGCACTGGCCCATTGATCACGGTAATCGGCATCGAGGCTCAAAATGGGGCGCGTTGATAACGATCGGGTCACTATCTCGGTCAGCGATGCACGCTCTGCGTACCGGATGCCGCCGCCCTCGAGCGTGAGCCACACACCGCCAGCAGTGATTCGCGCCTCGTCCAGGGGCACATCGGACAAGGTACCCATCTGCCAGGAGCGGGTGCGGAGTGTATGACCGTACGACGTGGTGTCGAACAGGTAACGTCCCACCCCTACTCCCTTCAGGGCAAGCAGCCATCCCCTGTCGTCGAGAGCAGTGGCCACCACCTGATTCGCCGCGGGCTCGAACTCAAGGGGCCAGGTGGGCGTAACAGGCTGGGCAAGACATACCTGATGAGATATTCTTCCTGACCACTGTGCGGGCGCGATCTGCGAGATTGACTGATTCTCTTGAAGCACCAGAAAATTGTCGGTGCCCGCGCCTCGAGTGACGTCCAGCACCCGGCCTGCGGTGACTGCCTCACGGGGTACGCGACTGGCCTTATTCAGCAGGGTCAGCCCCTGGTCGGCCGTGCCCAGCGCCAACCATTGGTCCGACCCGGCCATGGCCGTGACTTCGGAAGCGGTATAATCGTGCCCGGGCCGGCGGTCTGCCACGTGGTCGATCGAGTTCCAGCCGAAACGAAAGGGCACCCGAGGATTGACTGCCGCCAGGATCACAATAACCGGGATCGATAGCAAGAGCGGGCAGAGAGTCACAAACAAACGAGTGCCGCGCACCTGTCGCACAGCCCAATAAGGCCACGAATGCAGCTTTCCCGCTTCCTGGTCCACCGTCAGCCAGTGCGGATCATCGAGGTCGACCGGCTTGGAGCTATGAACTTGGCGCGACAACCCTGGCATATTCAGCCCTTCCTGCCAATCCCTCTTGCCAACCGGCGGGAGTGCGATCCCGCCATAGGTCGTACCAGTCCGCCAGGTAGCGCCGGGCCGCGACTTGGGCCGGATCTAGTTCTCCGGTAGGCGCTGGGCGGACGAACAGATCCTCGTTCTGAGCGTCGCACATAGCCATCCACGCATCAAAGCACGCCTGACCGGGAATGGAGTGGTGCGCCAGCGCAAGCCACGTGTTAGCGCAGATATTGCGCATGTCGAGGCCCAAAGCAGGGGCAGAGCCCTGTGACTCCAGTTGATCAAACAAGTGAATGATGTCGCCGATCTTGGTGCCAGCCTCAATAGGTGTCAGAGGTGTCCTGGCCCTGACCCCGAGCGCCAAGATCTCATCCAGCAACTGGTGATACAAGTCACCGGGCTGCTGCAATTCCTTCCGCCAAGCAGCGATTTTGCCCTGGTAGTTCTCTTGAACGGACTCTTGAGCTATCAAGCACACGGTGACCAATTCACGAACAAGCTCCAGGATCCTCGCTCGCTGCTCGGCCGGTGGCAGCAGTTCCTCCGACCAGCGGACCGAAAGATAGCTCCGGAGGGCCAGGCCGGCAGCGACGAAACGGTCAGTAGCCTCATCTTCTGTTTCCGATGCGATGGGCATTAACACGCGCTGCTTCATCGTGTCATAGTATCCCTGGACGATGCGCAAACAATGCACCGACCCCCATTCGGCCCTGCACGCCCGACCACTTGCCAGATTCCTGTATCTGTCCTGGAAGCGGCCATCCTGTAGCGTACCTACAACGCAACTCAAAACTTGTGAATTGAAGAACTCGCGCCACAGCTCGCTGTATCCGAGATAGCCCCGCATGAGAATGAATCCCGATCCTACGATGATTAGCCCAGCCAGGATACACCAGCCGCAGGACCAATCGGCTGCTGTTTCATTTAGAATGATCCCAATCAGCACTACCAGCGCCACAACAGCCATCCCCGCCGACCATGGGGAAAACTGATGTAATCCCGATCTCCAGTGCCGCCAAAAGCCCCCCACGGTGAAACAGAACGCAAAGACAAGGATAAGAAGTGGCCAAGATAGGTAGAACATCTCCCCTTCGAACAACCCCTCCCAAAACCAGGTCCAGGGAAAGCGATACAGAGCCACGGCGACTGCCAGGCAGCCGAGGATGACGACGAATGCGGCGAGGCGTGTTGCCAGGTAGGTCTGGACCGACCGAACTACAGTCCGGCAGCCAGGCTCTTGGCCAGGGGAAGTATCAGTCATGGGGATCTTGCTCACTCCGCCTGACGTTGTGGACCAGGCAAGAGACTGAAACACCGAGCTGGTGCATGATCTGACAGCACTCCTGCCACACCTCCAAGCGTTTCTTGGCGACATCATGCTTTGTTTGATCCAACAACTGGCTCCGAGTAACCCGCTCGTCGTTCAACCAGGAGTCCAGTCCGGCGAACTGCTTCGCGAGCACCGGTTTGCATACCTGGCTCATATCCGCCTGCTGTTTCTTGATCTGTTGTATGCCATCGCTCAGCCTCTGGCAGCGATCCGTTAGGTCGGAGATAGCCTCTGACTGCAATTGTGCCATCTCCTCGATTTGTTGCCTACGGGCATCGAGGTCGCTCATCGATTTTCCTGCTCAACTGCCGAATCGCCCTGGATACGCTGTCGAAAACGGCGGAGACGGTCGAGGACGCGGGCCCAGAAAGTCGCCTGTGCGTTCATGGCGTCAATATCGGCCTTGATGCGATCTATTCCGTTCAGTTTTCCCTCCATCCGCCTGAGAGTGGTGCGAACTTGCGTGACATCGTGGCTGAAGGTCTGGCCCTGCTTGATCGTGGCCTTTACGGCGGCATCCAGTTGTCGGTGGAGTCCGTCGTACGTCTCAGTCATGGTCTCCAGATTAGAGATCGCCTTGGTATGTCGCGTCGTGACGTTCTCAATCGCTTGCAGTTGTCCATTTAGGCGATCCAGCACCTCATCCTGACGGCGGGTTACTTCTCCCTGAAGGTCTCGCGTGAGATCGCCGTCGACGGTCGTCACAATCTGGCGAATGATCTGCCTAGACAGTTCATTGGCTGCGTACAGCGGATCGCAGCTCGATCCAAGACCACAGTCCCATTGGAACGACGCGAGCAAGGGCTGCAAATCGGCGAGCCGCACCTGTAGAACACGCAGCTTATTGTCGAGCGCGGGTACCAGGAGCGCAGCCCAACCTGTCCGCGCCGGCAGCAGTTCGGCGGCCAACTTGTCCGCCGCGGTGCGACTGGGACGGATCGGAGGATAGAGCTCTGGGCGATGACCGCGAGGGACGAACAGATGCAAGTCGAGCCGAGCCCAGCCGGGCATAAGATCGAACCATGAATATGGCCCTTCAGGAGCATACTCTTGCAGACGCAGTCCAAGGTCCGGACCACCTCGCTCGCCTATCGCGGTGGCCACAGTGAGGATGTGGATGACACGGTGGTCAGGGAAGAACCCAACGGGCAAACGGGCAGAGTCGAGCTTCATGTAGCGCAGAGCGCATAGATCTTCGGGCTGGTCCGACCAATCAAGGAGCAAACGGCGGAGTTGGTATGGAAAATCCGATTCGGCGCCATGGTATAGAAACAGAGGCTGCGGCGCAGCCTGCTGGTCTTCCTCTGGCCGTAATTCCTCTCTTATCGAATCGAGGGCCTTTTGCCGGGTCTCGATCTCGGCCTCCAGCTCGCGGGCCCGGTTAAGCAGGCTGTAGTGGCGATCCTCCTTAACAAGCTTAAGCTGAAACTGGAACTTGAGAGGTGACTCACCAACCGGGTCGGAACGCATCTGCAGGGTTCGATGCTCGCCAACCTCAGGCCGGGCGATGTCAATGATCTCCCTGAATGATGGCTGGCCCTTCGGAACTTCGAGGACTATGATTTGGGGCTCGTTTCGGCTCAACAGCACGAACCCGGATGTAAGTCCCCAATCGATCTTGCTCAAGCAAGCTTTAGGCAGCCACAAGGTGTACGGCCACTCCTGATAGATCTCAATCGGGCCGCTGCTGCCTAACCGCCACCAGGCCCGATCCGCGGCACGCAGCACCACTGGCATGAGATCGTCCATGGAGACATCCCAGAAGAAACTGAACCCCGAATCGGGCGAGATGAAGCGCGGCACAATGGGCACCGCACGGATGCCCATGGCGAACACTTCGGTCAGAACCGCCAGGACTACTTGGGCTTGGGCTTGGTCGCGGGCGCCAAGGAGACAACGAATCGTCTCTTCGAGAGGGGATACCGGGATACGCAAGGAGTGCCAGGTGGTTTCGGCCGAGAAAGATTCATACGCCTGTCTGATTTTACAAGGGTCGTGATAAGTCCAAGCCCAGGCTCCCTCCAGGCATTTCCATAAGGCGATCCCCTTGCCAGCCGGCGGGCCATTGACGACAGTCACAACCCACTCATACTGGCGGGTCAGGTGCTCAAACTGTTGGCGATCTCCGCAGATGGTCACTGGAAGAGCCCATCCTCCCCCGTCAACTGCAGTGACCTCGTGCGGGAAAAACCTCTGTTGCTGCCCGGCGCATAGATACAGCGCCTGGAACAGGTGATCGGGTTGCGCAAAGACGGCATACATTGCTTTGTCATCTGTTTTCGCTGGCATGTGTACTCCTGTATACCTCCCGACTAACGGATCTTGCGCGACAAGCCGTCGAGCACCAGGTCGAGGGCGTTGGTCCGCAGCGCTAGGAAAGAGGAATCGACATCCCGAACACGTACAGGACGCCAGGGCTTCGGATGCAACTCCAACGGCTCTTTCCCATTCGCATTTCGAATCACCTGGCACATGCTAGCCACCACGTGATCCTCCCCAGCTACGTCAACCAGGATGACATCCGAGATGCACTCGGCCAGGGCCGCCCCATCAGCCATCCACGTCGGCGAGTCGTACGGTGATTCCGGGGTTGCGGCCGTCTGCATTGTGAATCCGAGCTCAGGTAGATCAGATGTGAGCAAACAGGCACACCACCAGCCGGCGAGGGTGGGCGCGTCCCATTTTAGGGAGTTGGGATCAATGGTCACCCAGTTGGAGCGGGTAAACAACTTGTTCAACACGACGCGGTTTGAGAGCGGACCATCTGACCCGGCTGCCTCCTTCCACCGTTTTCCCGACCGCTCCAGCCGATCCTGCGACAGGTCAGGCCTGCCGTTGTGCACGTGGAAGTTGACCTTCAGCCTGTGTAATGCTACCTGCCAATCGTCCAGCAACAGGCCGACAATCCCGCGCAGAGTCGAAGCGCCGGTCGCCCTGACCAATGGCGAGCGGGGAGCTGCCCCGGGCAAACACGTATGCTCGGAACCGAGGCCGGCGCGTCCATGGGCCCAACACAAGTGAACGTCGACGGGCGGCGGCGGAAGCGAAAGAACGGCATCCGAGATTCGGGGATCGGTATGGTTCGCAGCTTTAAAGAGCCCATAGTCGTCCCAGGCCAGCGTAAGCAGCGAGATTGACCCGACGTAGGGATTCAGCATGTCAAAGCCCTCGGGCGGCTTCAGGCTCAATTGCCGCTCCCGCTGGTGGCAAAGCTCGATGATCCGGCGCTCCTGGTCGGGCAGGATGGTGAGATCCGCCGCTTCCATGTAAATATGAGCGGCCATGTGGTCGAACGTTTCGGGCACAGGGGTGTGGCGGCTATCCTGGACACTGGACCACATGACAGCCGCTGGGGAAAGGCCTCTATCTTCCAGCGACCGGGAGAACCATTTCTGCCACAGCCCGGCATCCATGGCGCGGGCAGTCGTCCACACATTTTTGATTTTCGCGGCGGCAGAGGGATCTTGCCGCAGGGTGCGATAGGCTTCGGCCCACTGGTCCAGCTTCTCATCTTTACCACCGTCCCGGCGCCACACGTGGACCAGAAGCGGGAGCAAGTCCGGGGCGATGTCCGAATCAGAAGCCGGTTGACGACGCTGTAGGGCCAGGCACCGCCGGGCACGCCGGGCGAAACTGTCGAGCCAGTCATGGTAGGACTCTATCTCGCGCGGAGCCGTACTGGTAAGGCGGCGAAACGGCGGTGGCTGAGACAGAGAAATCCCGACCATGGCCGACGTGTCGAGCAACAGAGGTAGTGGCAGCAGGCAGCCCCCCGTCGCCGCACGCTGCCCGAGATCGAGCACGCGCGGGATACCCCGATCGCTAAACCCAGTGCCATCCGTGGCGGCGAGAGCCGCCGATTGGACCAAGTCGTCAACCAGAGACATCGGTGCCCTGTCAGCGGTAGTAAGGTTGTGTTCCGGCCTGCACCTGGTTGGACAGATCGCTCTGCGCACCCGGTGAGTCCCAGATGAACTCGAATACGCGCAGTTCGGCGCCGCCCGGCCCGCACACCACCTCGCTCTTGCCACTAAACCTATCGTCACACACCAGGGCATGAGCGAGTGCGATCTTGTACAATGCCTTGACCTTACGTGGAGAGATGGTCCACGTGATCACTCCTGGTCGCATCGCTGTACCGCGTTGTTGAAGCGCAGTGGCCATGGTAATAAACGCTTTCCAGAATTTGTCCAGGTCCTCACGGCGAAAGAGACAGTGATCCAGTCCTGCTTCCTGTTCCAGGCAGCAGCGCCCCAACAAAAGAAGATCGTTGATGCCAGGCATCTTGGCCGCGGGCGAGGAAAACCCTTCACCTGTGCCAAACTCTGCACCGGCACGCCCAATGGCCTTCCTGCTAGCCCTGGCCAACTGCGAAGCCTCTGGGCTCGGATCGCTGGTGCCGGACATATTTGGAACCAGGAGACGCACGGGAAAGCGATCCAGGAATGCATAGAGCGACTGAAAATCATCGGTCCCACTTCCCGCTCCATAGATGCCCGTACCAAAGCCTCCGGGCAGCTCGTTCGAGGCGCCGAGCAGGATGTGCAAATCGCTATCGACCATGCCGCCCCAGCTAAAGTACTGCCGCTCCTGGGTGAGAGTGAGCAGGGTGTTGAGGATCGAAGAGGAAGCCTTGAAAATCTCGTCCAGAAAGGCTGCTCGGACGCCAGGACCTGTTAGCAAGCCTTGATTCACGCGCACGAGAACGCCCTGACGCAGCAACGAGATCTCGATGGGGCCAAAGAGCTCCTCCACCTGGGTAAACCGGCTGAGGAGATAGTGAAAGTACTTTGGGTTCTCTCTCTCCATCTCATCGCGCTCAAGCCAGTTCTCCCTGATTGCCTGTAGAGACTCGGCTCCATCCACGTGGCGAGGCAGGGTATCAGGCGGCTTGGGGGCCTCGAGCCCAAGCAGCTTGAAACAACGAACGGCCAGCTCGCTCTTGGCCACGCCCGGAGGGCCCAGAAGCAGCGCGTTTTCGCGCGCAATGAGGGTGGCTAACAGCCAATACACCACATCATCCAGTCCCTCATAGGTTCCGCACAACTCTGCGCGCATGTTGCGCACTCGGGTGGCACAGGCACGTGCCCAGGTGATAGGGATGGGTTTGCCCTTTCCTTCTTTGTCTTTGCCCAGGATCTTTTTGGTCACGCCCAGAGACTGCCATTCCGGATCATCAGGTCCGATTTCCCACGGTTTTTTCAATGGTGGCATGTGTCACTCCTGACTGACAAGGCTCTACGAAGAGGTATGGGTAATAGTAGAGCTATGACCAGAACCTTCTGTTACCTCTTCCTTGACCAGGTTCTGTGCGTCCACCTGTACGTCAAGCTCATTCTTGGCCAAGCTAACACTGACAGAGCGATCCAACACCTGCGCTGCCAGGTCGAGGAAAATGCGATGGTCAGTTTCAGGACAGGGGCTGCTTTCCAAGTCGGCGACAAAATCCGTGCCGAGCTCACCGAACAGGCTCTGGAGCCAATCGCTGACTGCCAAGAGGAGTTCGTTATGCCTGTCGGCGGTAAAGTCGTACAGCTCCGGTCGGCCTTCTTCTCGGCGGCCCTCAAACTGCACGTTAAAACACATCTGACCCAGCTTTTCGCCAGGCTGGATACTGATGCAAATCCGGCCTGCGCCCTCCGGGATGGCGGCACGGACTTTCCTATCCTCGATAGTGCGGTTCACCAGCTCTGGTCGTGATAGACAGCCATCTGGCTGGTAGACGACCCCTGATGCCTCCTCTTCCTTCGTCGCTTTCCGTTTGGAATAGACGACCTTACTGTCGACCTGGATCCTTGCGGTCATGCATCACCTCCCTGTCACCTCTAGGGTGCATAATAGGCATTAATACGCAGCGTATAGCTATTCGCCTCACGCTGGTAGACTTGCTGCTCCACAGACTGCTGCACCATTGACCTCTGCCCGACGAACTGCTGCAGCCGCTCCGAGATGCGATTGGCCATGGCGACCGCCAATAAGTTGTTGACCTTGCGAGTCGCACCAGCATAGAGTGCCTGTACGCGGGGATTGGTGCTGCCAGCACTGAGATCGGTTCCCTGCAATGCGTACTCGAGCATGCCAATCGATCCAGACAACTGCAGAATGATCGGCTCGCCATTTACCGTCGTCTGGTAGCGGTCTTCTCCCACCCGTCGCCAGTCGAGTAGGGCTGCGGCCTCCCCGCCCAGCCCGGGCCGGATGGTATCCAACTCGGACAGGGTCTTCTTCAACAGGCATGCCCCCCCTTGACCCAGAACCTGGGCGATTGGAACAACTTGTGTGCCTTTCACGCGGTAAATGGTGGGCTCGATATGGATCGCTGTATTGCACGACATATAACGTCCTCCTTACTACTTGGGCGGCTGCCTTGTGCTGCCTTCAGACACCCGCTTCCAGTAACGCTGCATCCGTTTGACATCCTCAGCGCCAGGCTGTGCCCCGGATGCGGTGATCAGCAACCGCATCGCGGCCTCGATGTCTCGCGGCGCATAAAGATTGTCGTCAATCCTGCGCCGCTCGTCTGGGGTAGAAACGGCCTTCTCGGTGTCGACGATCGGCCGCATAAACAGCGTGACCAGGCTGTCCTGGATCTCATCAGTCAACACCAGGCCATAGGATTGGGCGATAGACGATACAATCTGGCCTACTTGGTCGGGATCCAGGGGATAGGGAATGCGCATGTGAAGGGGCAGCCGCGATTTGGCAGCGCGATCCAGGCTTTCGTAGCGATTTGTGGTAAGAATGACCAGCACTCCCTCTGGCTGCCGGCCGAACCCCTGTAGTTCTTGCAGGAAGGCATTAACGATGCCCCGCTCCGCACTCGACACACTGCCCGCCACACTGCCACGATCGGGCAACAGATCATCTGCGTCGTCAAGGACCACCACACATGGCGCAGCCCGGCGGGCAGATTGGAACAACTCTCGGACCAGTCTTTCAGTCAGTCCCCAATCCGGCCGCTTGAGATCAGCCGCACTTACCTGCCGGATGGGCAACGAGATCGATTTCGCGATCCAGCGCGCCAGGCGTGATTTGCCTGTGCCAGGGGGCCCCCACAAAATGATCCCCGGCGGCAACCGGCGGATTTCGCGCAGACACTCATCTCGGGTCCCGGAAAAGTCCGCCCAACGTCGGAATGGGTCGATGGCATTCTGGCGGAGAAAGGTAATGACCTCAGGCTCAAAGCCAGTTGGATTACCACTAGCATCCAGGTCGATGTCCGGGATCTTGTCGGGGTCGAGGAACTCGACTGTATGAGTGGCAGCCATAATCTCTTGTAGAATCTCACCCAGATCGCCGCTACTCATCCGTTCGGCCACTGAGTCCATGATCCTGACGGCCCGCAGCGGATCGGTCCAGCGCAAGCGCGACGCAAGCAGCCACGCCGCGCCGTCTGGCAGTTGCTTTCGATCGGCCAATAACATGCCTAACTTTCGGGGAATGATCCTGACGAACTGATTGGCGGGTATTTCATCCAGCCAGATTTTTTCGGCAAACGGCCGGCTGATCGGCTCAGGCAGTTCGCCGGCATCCCGGTCGCTCATGCCCAGGACAACCCCCGAACGGGTGCTCTCGGTCACGTAGAGCAGGGCCGTCTTGGCTTCATCACTCGATAACATCCCTCCTCGTCCATCACCCAGCAGATCGAGGTTGTGGAATATGGCCATAGGGCGGGTATGGCGCCCCCGAGTGAACCAGGAGTGGATAATATCGAACATGCTGCGCGAGCTGAGCCAGATGTCGGAAGCCCGCTCTCCTAGAGCGGCGCCCCCACCCGATCCTGTTGGACCTGGCCCCGCGGGTTTGCCCAGCTCTGTCCAATCTCCTCCCACCTTTTGCTTGATCACCTCGGCAGCGGCATTCATGCAGTTACCGGGAAGATACACCAGGACGGAAAAATGCTGCCGCAGGCGCTCACAAACCCTTTCGAATGAGCCATCGGGACCACAAAAAGCCCGTTCAAACACGGCCTGGTTCCAATCCTCGGATCCTTTAGGTAATAGATCCGGATCGTCGGTGTGAAAGAGGTCGTTGATCGGTGTCGGCATGTCAGCATGCTCCTTTTCAGAAGCGCGTGTGATCTCAGTTTACCCGACTTACTGTCTCGCCCATCAATGGGGAGAGCAGGCTCGCCAGCCAGCTTTCCGCCAGCAATTCTCGAGGTGAGGGGCCCTGGTGGTTGGGATAGCGCAAAGGCAGCGCAATGGGCTGCTCCACGAACCGGGTGACCAGGGCGCGAGCGGAACCCTCAGGAACGCCGGCTCCACGAGCGAGCGCCTTCGGCTCCAGGTCTTCAGGCAATTCCAACAGGTTCACCAGCGCAGTCCGAATCTCTTCCTTGCTCTGGTTGCCGAGATTCTTCACGGCGCGGCTCAGCTTTTCTCCGATCAGAGTGTGTTGAAAGGCATCGAAACAGGCTCCATCCTCCCTGAACAGCTCGATGCGGGCAAAGGGCAGCGCCGTTCTGGACATAGCGCGCCACTCTTGGAGCATGACGGGCATGGAACAAGCCGCGACATGCCGCACTAGCAGATCGAGTAGGCGCACATGCACATATAGCATGCCAGTAGGCTCGGTTCCTTGTGAGGCAAACAGCGAGGCCACACCCACAAGCCGTGCCCGATACTCTCTAACCCGGTCTTTGCGCAGCTTCTGACAACGCTGCTCAGCCCGTTTCACGCGCCAACTGGCTCCTCTACCCCAACGGCCGCGACTGAGCCAGCACCACCAACGGCTCCACCATGAGGGCCTGGCTTTCAAGCGCTCGAGCTGATCCTCTGCCCGCAGCAGTTTTTCGAGTACCGGCGGCTCGCTGATTATAGCGGCGTGCAACGAGCGCGCCAGGTGTGAATACCACAGATCCCGCGGCCACTGCCTGGTCTCGCGCGTTCCGCTCGACGATGAAAAGTGGATCAACCCCTCCAGGGCAGGGGCTTGAAGCCGCGGCCCGAGCAGGTCGAGATACGCCGTCAGCGTGATCGGGCTGTTGTCGATTAAAGGTTCCATCGCCCGCCGCCAATCCGCCGCTACTCTGGGCGCGTCAGGTGAAACGGCGGCAGCATAAGTCTCGAGAAAAGAAGCAGTGCGGAGACCACCGGGTTTCCGCTCGGTAGGGCAGGGGATAGCACGTCGCGGCAGCCGCTCGCGCAGGGTCATGGCCAGGCGCTCGACGTGAAGGTGCAGGCACAGGGCGTCGCCCAAAAGGAAATCGCGATCGAGGATGTACGGAGCCAAGCTCAAGGGCGCTGCCGGCAGGGCCACCTGCCCTGTCCTGGTGGGCAATAAGGGCCTGGACACAACGGCATGCGGGCCACACGTGTCGAGAGTGTAGGCGTACAGGGTCCAGGCAACAGCTTTTATGGACACGGCCGTAAACTCGGCCGGAATATCCTCCCACAAGGGGGCGAACAAGCGGCCCAGGTACTCGATCACCTGGATGCTTAGCCAGGCCCGGCAGCGGATGAGGAGGAGGGGCAGCCTGGGCAGGTCGAGGGGTAATGTGGAAGTGAGATCGCCGCCCGGGGATAAAGCCGAGGGTGCCAGTGTGCCGGCCGCTCCCCCAAGCCACGACGGCCACGGTAGGGTCTGGACAAAGGCTCTCCACGGGTCCTCTGCCTCTTTTAGCCCCCACAGCCACCCAAGGTGGCCTCGAGTGCCTACAGGTGCGGTGATGGCGAGCTCCGCGGCTAGCTCCGGAAATGGTCCCCAATCCATAGCAAGCTTGCTCATTCCACTAGGTGAAAAGCCAACTCTTCGACTCCGCCTCTTTTTCCATTTCCTTAAGGGCTTCAGCATCGGGTGACCCAGACCGATACAGCACTCTATCCTTGGCCTTTCGAACGCAGTTGACGATCATGCTCGCTACGAACTTGTCCCTGGCGCGGCTGTCTCTGTCCCTCTGATACGCCTCGTACAGGGCCTCTGTGACAGCGTATTCGATCTCGGCACCCGTCATGCGTCCCGAGACGTCATTGTTGCTGAGAAGCGAGCAGAAGCATTCAAAATCGTCGTCTCCGCTTGGTGGTTCAGCCAGACTAAGCTCTGAAACAGCGTTGCTGAGATCGTCCTCGGCCACACGTAGATACGCGTTTTCGTAATGAGATCTCAAATAGATCTCAAAGATCTTTTTCCGGGCTTGCTCGTCGGGGAGGCCGATCCAGAAGATCTCGTCAAAGCGTCCTTTGCGGCCGAACTCGGGGAACTGGGCAAGCAAGGTGCGAAAATCGTTGGCCGTGGCCACGACGAAGATGCTATCCTGCTTTTCTGCCAGCCAGGTCAAAAAGTAGCCGAACACTCGAGCGGAAACTCCGTTGTCTCCCCCCCCCCCCATGCCCTTGAAGGCCTTGTCCACCTCGTCGAGCCACAAGACCACAGGCGCCAGCACCTCAGCGAGCCGTAACGCCACCCGGGTGCGTTCTTCAGACTCCCCAACGTACATTCCGAACAAGGTCCCAACATCCAGGCGAAGTAGGGCGAGATTGAACTCTTTGGCCATGAGCTTGGCGAGCTGCGATTTACCCCCTCCTGAAGCGCCGCACAACAGGACCCCTCTGGGAGGTGGGAGGAAATACTTCTGCCTCACCTCAGGACTGACTGCCGCATCTCGGCGCGCGCGGGTCCATAGCTTGACCGTCTCCAGTCCGCCAAGCTCGATCTGCACGTGGGGGGTGTATTGAAGTGCCTGGTTGTTAATAGCCTTGGCTTTGAGGTGCAGCATGTCTTCAACGTGTCGGGCACAAAGCGGTTCTTGGCGTACCGCGAACATGTTCAGGCCCAGCTTATAGTCCTCCAGGGTCAGTCCTCGACCTGCCCCGGCAATGAGATCCTTGAGCCGTGCCTCGTACTCCTCCTGGCTCTGGTTCGTATCACAGAGCGCACTCACATCCTCTGGGGGCGCGGGATTGGGAAAACAGAGGATGTGCCTATCGAGCATATTGTCAAGCGTCTGCCGCAGCTCCCGGCCTTCCGGTAGGGGAAAGTCGATGACAATCAGATCGCGTTCCAACTCTGGCGATAGCCCACTCGCAGAAGGAGCGACGATCACAATTGTTTTGTACATCTTGCCCGGCGCACCCCGGTTGGCATCGTAGTATTGTCTCAACTTGTCGGCCGCATTGCGGACGGGCCGGATGAGCGACGCGCGCATGCCCGTCAGCGGGTCAACGCGCAAGTAGGGATGAATGTCAAAAAAGACCACGATGGTATTAGCCAGGGCCCCAAAGTTACTAGGCGTGGCATCCTTGACTGCGTTCAGGGCGTCCATGGGTTCAGGCCGGTTATGCTTGGTGGTGTCTGGGGACTGGGGCAGGCCCTCGATCTCCAGCCAGTCGATAGTGCCCTGCTGAATGGGCTGTGCCCCTAGGTTGAGGATCTCTTCCAAGCCCAAGCCGTGGTACCAGCGGACAAAGCGTTTGGGTCCGTTTTCTGACTTGATCACACGAAAGACCTTGGTTAAGTAGTCCAGCACGCGAGTCTCTTCGTGCGACACGATATAGATCACGGGATAGCCGGCACGGATCAGCAACAACAGCCGGTCCATCGTTTCCTGCAAGCTCAGCGTCGTCATCTGTGTCTTTCTCCTTTCAATCTCCTACCATCGCCTCGCGCCAAAATTGCATACTATCGAGCCGATCCGGGTCGCAGCCGTTGAAGGTAATCGTGTCGACGATCCACCGCTCAATATCTGCACCCGTAACCAAACTGATCTTGTGCCTCCCTAGTTCGGTATCGGGGTAAACACGAGCCAGGGGGCTGAATAGCGGGCCGCGGAAAGGATCGCTTTCCCTAGCCAGGTCCTTCAAAAAATCCGCCTCAGCCGCTAGGCGGCCAAGTCCACACTTGGCGAATAGCGCACCAAAGACGTTGGCGCGATAAGCAAGGCTGTCGTTCTCCACCTCGCCGGAATCAAAAGCATACTCCAGCCTCGGGACTTTCAAATGCCACATCAGTTCCACCCGCCGCCGCCATTGGGCGCTCAGTTGTTCGGGTCGACTGCTGGTCAGGACGGCGACAAAGCCAGGCGGCATGGTGTCGAGCCAGTTAAGGAGGATGCCTGACATGCGGCTCATGGTCGCGGCCACAGCCGACGTGCTGCTCTGGACATCGGGCCCGGCGAAGAACCGATCGACGTCGTCGAGAAGGACCACGGCGCCAGCCAAGCTGTTGGTCACAGCCAGTGCCGCTCGCAGAATACTTTCGGACTCGCCAAGCCCACCGCGCAGGCAGCGGCTCGCGTCGAGCCGCACCAATGGCTGCCGGATTCGCCGGGCCAGGGACTCGGCCAAACGAGTCTTGCCACATTCCGGATCGCCCATAATAAGCAGTCGACGGGGCGACACCTCGCCGCTCATGATTGTCGCCGCCCATGCGCTCACGGCCTCCTCTAACGCGGGAGACAAGCCGACGTACCTAGGATCGGGCAGGTGCTGAAAGGGGGTGCAGGTGACGGTGTTGAGCTGGCGAAAGGCTCTCACCATCTCCTCGTCGCGAAAATCCACCACTCGGTCGTCGATGACGCCATACTGCAGTGCGCACATGCGAAGGGCATAGCTCACGGCACGCCGGGAGGATGGATAAAGCTGGTGAGCCAGGTCGATGGCCATCTCGGCCGGCACTTCCGAGAGAGGCAGATGCTCCTGGCTAGGTGCGCCCAGGATCTGTTCGAACAGCTCTGACGGTGGCGGAGGTGGGAAAAAGAGAAATACGGCTGCGCGTTCCAGCTCTTCATCCAGCCAGAGTACATCGTCGGCGATCAAGATGACCGGGAACCGCCGCTGGTAGCAGCATACCTTGATCAGCCGCCGCGTAGTGAGTGGGTTCTGTGCCATCCCCGAATTCCACCACCGGCTGCCCCGAATCAAGAGGATCGGGATCTCGTCTTTAGGGGGAACCGGGAGCCTGGATGTCCAATCGAGGATCAGGCTCCCGTTCCAGTCAGCCACCTCGTCGGCACTCGGCGGTATCCTCGCTGCTTGCGGCGGAAGCTGCGCGAGGATCTGATCAGCACTCCACCACGACCGCCCGCCCTCGATCTGGAGGGCCTGATCGGAGCGCAGATCTTTGATGCCAACATCCTCGATGGCCTCGTAGACGCGATACCGCGGTTGGCCACTCGAGCGCCTGCTGAGACCCACCAAGATAGTCTCCAGATCCCGCACATCGTCGACCCTGACGGCGAATAGTCGATGTCCGGCCTGGATGTGATTCTCGAGTGCCTGTTCCAGCTCACTTATGTACGTCCCACCGGCTACCACTGACAGGTCGAGGCGGCGGGCGAGGAGATTTGCAGCCGGACGAAACTCCGCCGCTGGCATCAGGCATTCGCGCACGATACGCTCCAGGGCGCTTGGAACATGATGCTCCCGCGAAGGATCGAGGGTGCCACGGATGGACGCTACCCGGCTCGGGGCAGCCAGTTCAGCCCCCACAAAAGGAAGCTGTCCGGTTGAAAGCTCAAATAGGGTTGCCCCCAGGCTCCAGCAATCGTACTTGAACCGGGCGACGCCCTCAGTCTCTGCTGGGTCCTCCGGCGCGGCATAGCGGAGATCAGTGCCGTAGCCCGGTCGGATCGTTCTGACCCAGGCATCTTTGAGCGTGATCAGCTCCTCATCGCCGGCCTTCAAGAACACGATGTTGCCCGGATTAACGTTGCCGTGGAGGATCTTTTTCTCGTGCAGCTCTGCAAGCAGCCCGCCGAGCTGTGCGCCGAGTTGGAGCACATTCATGAAATGGTCCGAGTCCTCTCGGACGAATGGCCGCGCCGCGAGCGTCGACCAATCGTGCGGCGCTTCGTCAGGAGGTCGATTGTACACCAGGGCGTGCAACTGACCCAGCTCCTGATCGCCCCGGCGCCAGGTCAGGATCTCGTGACGATCGGGAATCAAGTGGGTAGCATCCAGAGCAGCCTCTTGCAGTTTCTGAACAGCCGGGTCGAGGGCCGAAATGAGTGCCTGGCTGTGTTGCCACTCATCGATGAGCACCTGGACCAGGTAACTCGATCCACTCGCAGCATCCCTGGCCCAAAAGGTCCGAGCGTACGGATCCTCCCACATCTTCTCGACCAGCTCATAGTCGCCGAGATGGTCGCCCGGGAACAATCCGCCCACCAGCGCACTGTACGGCCTCGGGCTTGTCAGCTCAGCGCCTTGATCGGCGGCACAATACACCTGATAGAGACTCGTCAGCAGATCAAAACCGCACGCCTTTTTAGCCTCGTACAGATGTTTTATCACCTGGCCTGGCTCATCGGCCCAGTGCATAAAGAACTCGGTGATCAGTTTGTGAGTGACCCTCAGCTCTGTATCGATCTGCTCAGGCCCAAGAGCGACATCCATCCAGGTCCCAACAAAGAAAAGGACGCCACCATCCAGGAGCATCTCCGGATAGAAGCTCTGCTTGCCATCAGCCGTCCGGTCCGCCCGGGCACCAGCGTAGCAAGTGGCAAACACTACTTCGGGAACAGAAACCTCCCAACTGGGATGCCATCCGGCAGAGCCAGCCCGGCGCCGTGGCTCGGGATGCAGCACGGCCTGCAGCTCATCGATCGACAACCAGTCAGTAGCCGTGAGCTGCCAGCCACCTGGACCGTCACCGGGACTGGATAGATTGCCAAGAAAGAGCACAGCCCGATGCTGAAAGATCTTTTGCAGGATCGTTGCCCGTTCATCGCCCCTGACTGTCAAAGAAGAACCTGGATAAACATCGACCTGGAGACCTAGCCGGGCGAGATCTTGGTGGATCGCGCCGGCGAGTTCTAAGAAAGCTTGGGCATCCTGGTGGAGAATGGCCAGCGACCCCGGCTGCGCACGGCCGACCTGGCGTTTGTCGACGTGGTATAGGGTGCGATAGATTGGAAACAGGGTGTCAAGCCACCGCGGTCGCGCCGAATCACCGGCTACAAGCAAAAGCTCGGGGGTCAGGCTGTTGGCGGCAGGTGATATCACCAGCTTGAGCATGGCCGGGTTCGACTGGATCAACTCCAACAGGCCTTCTGACCAGGCTGAGGCATTTTGCATGGCCACGCCAGCCTCAATAGGGTAACCCAGTCCCTCTTTCAGGGCTTGGCGCATGGCATGCTCGATGCGTGACCTCGCATTGGCGACCGGCTCCCATGGCCTGGGTTGATCCACCACTTGTACCAGTTCGGCGCTCGTCCTAGAGAACAAGGTTACTTTGGCCAGATTGCGACCAGTACCACGAGTTGGTGACTCGGTGAAAAGGCTGATGCACGCCAACCCCGGCCCATCTTGACCCCGGCCAGGCAGGACAGATCGGCAAAGAGCACGGACTGGCTCAATGGAGGGTATCACCACGCCGCGAGTATCGGGCGCGGCGGGCTCGGGCCTGAGCTGAGGCTCAGGTGGTTGGATCGTTTCAGAGGGTTGGGCCATCGCTTCGTAGCCCTTGAGAAGCCTGAACCTCGTCGGCCCGGTGGCCTGGTCAGCCTCCCTGGCGGCAAGTCCCTCAGGAATGAGCTCCCATTGTCCCCCCACCTTCTTAGCCTCACGAGGCCAGAACTTGAGCATGCCCTCCTGCTCGCGTAACTCAATCATCCCCACCGAATAGCCGTGAGAACGGTCTTTTCTATCCGCGAAATGCTCCAGGCCAAACAGAGACCGCCCCTGCCAGGTACGTCGCGACTCGGTGCCGTCAAAGCTCACTACCTCGTATCCCGTCTGGTGCATGTGGCCACACAGGTGCAAGGCAAAGCGACCGTGCGCCATCAGCTCCCCGGTCCAGTTAGAGCAAGACTCCTCATTCAACCATGTCCGCGGGTGATGGCTCAGTACCAGGCAGGCATGGTGCTGAGCGGCCCACTCCGGACCGTCATCATCCGGACAGGCTAACTGGAATTGTCGAGGGTCAAAGGCCAGCTTCTTTTCATAGTTGCCGGCGTCGAACTGAAGAAAAGCCGTGTTGATGCCCAAGATGCCAAGCCGGGCCCCTTCTTTTTCAATACTGACGGTAAATTCGCCAGGCAACGTTCCTGCGTGCATATTATCAGGCCGCCTAGCCTGCCTATCCCACCAGGCCGTGTACTCGGCAAAGATACCATTCACAAATTCACGGTACTCCGACTCCGGATCATCCCAGAATTCCGCGACAGCGTCCGGGTCCTCATTCCACCTTTTCAGAGTCCTGGCAGTCGCCGCTAGCTTGCGAGGCCTGGCCAGATCATGGTTTCCAGGTACGGCCAGCAGCGTTGGCTTCGATCCAAGATCGGCACACTGAGCCCATAGCTGGTCCAGCAGGTCATCAACTTCTTGGAACTCCTGTTTGTTCCCACTGTAAGCGAGATCACCGCTAAAGAGGACAAAATCCCAGGGGCCAGATCGTTTGTGCAGATCGCGCAGATCGTTGAAAAAGATTTCCCTGACGTTGGGCCACAGCCAGTTTTGGCCCTTCATACCTCTATGCAGGTCCGTCAAATGCAGCCAGCGAAAAGAGATCATCCTCTGTCAGCTCCCGTGGTCTGTCGCAAGCTGTGACAGCTTTGGTTTTTAGATCGGGTTCGATCTGAACTTGTTCCTGCGCTAGCGCAACTCAAGTAAGTCCTCCTGCAAACCTTCTGGCCAGCAAGTCCTTACTGAAGCAGCAAACGGAAATCTACCCCCCACAGATGCAGCTACAGCACACAGCCTGGACAACTGCAACCGGGGAAGTATGATCTGCAAGGTAGTAACGTCCTGAACACAACACACGTCTGTCCGACTACATGTGACACAAACTGGGCGGGAGTGAAGAGAAGACAACGCCATTCCGCCATGATCTCAAGAGGCCAGTAGCCCCCCTAGCAAGATGTACACTTATTGTACCAGAGTTCATCCAAAGATGCAAGATCGTGACTTGGGCGATTCAGTGAAAGCCCTTGAGTAGTCCGACAATTCATTCCGGCCATTCAGAAATGGCTGAGGAGAACTTTGAATCATGTCTTTATGGGAGCCTATCACTGCCCAGTAGGCCCACGCGACCTGACCCCTACTCCATCTCCCGCAGCACCAGATCCAACCACCTCCGCGCCATCTCGATGTTTGGATGCCCCGCCGGCAGTGTCCTCTCCCAAATCCGCAGCGCCCACTCAAACGCTGCCCGCGCCCTCGCCAGATCCCCCAAGTCCAGCAGCACGCTTCCCAGGTTGTTGACGTCTCTTGCCACTGCTGGATGCTCCGGCCCGAGGGCCGCCTCGTCGATGCGCAGCGCCCGCTCCAACGCCGCCTGCGCCCCCGCCAGATCCCCCAAGTCCTGCAGCACCGTCCCCAGGTTGTTGACGTCGCGGGCCACGTTCGGGTGCTCCAGACCGAAGGTCGCCTCGTCGATCCGCAGCGCCCGCTCGAACAGCGCCCGCGCCCCCGCCAGATCCCCCAGGTCCTTCAGCACCACCCCCAGGTTGCTAACGTCTGTTGCCACGTTCGGGTGCTCCGGACCGAAGGTCGCCTCGTCGATCCGCAGCGCCTGCTCGTACGCTGCCCGCGCCCCCGCCAGGTCCCCCAGGTCCTTCAGCACCACCCCTAGGTTGTTGATGCGGATCGCCACCTTCGGGTGCTCCGGCCCTAAGGCCGCCTTGTCGATCCGCAGCGCCCGCTCCAACGCTGCCCGCGCTCCCGCGTACTCGGCCACATCGTGGAGATGGCACCCCACGTTGCCCCACAGCGTTCCCGCTTCCTCCAGCCCTGGCCCCTCCGCCGCCTCCGCCACCGCCCACAGGTGCGCCCCCAGCGGCGCAACCCGCATCGGCAGCCCCGTCTCCCACGCTTCAGAGGCCAAATTGCTCACTGCCACTGCCACCGCCGCTAGCGGCTCGAATCCTGCCGCCCTCATCCCCCGCCCGTACTCCCCCACCAGCGGGTGGATCGTTGGCCCCGCCGCCTCTCCTTCCAGCAGCCCCAGCCCCACCAGCCCCGCCAGTGCCTCCCCGCACTCTTCCTCGTCCAGCCCAGCTGCCCTCGCCAGCACCTCGCACGGGATCGCCACATTCGGCGCGCACCACGCCGCAGCCAGAAACACCCGCCGCGCTCCCTTGTCCTCCACCTGCTCCCAGCTTACATCAAACGTCGCTCTCAGCCCGAGGTCGTGCCGGGTCGGGTTGCCCAGCTCCTCGCGCCATTGCTTGAACGACGCATGCTCCATCGCATCGGTCACTCGCTCCAGGTAGTCCCCCACCGCCAGCCACCTCTGCCGCGCCAGGTACCGTCCCGCCAGCTCTAACGCCAGCGGCAGCCCGCCCAGCCGCTCGTGCAGCGCCTGCAGCTTGCCATCCGCCGCCCGCGACTCGTCCAGGTGCCGCCGCAGGAACTCGATGCTCTCCGCCACCGAAAAGGTCCGCACCCGTAGCAGCTTCATCCCTAGGTCCCCAGGCCAGCTCGACCGCCGTGCCGTCACCACCACACGCACCCCCGCCTCCTGCAGCCGCGGCCACCACCCCCTCGCTGCTGCCACATCTTCCAGGTTATCCAGCACCACTAGCCGTGGCCCACCCCCCCGCCATGCCACCAGCGTTTGCTCGATCTGCTCCGGCAACTCATCTGCCCACGGCCGCAGCCCCATCTCCTCCCCGCACGCCGCGATCTCCGCCCCGATCTGCTCCGGCTGCGCCACGCTCATCCAGTGCACCCCCCGGAAGAACCGCCCGTACCGCCACGCAAACTCCACCGCCAACTGCGTCTTCCCCACCCCACCCATCCCCTGGATCGCTTGGGTCACCAGCGCCAACTGCCCATCCCCCAGCAACCCCTGCGCCAGCGCCTTCAGCGCCTCCTCGCGCCCTGTAAAGGTCGCATTGCGTGCAAACGGCATCCGCGACCCTGGTGGCAGAGGACCCGGCTCCGGCAGTACATCCAGATCCGGCACCGCCGGCGGCGCATATGCCCCGCGCGCCGTCACCGCCGGCAGTCGCTTCGCAAACCGTGCATATTGCCCCGGATTGTCCTCTGCCACCCGTGCCAGCAGCTCATCCAGCAACGCCTGCCGACCGGCGTGCACGATCACCTTCTCCACCATCGCCGTCATGCCATCGCCCGGCGCAAACTCCTCGCGCAGTGCCTGCAGCCTTGCATCGCCACAGTACAACAAAAAGCGCAGCATCGTCTCCGCGTCGTAACACGCCCGCAGCAGATCACGAACCGCGCTCAGATCGTGCTCTTGCTCTGTGTCATTTCCCATCGGGTCTAACCACGTCACGAGAGAGAATGCCTTCAGCCGCCCACCAACGTGGGCCAAGACCGCAAAGCTACTACCCTGACAGTAGCATCAGTATAACACCAGTCCACGGAAAGCACAAGATAGCGAGCGAAAGCATTTCCGGCGGACGCTACGGGCGCATGGTGCGCGCTACCATCAATCGTGGAAGCTCACCTGCTCGGGTTCGCCTTTCCACCGGAACCCGCCGCTTGCCTCGCCTGCCTGGCCTTGATGATCAGCTCCAGCAGCCGTTCCACCCGGGGGTCAAGCTTCTTCCCAAATGTAGAAGTGGTCATCTCTTTCCTCCAATCCATCCATCCCGAACAGGGGCGCGAACTGAGGGTGCGGCTTTACGCACACCAGCTTGCGCGCTCTGACGTCCACATGTACCGCCTCGAAAACCACTTTGAGCATCTCGTGCTGGTGGTCCTTCGGCGCGCTGGCCCACTCGGCTCCTAGGCTCGCAAGGGTCTCGCCCGCCTGATCCACGGCCGGTTGTGCCGGCACTTGTAGGACATCCAGTTGGGCCTGCAGGTCACGCCTCTTGTGGTCGTACTCAGCTTTGTCGATGTCGCCCTCGAGGAATAGCGTGCACAGCCGTCGAAGTTTGCCCTCGAGCTACGTGCGCTTGCCGTCGACGTTTTCACGGTTTTCTCGGTGCTCGGCAAGCTCTTCCAACCGCTCCCGTTAATCGTTGGGTAGGCGAGCCGGCGGATCAGAGCGCTGACCTGGGCGTCGATCTCGACCGCCGGTGCATATTTGCCATTCGTGGAGCAGTCCATCGACCGGCGGTACGAGGAACAGTGGTAGTACTGGGTCTCGATTCCCTTCCGGCCTATACCCTTACTTGTCTATTTATGGGAACTCAATGGCCCATGCGCAGCACGAGTGGCAGATAGACCCTCCTGTAGTCATCGGGTCTCAGCCGCACCGTGTCGCTCAGGAAAGGGGCGCTGTCGAGCATCGCGTCGAGCGTGACCGTGTACCAGGTCCCGTCGGTCAGGCCGGTCAACATGTAGGCCCGGGTGGGGCTGATAATGCCGGTGACCGGCGAGGGCTCGTCGCCGGCCGGGCCGTCGTAGGTGATGCGCCAGGTGGTGCCAGCCGGCAAAGCCACGTTCACCATCCAGCTCAGTGAGATGGTCCGGCTGGCCGCCCGGCCCTGGAGGACCAGGGATGGCGCAAACTCGTAGGCGCCCACGTCGGGCGCGCCCCCCTGGTAATCGGGATTGACGCCGGGGATGACCAGGCCGGCGTCGATCAGGGCGCTGCCGGCCGCCAGCCGATAGTCCTCACCGGGGGCATCCGAAAAGCCGGGCTCGACGTTCAAGCCGTGGAGCTCCTGCCCGGTGGCGGCTTGCAGCTCGACCAGGGTGTTCAGGTGGCGGTCGGGCAGCTCGGCCCACCAGGCCAGCTCACCGGGTAGTGTCGTGTACAGGTCGTCATAGTCCAGGTTGAGGGGCTGGTCGGGGTTGGCATTGCTGAGGGCATACTCTGTGCCCGACCAGACGTTGTTGCGGGCATAGACCAGGTCTCACGTCCCCGGCGCCTTGATATCCAGGCCGTTGTTGCCCGGCAGCAAGGCGTCGGCCGTGTTGTGAAAGAGATAGATCAGGCCAGAGCGGGAGTAGCCGCTGTTGAACTTGAGAGGGCTGCCGGGGTAATCGTTGTTGCCCACGCCGGTGCGATAGACCACATTGCGCAGGGCGTAGACCGGCCCATCGTATACCGGTGCCAGCGAGATGGTCACCAGTATGTCGTGGAAGGTGTTGCGCTGGCTGACGTTGCCCCGCCCCGTGGCCGGGCTGTAGAAGCGGACCGATGCCATTAGAGACCGGGACAATCTGGTAGGCACAGGGAGATCGACCTGGCTAGCGGCGCAGCACCAACGGCAAGAAAACGGATTCGGTGAGGGCGATACCGGCAGGTACGTCGTACGTCGGGCCGTTGCCAGTGAGTGGACGGACGGGCGCGCCGGAATCGAGAGCGAAACGCGCTGTGGCCTGGCGACCCGCATGGGCAGTGACGACATAGGAGCCTTCATCGGCGTTCGCTGTGGATAGGACAAAGGCACAGTCGCCCTCGTCATCGGTCAGGACACTGCCGAGCGCCAGGCCATTGACCGCAACCGTGACTTGTGTGTTGGCAGGAAACCCGGCGCCTGTGGCCGAGAAAAAGCTGCCCGGGGCTCCGCTGGCAAAGTTCAGCGTGAGTATGGGGGGCGGAGGTTCCGCCTCGTGGGTGAACACGCCGCTGCCATACGTCCCGGCATAGAGGGTGGTCGGCGTCATCGGGTCGATCGCCAGGACCCAAACACGGGGGTTGGTCAGGCCGGTATTGAAGGTGGTCCAACTCCCACCCCCGTCCGCGCTTCTGAACACACCGCTGCCATAGGTCCCAGCATAGAGGATGTTTGGTGTCACCGGGTCAATCGCCAGGGCTCGAACCCACAACTCGGACAAGCCCATGTTGACCGCGCTCCAGCTCCCGCCGCCGTCCGTGCTCTTGAAGGCACCGCCATGTGTCCCGGCATAAAGGGTGGCCGGCGCCGCCGAGTCAATGGACAGCGCTCCCACATAGAGATCGGCTAGACCGGCATTGACCGCGCTCCAACTCCCTCCACTGTCCGTGCTCTTGAAGGCCCCACCGCCGTAGGTCCCGGCATAGAGCGTGGTCGGCGTCAGTGGATCTATCTGCAGGGCTTGAACACGGGGCTCGGTCAGGCCGGTGTTGACCGCGCTCCAGCTCGCGCCGCCATTCGTGCTCTTGAAAGCGCCATTGCCCCATGTCCCGGCGTAGAGGGTGGACGGCGTCACGGGGTCTATCGCCAGGGCGCCAACGGTGCACTCGCCCAGGCCGGTATTGATCCAGGCCCAATTCCCCCCGCTATCCATGCTCTTGAGCACACCACGGTGGCTTGTCGCAACATAGACGGTAGTCGGCGTCACCGGGTCGACCGCCACGGTGGTGACAAAGAAAAGGTTCAAGTCCCGATAGACCATGCGCCAGCTCGTGCCGCCGTCCATGCTCTTGGCCACGCCGCCGCCATAGGTCCCGGCATAGAGCGTGGCCGGTGTCGCCGGATCGATGGCCAAGCCTTGTACGCCGGTCGCGGTCAGGCCACTGTTGGCCTCCTGCCAGCTCCCACCGCCATCC
>JAFGOG010000401.1 GCA_016926595.1 Anaerolineae bacterium
CTGGTGGTGCGCAACTATCCGTAGCAGTCAACCCTCCCGCAGGTTATCAGCCTGCGGGAGGGTTGAAGACCGTCGTTCCCTGTGAATTTGACATTGGCTTGACTCTGGCATATAATTTAGCCGGCTAGTATTTAGCCGGCTAATAAAATGGCGCTCGCCGGAAAGGAAAGCAGGATGAGCCAGCCGCCAGAATCGGAATCGCTCGATCAACTGCTCGCGCAGATTTGCAGGCTCAAGCACGCCCGGGTGCGGGCGCTGCTGGAGACGCTTGGCTTGTACGAAGGCCAGCCGTCGATGCTGCGCAGCCTGTGGGCCCAGGAGGGCCTGACCCACACCGAGCTCGCCAGGCGCCTGCGGGTCCAGCCGGCGACGATCACCAAGATGATCCAGCGCATGGAAAAAGCCGGCTTTGTCGAGCGCAGGCCAGACCCGGAGGACGAGCGGGTATCGCGCGTCTACCTGACGGAAGCCGGACATGCGGTCCAGGCCGACGTGCGAGGGGTGTGGCATACCCTGGAGCGGGAAGCCTTTGCCGGGTTCAGCGGGGAAGAACGGGACCTGCTGCGGCAATTCCTGCTGCAAATACGCGACAACCTGGCACGCGTGGCCCCGGCCCGCTGATCGCGCTGGCAGTTGACCACTGAAAGCTGATAGCTGATAGCTGACGGCTGATAGCTAATACTGGAGGATGAACCCGTGAAGTCTCTAAATTTCGCTTTCCGGCTTGCCCGGCGCTACGTCAAGCCGCTGGGTGTCACGGTGGTGAGCATGCTCCTGCTGGTGGCCGTGCAGTTGTACATTCCGCAGTTGGTCAGGAGCATGGTCGCCCGGGTCACCGATCCGGCCGCCGGCCCGGACACGATCGATTACGTCTCGCGGCTGGCCCTGACCGCGCTGGTAATCTATTTGGCTCGCGGGGTGCTGAGCTTTTTGAGAAGCTATATGGCCCACGTGGCCGGCTGGAATGTGGTCGCCGACGTCCGGTCTGACATCTACAAACACCTCCAGCGCCTGTCGCTCCGTTTCTACGAGGACAAGCAGACCGGGCAGTTGATGTCGCGCATGGTCAACGATTCGGAGCTGCTCGAGCAGTTGATCGCCCACGCCATACCCGACGTGGTGGTCAACGTGCTGATGCTGATCGGCGTCTGCGCCGTGCTGTTCAGCATGAGCTGGCAGCTCACCCTGCTGAGCATGCTGCCCATCCCGCTGATCGTCCTGGCCATGCAGGGCCTGTCCCGCTATGTGCGGCCGGCCTTTCGCCGGCGCCAGGTCGAGCTGGGCGAGCTCAACGCCGCTCTCAACGACAACCTGTCCGGCATCCGGGAGATCAAAGCCTTTACCATGGAGGACGACGAGGCCGCCCACATCTGGGATCGCATCGTCCGCTACCGCGATTCGCTGCTCCGCGCCCTGCGCCTGATGGCCATATTCCACCCCTTTGTCGAGTTTGCCTCGTCGCTGGGCACCATCGTCCTCATCTACTTTGGCGGGCGGCTGGTCCTGAACCAGACCCTGCCGATCGCCGACCTGGTGGCCTTTTTCCTCTACCTGGAGATGCTCTACCAGCCGGTGCGCGCCCTGAGCGGGGTGTGGGAAAGCGTCCAGCAGGCGCTGGCCGGCGCCGAGCGGGTGAGCGAGCTGTTGAACGAGCAGCCCGACATGGTCGAGCGGCCCGACGCCGTCGCCCTGACCGGCCGGGCCAGGGGCGCGATCTCGCTCCGGGATGTGAGCTTTAGCTATACCGGCGAGGAAACGGTGCTGGATCAGATCAACCTCGAAATCGCTCCGGGCACCGTCGTCGCCCTGGTCGGGCCGACCGGTGTGGGCAAGACGACGCTGGCCAGCCTTATCCCCCGCTTTTACGACGTGAGCGAGGGCTCGATCACGCTGGACGGGCACGACATCCGCGACCTTACGCTCAAGAGCCTGCGGCAGCAGATCAGCATCGTGCTCCAGGATGTGTTCCTGTTCAACGGCTCTGTCCGCGACAATATCCTGTTTGGCCGCCCGCAGGCCAGCGAACAGGAGATGATCGAGGCGTCCCAGATCGCCAACGCCCACGAGTTTATCGCCCGGCTGCCCAACGGCTATGACACGATGATCGGCGAGCGCGGCGTCAAGCTGTCGGGCGGGCAGCGACAGCGCCTGGCCATCGCCCGGGCGGTGCTCAAAGACGCGCCGATCCTGATCCTGGACGAGGCGACCTCTTCGGTGGATGCCGAGACCGAGCAGTTGATCCAACAGGCGCTGGAGCGGCTGATGGTCGGCAAGACGACGATCGTCATCGCCCATCGCCTGTCGACGATCCGCAGCGCCGACGTCATCGCCGTCCTCGAAGGTAGCCGGATCGTGGAGATCGGCACTCACGAGCAGCTCATGGGCCGCCGCGGGCTCTATGCCCGGCTGAACGCGGTCCAGGTCGACGACGAGCCGCGCTGGCGGACGGTCCGCGAGCAGCGGCAGGGCGCGATGATGCGGGCCTAGGCTAAACGGTCATGCCATACCGAGAGAGGCTTTGAGGCACTGGTCTACCTCCGCCATACTCGCCTCTGGCAGACTGCCGATAACACGCCTGACGAGAGCTTGCTCAATGGTGAACAGGTTCTCGCATTTTACCACAGAGGTGCTGACAAGGCCTGATTGCTGGCCAACAGGAGTGCCCAGATCAATGAGGAATTGCGTTGGTTCGCTGTCCGCTCGTGAAAGGTTTGTGGAGATCATGGCAATGATCGTATTAGCCAACCGCTGGTTATTCCGATCAGATTGAACCACCAATGCCGGGCGTTTTTTCCCCGGCGAACCCCCGCTGAAGGGGAACTGAACCAAGACTACATCTCCGCGTTTACAGGTCATCATATGCGCCCATCTCAGGTGCATCCCAGTCTGTCGCAGCTACACGCTCCTGCGCCACATAGGCCTCAGTCACCTCAAAGCCATCCTCCAGGAGAGGCAAGATACGCTCAAAGATATCGATAGGCAAAATGATGTGAGTTTTGCGTCCTTTGCGATCGGTGATATACTGCTCCTGCAAAGCTTTTGCTAACATGGCATCTCCTTGCCTGCCAGATAGACCAGGCTCCTCCTGTATACTGGCTACACTGTCCATCGCATCGATCTAGGTCAGATTATAAGACAAAAACCGGAACTCGTCAAGGTAGATTCCGAGCTTTCCTCTGCCGCGCCCTTGGTCAGTTTCGTGCTTTTCGCGGTCCAAACGCCCCGCCTGCAAACGGCAGGGCCTGCACTAGGCGGCTCACTAATACGGCCCGCGGATAAACGGTCTGACCTTCTCCTCGTAATACTTTCCCAGCCTGGCGTGCAGCTCCTCCCCCAGCGGGGCCAGCTCCGAGGCGGCGGCGTTGCTGCGCACCTGCTCCGGCCGGCTGGCGCCGGGGATGATCGCCGACACGGCGTCGTGATCCAGGATCCAGCGCAGCGCCATCTGGGCCATGGTCAAGCCCCCAGGCGCCAGCGGCTTGAGCCCGTCGGCCAGCTCGACCCCCTTTTCAAAGGGCAGCCCGGCAAAGGTCTCGCCGACGTTAAAGGCCTGGCCGTCGCGGTTATAGCTGCGGTGATCGGTTGCGGCAAAGCGGGTC
>JAFGOG010000402.1 GCA_016926595.1 Anaerolineae bacterium
ATGCGCGAGCGCTTGCGTATCGAGCCCATCTCACCGGACACGTTGATGGACCTCGCCGAACAACAGGGATTGGCCCGCGCCCTGGAGCGATTGGAGATGTTGTCGACCAATGGCGAGTAAGGGTGAGATGCCGTGGCTACTGAAGAAGAGAGGTATGTCTTGTCCACAGATCTGACTGCTGGCATCGTTCGCATCCTAAAGCCGGACGGCTTGACGGCCGGCACCGGCTTTGTCGTCAGCAAGGATGGCCTGGTCGCCACCTGTACCCATGTGGTCGAGGCGGCCGGAGCCAAGCCAGGCAATAGCATCCAAATCGCCTTCCACGCAACCGGCCAGGAAGCTACCGCAACCGTAGAATCCGGAGGCTGGCGCCCACCGGACGTCGAGGATATGGCGTTCTTGCAGCTTTCTGGCGATCTGCCCGAGAGCGTTGTCCCGGCGACCCTCGGAACGTCGGCTGAACGGCAGGGAGCGCAGGTACAGGCATTCGGCTATCCGGACCTGGGCAAAGTCGAGGGCCTGTGGGGCAAAGGGGAGTTGATCGGCCCTGTGACTGAGGCCAAACGTCCCCTGCTGCAGTTGCGTTCCAGCGAGATCACGGCCGGATTCAGTGGTGGACCTGTGTGGGATGTAGCTACAGGCCACGTGATCGGCATGGTCACTCAGGTCGCTATGCCGGATCGCTATGGCAAACTAGGCGAAGTCGCATTCGCTATCCCATCCGAAACACTGGCTGCCTTGCGCTCACTGGAGCTGGCCGAAGCGGATCCTCTAGTACAGATGCGCGTCGAATACCTGGCCTCCCTCCGCCAGCGCTTCGAATACCTCGACCTGGGTGGCATCGCCCCCCGGGTGCAGAACCGCACCGTCAAGCTGCGCATGGCTGACGTCTTTGTACCCCTCCAGGCCCGACCCGAGATCGAGTCAAGTCTGGACCCGCTTGACTTCATGCCCGAGATGCCGGAGTATGAAAGCGACGCCGAATTGGATCTTCGGATGCTGGCCCGCGGCGAGCGCGACGCCAGTGCGAAACCGGTGGATATAGCCGAACTGCTTGGCAAGCCGCGTGTCGTCGTGCTGGGCGATCCCGGCTGCGGGAAAAGCACCCTGCTGCGCTACGTCGCCTACGCCATCGCAACCGGCGACGGTGAAGCCGTCAGCGAACCGGCCCTGGCTCGCCTACCGATTTTCGTGCGTATCGTCCAGTACTCCCAGGCCTGTGCGGCCGACCCTGCGCTGACGCTGGATCGGTACGTCCGCGAAGTGTCCTCAAGCAAGTGGGCACCCCTGATTCAGGCAGCGCTGGACACAGGCGGGGCATTGCTCTTGCTCGACGGGCTGGACGAGGTAATCGACGTCCACCAGCGCAAGGGCATCGCTGAAGCCATCCACGCCCTTGCAGCGGATTATCCTGGCAACCAGTTCCTCGTCACCAGCCGCATTGTCGGCTACCAGGCGGCGCGATTGACCGGCGATTTTGCCCACTACACAGTCCAACCCCTGCCACCGGAGCGCATCGCCGAGTTCGTGGAAAAGTGGTACGCGGCTATCGAGTGCGAGGCAGGTGAGACCGGATTAAGCGAGGAAGCCCAGGCAAGGGCGGAAGAGTTGAGCGAGACCATCCAGGCACGCCCCGGTATCCGCCGCTTGGCCGAGAACCCGCTGTTGTTGACCATCATCGCTCTGGTCAACTGGCGGGGACGCAAACTGCCCAACCGTCGCGTCGAGCTCTACGCCCACGCCGCCGAGACCTTCATCGAGAGCTGGCCCTACCGGCGAGCCGGCGTGCGGCTGGAGACCGAGCGAGTGATCCGTTTGCTCTCACCGGTGGCCTATCGCGTCTTTGCCGCGCGCTCGGCGGGCGACATCGCCGAGGACGAGCTGCTGCCGGTGCTGACTGATGTCATCTGCCGCGTCGACGGCGTGGACCAGCGTGAGGCGGACAAGTATGCCCGAGAGTTCCTGTCCCAGGTCAGCGAGCATAGCGGCATCTTTCGCGAGCGTGGCTACGACAAGCGCGGGCGGCGGGTGTTTGGCTTTCTGCACCTGACCTTTGCCGAGTATTTCACCGCTCGCCACCTGGCCGGCCTGTGGGAGGGACTGGGCGACGACGCCGAAGCCCGACGCGCCTTCCTGCGCAAATACACCCACGTGCCCCGCTGGCGGGAGGTGATGCTCTTGATGGCCGGCGACGTGGGCCTGCGAGATAATGATCGTGCTGAACGGGCTACCCGTCTACTCGGGGATATTCTGCAATTGGGCAGTGAATACGAGGAAAACCTTCACCGCGATCTTCTGCTGGTGGGAGAGTGTCTGGCCGATGATTTGGGGGTGCAGCCTCAAGCATCTCGATACATTCTCGATCATTTGGTGGCATTAGTGCCAGAGCCAGGTGTTGGAGTGGTAGCTCAAGCTCTATTTAGTTCGATGCATTTCACCACCTACGGCCAGTATGTTCGAGAAAAGATCGTGGACCATTTGGCTCATCGAGACATGTGGGTACGATATCGTATGGCACGTGCATTGGGGGAGTTTGACACCGAGAGGGCAGTAAAGGAATTGCAGACCTTTTTGAATCACGAGGAATGGCGTGAAAGAGTAACATGGACACTGGGACAACTCGGGCATCAAGGTGCTGTGGAGCCGCTATTACCGTGGTTAAGTGATGAGAATGCCAAGATCCGAGCGCGAGTGGCCTGGGCACTAGGCGAGCTCGGAAATGATCTCGCAATAGATCCATTGCGGGAACGGCTAGACGATGAGGATAAGTGGGTGCAGGTAATGGTGTGGAGGGCACTAGAGGCACTAGGCGAGCAGCAAGTAGAGCGCAAAATACTGGAAATGGAGGAGCTCTGCCCAACTCGGGCAGTAGATCAACTGACAGCTTTACTGAAAGACCATGACAAAGAAGTGCGTTGGAGAGCTGCAGAAACCCTTGGGGTTTTGGGCGATTCCCAGGCGGTGGACGAATTGTCCTCCATGTTGAACGATACAGAAAGAGACGTGCGTTGGGCTGTTGCGTGGGCGTTAGGAGCGATCGGTGATGCCCGCGCTGTGGAACCACTATTGACACTTCTGAAGGACGACAGCGAGATGGTCCGAGCAAGTGCAGTTCGTGCACTCCGTAACCTAAAGGATGCGCGCGCAGTAGATGGACTGCTGGAAAGGCTAAATGATAAAGATCAGGAGGTACGACTCCATGCGGCACAGTTACTGGGAAGCATCGGTGACCCACGGGCAGTAGAACCACTC
>JAFGOG010000403.1 GCA_016926595.1 Anaerolineae bacterium
CGGCGGCCGGGATCAAGCGCCGCCGGCCAGCCAGCCCGTCCACCGCCCACAGGATGACCGGCCACAGCGCCCACAGCCACGCCTCGGCGTAGGCGCCCCGCACATAGACGGCCGACAGGTGCCAGGGCAGGTAAGTGTAGACGGTGGCGGCCAGTACCCCCCCCTTCGGCCCCAGCCAGCGACGCGTCCAAAGATAGACGCCCGACGCCGCCAGCAGGAACGCCAGGCCATAGCCCCACTTGACCGCCGTCACCCCGCTGCCCGAGAGCTGGAAGAGAGGCCAGGCCAGCAGGTAGGGCAGCTTGCCTTCGCCGCGCACCGGGTCGACGGCCCGGCCCCAGTCGGGCGCTTCGGCCGGGTGGGCGGCGTTCAGGGCGGGCAAAAAGCCGCTGTGGGCCTGGAAAAAACCAGGATAAGTCAAGGGCGCTGCCGCCGGGACGGTCAGAAGGAGGACCAGTATCCAGGTCAGTTCAAAGCGCGGAGCGACTTTCACGATCGAGCCCGGTCCCTACAAGTCCAGCTTTACCTGTTTCCTGGCGCGCACGCGGGCTGCCGCCCTGGCCGGCGACAGGGGCTCGTCCTGCAGCCGCAGGTGGAGATACTTGAACAGGTCGCGGATGATCGCCGTCACCGGCACAGCCAACAGCATGCCGGCAAAGCCGGCCAACTGATTGCCGAGCACCAAGACGACCATCACCAGCGCCGGGTGGAGCTTGACGCTCTTGCCCGATATGCGCGGCACCAGGAACAGGTTCTCGATCTGCTGGATGGCAAAGAACGCAATGGCGACATAGATCGCCGAGATAGGATTGGCGAGCAGCGCAACCAGCACCGCCGGGATCGCCCCCAGGAGCGGCCCGACGACCGGCAGCGCTTCGAAAATGCCGGCGATCAGCCCCAGGACCAGGGCATAGGGCACGCCGAGGATCAGCAGGACAACCGTCGCCAGCCCTCCGACGAACAGCATCAGCAGGAACTGGCCGCGGATGTAGGCGCTGAGCACGTCGTCGACCAGGCTGGCCACGGCCAGGATGTCGGATCGGACGCGCTCGGGAAAGGCGCCGATCACCCCCTTCTTAACCTGGCTTGCATCGTGCAGAATGTAGAACATCCAGAAGGGGATGACGATAAAGCCGATGATGAAACCGACGGTGCTGAACACCTGGCGGATGGCGGCGACCACGCCATCCTGGATTGCGCTCACTATGTCGCCGAGCAGACCCTTCAAGTTGGTCTCGATCGTCGTGCGCCACGTGTCGGGCAGCGTCTGATACCAAGTCCAACCCTGCTCGCCCCAATCCTGCGCCCGCGCGGCCAGGGTCGGCCAGTTCTGAATCAGATAATCGACCTGATCGACCAGCAGCGGGACGGCGAATGCCAGCAAGCCTGCTATGATCGCCAGGAGCAAAACATAGGTCACGATAATCGCCAGGGGACGGTCGATGCGCCACTGCTGAAAGCGAGCTGGCATGTGATCGTCCAGCCAGTTCACCAACGGCAGGAGGAGGTAAGCCAGCACCAGGCTCACCACGTAGGGCAGCAGCACCTGGCGCGAAATCCACAGCACCACGGCGACGAGCACGGCCAGGGTCAACCACAACAACAGGCGGTTGCGCCTCTGGGGTGTTAGGGGACCCATCGGCGTCACTTTGTCTTCTGTTTCTTCCGATCGATCGTCACTGGCTGCCATACCGCCATAGCATACCCGCAAGCGGCCTAAAAGTCAAGCTCAAGGGCTTGGCGCAAGCCCGTTACGCCTGCCCGGGCCGGTCTCCGGCCTGGCCCGCGGATGTGACGCGGTGAGAGGCCGGCTACAGCGGTGTGGGAGGGAGAGTCCTGCGCGCAGGAGGGTATTGGCGAGTTGACGGATGGGCGATAATCGGGTATGATCGGTTGTCAATCGCCAGACCGGCAGCGATAACCTGGTCGGCGCCGTTGGAACACCATGGAACAGAGCGGCAATTCATCATTTTGGCAACAGCCGGCAGTGCGCTTTTTGTACAGCAACGTCTACGGCCTGCTCCGGACGCTGCGTCCCAGGCAGTGGATCAAGAACGGCCTGGTCTTTATGGCCTTGCTGTTCGATCACAAGCTGGCCGACGGGCCGTTGCTGCTCAGAACCACGGCCGCCTTTGTCCTGTTCTGCATGGTGTCCAGCACCGTCTATATCATCAACGACCTGGCCGACGTCGAAAAGGACAAGCTTCATCCGAGAAAACGCAGGCGCGCCCTGCCGTCGGGCCAGCTCAAGCCCTGGTTCGCCATCCTGGGCGCGGCGGGCATCCTTGCGATCTGCCTGCCCCTCTCCTTCTGGCTGAACGTATACCTGGGCGCCATCATCTTGGGCTACTTCCTGTTGAACCTGGCCTACTCCTTCTGGCTAAAGCACGTCGTCCTGATCGACGTGATGGTCATTGCCGCCTGCTACCTGCTGCGCGTGGCGGCCGGCGTAATCGCAGCCGACGCGGAGCGCTTTTCGCCGTGGCTTTACCTGTGCACCATCCTCCTGGCCCTGTTCTTGGCCATCGGCAAGCGGCGCAATGAGATGACCCTCCTGGCTGGCACGGCCACTACCCACCGCCGTATCCTGGACGAATACACCGTCCCGCTTCTGGACGAGATGAACCACCTGGTCACCGCCGGCGCAGTGATCGCCTACTCCCTGTACACCTTTTCGGCGCCAAACCTGCCCAGTGACTATAGCATGATGCTGACCATCCCCTTTGTCATCTATTTCCTATTCCGCTACCAGTATCTGATCCACGTCAAGGATGAGGGGGGCGCGCCGGAGATGCTCCTCTACCAGGACCGGCCGCTGCTGCTGACCGTGTTCCTGTGGGGCCTTGCTATCGTCCTCATTATGTACGTGTTGAACTGAAAACCGGGTCTCCGCTCTGCGGGGAACCCCGGTTTCATTTCATCCTCTTCAGGACCGCCAGCACCTCTTCGCCAAACTCGTCCACCTGCCATGGCGCCAGCAGGCCGCCGTCGGTCAAATCGGCGCGGCTGCGCGGCCGGCGCTGGGCGACGGCCCACAGCGTTTGGTTGGTCAGGACAATGTCGGGCTCTACGCCGCGCGCTTGGGCGGCGGTGTTGCGCCAGGCGCGCAGCGCCTCGTAACGGGCCTGGCATTCGGCCGTGGGCCGGCCGTTGTGGTTGTTGTTGGCAGGGCGAGGGCGCTGGTCCCAGTTGATCGGCTGGCTTGCCCCGCGGCGGATCGCCTTTAGCAGGGCATGGCTCTGTCTGCGGACCAACGGCGAGCTGACCCCGCGCAGCTTGTGCAGCGCCTCGATCGTCTGCGGGCGCTGCTCGCTCAAGATCAGCAGCGCCCTGTTCGACAGCACCTTGAACGGCGGGCGGTTTTCAGCTTGGGCTTGCCGGTCGCGCAGCAGGTACAGGGCGCGCAGCACCCCCCGGCCGGCGTCGTCCAGGCCGTGGGCGCCGGGCAGGTTCCAGAACCCGTCCGGGTCAAAGCCTTTAATCTCCCAGCGTGTCTGCGACAGCTTGACAAAGCGGTGTTGGGCCTGGGGCCAGCGCCTGGTCCGCTCCAGCTCCTGCGCCTGAAGGTCGTGCAGCGCCAGCAAATAGTGCGTGTCGAGCCGGGCATAGTCGAGCTGATCAGGCGGCAGCGGGCGGACCGCCCAGTTGGCGCGTTGGTAGCGCTTGTCGACCGCCACGCCAAAGTGGGCCTGTAATAGATCGGCCAGGCCGTGGGCCGGCCAGCCCAGGATGCGGCTGGCCCACATCGTATCGAACAGGTTGGCCACCGTAAAGCCGAAATCGCGATACAGCGTGATCAGGTCGTACTCGGCGCCGTGAAAAACCTTCAGCACCTGCGCATCGGCCAGCAGTGGCCCCAACGCCGACAGGTCGGCCAGCGCCAGCGGATCGATCAAATAGTCGGTGTCCGGCGTCGAGATCTGGATCAGGCACACCTGCTCGCGGTAGACGTATAGGCTATTCGATTCGGTGTC
>JAFGOG010000404.1 GCA_016926595.1 Anaerolineae bacterium
CTGCCAGCCAGCGGGGGCGAAGACGGTGTAGAAGCCATCGTCAACTGCCGGATCGTCTGGGGTGGCATAGGTGGAGACGCTGTCCCCGCCGTCAACCGCTACCATGGCCTCGTTCAAGCCCAGATCCGTAAGGTCGTCGTAGACGTTGCCGACCACCAGGCTACCTTCAGCTGGCGTGCAGGTCGCGCCGTACAGCGCCACATCGTCCACCATCCAGCCATAGTAGGCATTGGCAAAATCATCTCCCGAGTCAAAGCGGAAGCGGAAGGTGAGGTCGTTGCCATCGAAACCGGAGATCAGCAGCCAGTAGTTGTTCCAGGCATACTCCATGTAGCCTTCGATGATGGTGGTCCAGGTGAGGCCGCCGTCGTCGGAGAATTCAATGTAACGTTTATCAAAGTAGCAATTTCCACTACATTCGGTCTGCTCATAACTTTCAAACGAGAGGAAAATGGCCTGATCGGATGGCACCGTTACGGGAGAGGACATGCTCAGCGAGCCAGCAGTGTAGCCGACGTCGTAATTGCAGGTGGTATCATCCCCGTAGTACGCGGCGTTAAATGGGCTGGGGAAGGGCGCGATATATGAACCACAGGTGTCGCCTTGGTTCTCGGGATTCCACAGGCCGTCCATCGACCAGCCGCCGTAGCCGCTCTCAAAGTTCTCCAGGTAAAACTGGGTGACCTCCTGGGTGTATCCTGGCGCATTGCAGGCGCCTATGTCTACGTCCAGGGCGATGTCCACGATCGCATCGCCCATTAACAGGCCGACAGGCTGTACGCCCGTCATGTAACCGGGCGCCCAGGCATTGGCGGTGAAGCTGTATTCCATGCCCGCTACCAACGTCACGCTGTAGGCGCCGGTCACGGGGTCGGTCCATACAGGCGCAATGGGCGCCCCTTCAACAGCAATGCTAGCGTACAAGGGCCAGCCGGTGTTGGCATCGGTGACCGTACCGCTGACGGTGTAGGAGGGGGCCGGGTCAAGGGCAAAGTTCTGCGTTGTGATCATGTCTTCAACGACTGCCACACCCGAGACCGTCTCCGGCAGGTAGCCGTATTTGGAGGCGGTGACTTCGTAGATGCCCTCCATCACCACGCGGCTATAAAAGCCCGAGTCGTCCGTGAGGGTGCTAAAGGTGTAGCCTTCTGAGTGGACAGCGGTCACGTGCGCAGCGGGGATAGGCAGGCCGCTGCTGGAGTCAGTCACGGTACCTTGCAGGGTGCCAGGGTTGCCAAAGAGCAAGGCTGCCTGGACGGCGGCCAGGGCGTCAATGGTGCCGAAGCCCCAGTCGTTGTTCGGACCGTCCACATAGTCGCCGCCGCAGCCAGAGCCGCCCTGGCCCGTCAGGGGCACTGTTGTCTGGTAAATGAGGTCGTAGGTCTCAGCAACCATGCCCTGCAGGGCGGGGTTGGCAGACCACATCAAGCCGATCAGAGCCGTGACGTGTGGGCCAGCCATGGAGGTCCCGCTCCATCCCCCCTCGTAGCCACCACCGGGCACGGATGAGCGGATGTTCTCTCCGGGAGCCATGACGTCGGGCATGTAATCGAGAGGATCGAGGGAAGAAGGCCCGCGGCTGGAAAAGTCGCTGATGGTGCCTGGTAGGGTACCGCTAGCATGGCTGATCGAGCCGGTGGTCAACACCTGTTCATAATCGCTAGGCGAGCGCAGCGTCGAGCAGGTTGGGCCTTCGTTGCCGGCCGAGACCTCCACCACGATTCCGGCTGCTTGCAAGGCATCGATCTCATCCTCAAATTGGTCAGCGCCGCCACCCCAGTAGCCCCAAGAGTTGTTGATGGCGTGCGGGGCCAGGTCGGGGCGCGGGTTAGCACCGCTCAGGTCCCAGGGGGCCAGGTCCCACTCAAAGCATTCGCTGAAGGTGTAGTCATCACCACTCCCGCCGTCGGTCATATTCTTGCAGTGGATGGTCTGCGCGCCGGGGGCTACGCCGATCTGGTTAGCGCCGCCGTCGTCACCGACCATGGTGCCAGTGGTGTGGGTGCCGTGTCCGTGCCCGTCGCCTGGGACGGTGGGATAGGTGCCGGTGGCGTCCCACCAGTTGTAGTTGTGATCAGCCGAGGCGCCATTCCAGCCGCGATACTGGTTGATGATGGCCGGGTGGTCCCAATCCAGACCGGTATCGTTGCCAGCCATCACCGTCCCATGACCGGTGATGCCCAAAGCCCACACATCATCCGCCTGGATGAAGGTGATGTTCGGCTCAATGGCCAGGATCTGTCCCGCTGGCTCCCGTTCGATAATGGGTTCTTGCAGCTGGTACTGGTGGTTGGGTGTGATCTTCGCCACGTCAGAGCGCGCCGCCAGCGCAATGGCCAGGGCTTGGTCACCAGCATAGACGAAGATTTTATTGGCAATATAGAAGGGCCGGTATCTGACGCCCTGCGCATCCAGAACTGCGAGCAGCGCTCTCTGCGATCGTTCAGCTGTCGCGCGCAGTGCCTCAAAGACAAACTGGCCTTTCTCAACTTTCCGGTTCAGTTGTTGTGCCTGGGAAAGGTCAGCCTTCTCCGCTATCCAGACGAAGAATTCCGCCTGGCCTGCAGCGGCAATCTGCTCCAGGACGAGCGGCTCGATCTTATCCAGCGCATCGACCTGGGTGAGCGGGGCGGCTGATTCGGCAGCCGCGGGGGCAGCGATGGCAGCGACCGGTTGGATCGTGCCAGCTACAAACCCGATCAGGAACAAGATTGTCCAAACACGGGTGGACCACTTTGTGTTCATTGTTTTGCCTCCATAAAGACTATAGAAATGGATGGATAGGGTTTATTTACAGATAGGACAATTGGGAAAGATGTTTAAGCATCCAGTACGCAAAAAACCTCCTTTCGAAAATATCCGCAAGGTCAGGATTTAGCGATGCACCAATATAAATTGCCCTGTTACAGGTCGTGTGAAGAGATGAATTTCTTTTTGGATCCTCCTGGTAGTTTTAGACGAAAGACTGTGTCCATAGATACACAGACGTTAGCAACTAAATCTGAGATGAGTATGGTGCCATCAATAAATAATGTCAAATGAAATATGGGACGAATTTATGCAGAATCTGTCTATAGGGTTATCGGTTTTGAAAGGTGCGCTGCCGGGTGTCTCGGTAAATTTAATCATTCAGGTTGATTCGGCTAAGGAAAGCGAAGAGCTTTGTCCAGCCTGGAGAAAGCTGAAATCAAACATAAAGAGGAGTTTGGTGAAGTACTGGCATGGTAGAATGGCAAGGTTTGAGGTGGAGGTTTGCAATAAAAGGTTCTATTCCACTTGCCCGTCAATTATTGCCCTACCTGTCCCTGGCGGTGGGCATCCTGTCGCTGGGTTTCTCGGCTTTGTTTGTACGTTGGGCGAACGTGGACGGACCGGTGATGGGAGTCTATCGTTTAGGCATCGCCAGCCTGGTGATGGCGCCGTTGTTCCTGTGGCGGCGGAGAGGAAAGCCGCACCTTGCAAAGCGGGCGCTATCTTTGGCGTTGTTGGGCGGGCTACTGACCGCGCTGGACCATGCCTTCTGGAACACGGCGGTCCTGTATACCACGGCAGCCAACGCGACCCTGTTCGGCAACACAGC
>JAFGOG010000054.1 GCA_016926595.1 Anaerolineae bacterium
TCCAGGCCAGCAGGCAGGGCCAACTCCAGGATCAGGGGAACCGGCTCCCGGCCGGTGGCCTGGCCCTGGAATTGCAGCTGGAACTCCTGGCCGGCAAGGACCCAATAGCGGATGGGCCGGCGTTTGGCATCGATCTCTAGGGGAGTGAGGACCCGGATCTGGCCCTCTACAGGCATCTCATCGGAGGGGACGGCAAGGTCCTGGCGGGGAGGCCAGGGCGGCAGGGATGGAGCCGGAGGCAGCGAGACGCTCAGGAGGAGCATCGCGCCAAGGATCATGCAGGCAATGCGGTATGTCATGTGGCAACCCCTTTCTGTGTAGAGGCCCTTGCTGTTGTGCCCCCCCGAGACTTGAACAGTTCAGTCATGCGCCCACCATTCGCCAACAAAGTAGATGACGGTATCATCCCTGGAAAAGACCACCGAACGACACAAGAAATCGGAGGGGAAATAGGGGGGAGTGACGTCCCGAGTCTCCGCGCCGTCCGCGCTAGTCATATAGAGATCGTAGGCGGCGGCCTGCCCAATCGCAGCGATGATGTAGGCGATCTGTTTCCCGGATCGCGACCAGCTAGCAAGTCCTTGTGAGTAGCCGGAGTGTGTGAGCTGGACTTCCCCCGCGCCTGCGGTGTCGACAATAAAAAGGTCGTAGTTGCCGTGCTCGGATTCGTCGCCCACCAGCCGCTCAAAGACGATCTTGCTCCCGTCGGGGCTGATTCTGGGATCATAGTCCCCGAAAGGCAGGTTGGCATTCCCCCACTCGCCCGCTCTCGGCGGGCTGGTGAGCTGACGAGCGCCGGTCCCATCGGACTTGGCGACCCAGATGCTGCTGTCTCTGGTGAAGGCGATCTGATCTCCCACCCAGTCGATATCGGCCTCGTGCGCACTCGAATCGAGCAATATCCTCTCGCCGCCGCCGTCTGCATTCATGACATAGATCCCAAGACCGGAACCGCGGGAGGAAAGAAAGGCCACTCTGGAGCCATCAGGAGACCAGACGGGGTAGAGGTCCCAGAGATCGTTGGTCGTGATCCTGCGCAGGTCAGAGCCATCAACGCCGAGAGAGTAGATCTCCTCAGTTGACTCGCTTCCTCCTTCTCCCCTTTGAGAGAAGACGAAACACTCCCCATTCTCGCTCAGTCGGAGGCCGGCGATCTCTGTGGGTGAACTGTACACCAGCTCAATCGCCTGTGTGAGCAGGTCGAGCCGGTAGATCCCCCATCTGTTCTCACGCGGCACGACCGGCGACGCCGACCCTGCCTGGCTTGGCCGCTCGCCAATCGGCAGTTTGTCGTGAGTGGCCGGCTCCGTGGTGTTGCATGCGGCCACCAGGAGCAGGAGAATGCCAAATACCAACTTCTTCACAGGCACCTCATGACGGCAATCAGTGGTATAATCTATCGGGTAGACCGAACCGTTTCGGCCTATGCACCTGCTCTGCCGCGGCTATGGAGCCCACCCTCTGCCTACGAACGGCAAGTAGACTCGATGCCTATTCGAGGTGATGACGACGCACTATGAGAACTGCGAGCTGGTCCCATTGTGATCGGTTGCGGTGGCAGTGACAAAGTGACCAGGTGTGCAAGTGCCCGGAAAGTTGATGCTGACAAAGGGCATCGCCCCGCTCGGCATGCCTAACAGGGTGGCGCTGCCCAGATAAGCTTGCCCCTCGCCCTCGCCGCTTGGGTCGCACAGCGTGCTTACGAAAAAGTCCAGCTGGTGGTCCACATTCGGGGCGCCGGTCAGCACGCCGCTTATGCTCAGCTCGTCGGGATCGTCCGCAGCCACGGCCCCGGTCAAGGCTTTGGCACCAAGGACAACAGGACTGGCAAGCTTTTGTGTTTCATTTCGCGCTCCTTTTCAAGATTGTTTATGCAATCAACCACATGCCCAGGAGGCGTCGTCACTATGCTTTGGCCTTGGCTGAGCCAAGGCATCGACGGCAGACGGGTTGTGGGGTAGTGAACTGCTGGCGCTCGTGGCGATGAGAGCCGTCAGGCTCACCTACCACCCGGATTATCCGCACCGGTCCTTGTCTTATTGTGAACCTCGGCTGATTCCTGGCAAGGATGCAACTACCCGAGCCTATTGTACTATGATCTTGACAAAGAGTCAAGCAACTCGCAACAGCCTTGGAGGGTGTGAGGCTGTGCTGGCCGAAAATACCCATCCGTCACAAAATCCATCGATCAGAATGGATAACCCTTTTGGGTTATCGGGGCTGAGGCTGGGCGAATCCTTCATGGATGGCATTTTTCGGCCAGGACACCGGCGGACGCTAATTCACCCCGGTGAGCTGCCTGTCACCGGGGTGAACTGGGTTCAGCGGTCTTTGTGGGCAGGGCGCAGATGTCCTGCCCAAGGGGACGCAGAGCCCCTTATTTGGTGCAGCAGGGCACGTTCACCGTCACCCGCGCAGCGGTAAATACCTCTTCGCTCACGGTGCCTTCAATGCTCGTCGTATCGCCAACTTCCAGATCGTCGAACGTGATGGGGATGCAACCTTCCGACGTCCACTGCCGGTAGCGGGTACCGTCTGTCACCTGCACCACCAGATCCTGCCCGATGTAGGGCTTGATAAGGCGGTTGCCGTTGCGGACCAGGACCGTGATGGAGTCGGTTCCGAGTGCAGTAATGGTGCCGGTCAGGGTAAAGATCTGCCCGTTGTGTGGCTGCGGCACCCCGACCTGGTGGCGGTGCTGGTTCTGGCTGCCTTGCTGGTTCTGGTTGGCCTGCTGGTACTGATTGGCTTGCTGGTTCTGGTTGCCTTGCTGGTTCTGGTTACCAGGACCAGCGGCCACCGCGGGAGCGGCGACAACTAGCGTTGCCAGGACTACAAGGATCAGAAGTGTCCATCTCTTGTTCATCTCGAATTTCTCCTTTTGTCTCTGTATTCCATCCTCAACTCCTGTTCGGACCGCTGAACAGAACTACTTATGGCTTGTTCCCGCTGCCCTCTCCCTGCCCGGGCGTTTGCCCGAGCTCTGGGGTGCCGCTGGGGCCTCCCGTCGGACCTGGTGTGCCGTTCGGTCCAGGCGTGCGCGGGGCGTAGGGTGGCTCGGTGGTCTGTAACGTCGCACTCGGTTCGGGTGTGCGCGACGCGTGCGGGCCTCCGGTAGGTACCGATGTCGCACCGGACCCAGGCGTCTGGCCGGGCGTTCCACTTGGGCCGGGCGAATCGTTGGGCGTGCCCATACGCTGCGGTGTGTGCGCCGGCTCCGGAGTACCGCTGGGCGACGGTGTCTGAGGTGTATGGGTGGCGGCCGGCTGGCCGGTCGGCTCGGCGGGTGTGCCCTGGCGCAGGCGGTGGCGCAGCCCAGCGGGGTCGCCCTGGCCGGCGTGAGCCTCCTGGCGCACTCGCTCCATTTCGCGCAGTATCTGCCGCACCGGCGGTTCGGGCGACTCACCGGCAGCGCCGAGCATTGCCTGTTCTCGCTGCCGGATCGCTTCGGCCAACCGCTGGAGCGCCTGTGCCGCTGCCGCATCCTCCAACTGAGCGGATCTTGCCAGTGCCTGCTCCAGTTGCCTCACCGCACGGCTCGACACTGCGGCGTCGATCGTTTGTTTCCTATTCAGCAAGGCCACGATCTCATCCAGCCGTTCTTCAGCTAGTGCCTGCTCCAGCGCGGCCCTGCTTGCCGGCTGGCTGGTCAGCGCCAGGCGGATCTGCTCAGTGGCAAGCTTGACGCCGTACAGAGGCTGTCCCGGCAGGCTGCCTGCGGCTGCCTGCGCCGTGCCCATCACGACGCCGAAGAGGATCGCGATCACAGCCAGGGCAGTCGCGAGCCTCATGGCGCCTACCAGAAGCGGCCGGCGAGGCGCCCTTCCGGCCCTGAGTCGCGCGGCCTCGGCCAGAAACCGCTGTCTGCCCGGCGCCAGGCCGTGCGGTGGGGGCGGCGGAGTCTCGGACAGGATCATCACCTGACGGGCTGTCTGCACCACAGGATCCAACTGGCTGTCTACCGCCTCTCCTCGGGAGGCTTGCTGCAAGGATTGCTCGCATTGCTTGGCTTCTCGCTTGTCCATCGATCTCGCTCTTTACTCCTGCAAAAGCTTGCGAAGACGGCTCAGGGCACGGTGCTGCAGGATCTTGACGGCCCCTTCACTCTTGCCCATCAACCGGGCCACTTCCAGCAGCGGCAGCCCCTCGGCGAATCGGAGCAGAATCACCCGCTGTTGGTCGGACGACAGGCGCCGTATATGCGCCCGAAGTTGCTGTTTGACCTGCCCATCCTCTACGAGATCCGAAGGTTGAGCGCCTTGAGCGACCAGTTCCTCGGCCAGGGGAACTGCCGGCCCCTTCTTCTGGCGCCGGAACAAGTCCATGGCCAGGTTGTGGGCCACCCGGTACAGCCAGCCCTCCAGGTTGTCCCGGGGCGCACGGCTCGTGCGAAGAGCCTGCAACAGCCTCAGGAACACCTCGCCGGTCAGATCCTCGGCTTGTGCCGCGTCGCCGATGACCCGATACAGATAGCCATAGATTGGCCCGGCATAGCGATCATAGATCTGAGTCAAAGCCTGGGCATCGTATGTGCGGGCTCGCTCCAGTACCTGCTGATCAGGCGTCGTCAACGATTTCGTTCCTCACTCTCAAGACGCAGAAATGGCCCGTAGGATACGGGTCTATTTCCGATTATAGCACAGATTCTGCGCAAACGGTCAAACGTAATGTCCCACAGCTGTGCTGGCTACTTAACACATCCATCGCAATATGAGTGATATTCTAGGTGATCTTGGTTGGGCCTGGCGATGCCAACGGCAAGGAATCTGCGCGACCATGACCGGCACGCAACAGGATGACCATCGTTAGGCGGCTGCAGCCGGCTATCGGTGAGTACTCCCATCACAGCAGGTAGCTCAAAGAAGCCATCCATAGATCGACGATGGCATGTCCCGCAATCGGACCAACTCAAGGGTTAATGCAGATGTGTCGCACGGGAATAGGCGTGGTGTAGGCCGCCCAACACCGGCTTGGTGGTGATTAGTCCTGATGATGGGGAATAGGTCCGGGGGAATTGAGCTGGTAGGCGTTGCCCGATGCCCTGATGGGGTCTGGCGTAGTTGTAGTAATCGACGTACTCCCGGACAACGTGGTGCAGATGGCGGGAATGCATGATGAGCATATGGTCGAGGCATTCCCGTCTCAGGCTACCGATGAA
>JAFGOG010000405.1 GCA_016926595.1 Anaerolineae bacterium
CCGGCCGTCCTCGAGGCCTATGCCCGGCTCGATCGGACAGACATCGGGCTGGTCATCGCCGGCAAGCTCCCTGCGCACGACACATCCTTTGCCCCGCACCCAGGGCGAATCGCTGGCGAACTGGGCATCTCGAACCGCATGCATCTGATCGGGCAGGTAGACGAGCAGGACAAACCCGCGCTCTATAGCATGGCCACGGGCCTTGTTTTCCCCTCTCACTATGAGGGATTCGGCCTTCCTCCCCTGGAGGCCATGTCGTGCGGCACGCCAGTTATCGTCTCGAACCGCAGCTCGCTGCCCGAGATCGCTGGCGCGGGCGGATTGCACGTCGAACCAGAGGACATCGACGCCCTGGCGGACGCGATGCGGCGGCTGGCCACAGACCCTGTTCTAGGCCGGGAATTGCGCTCAGCCGCTTTAAGACAGGCCTCGCGCTTTGCCTGGCGAAACACGGCCCAAGCGACACTGGCCGCCTACGAACGCAGCAGACCAGCGTCGCCAGGGAAAACAATCTGAATGGTTGCTGCCTACGAACCGGAAAGCAAAAAAATGGAAACTGTACTCCGTACAGCCGTCGGCTATGTTGTGCCGGTAGTAGAAGCCTGTGGGGCGTTGGTGATCGTGATCGAAGTCATCCGCACCATCGTGCAGTACCTGCTGACCTGTGTCAGGCGCGATTGCGCCGAGATGAGACCGATGCGCATTCGTCTGGGACAGGCGATGGTGATGGGACTCGAGTTTCAGGTGGCGGCTGACATACTCAGGACTGCCCTGGCCCCCTCCTGGGACGACATCCTGAGGCTGGCCGCCCTGATCGGCCTGCGCATCGTGCTCAACTTTTCGCTGGAACGCGACCTGGAAGCACTCAACACCGGCAAAGCGCCCCGGTGACAAGAGCCGAACACGCCAAGGCCCGGCGCCGAGCCGATCGCCGGCTGTTGCAAAGCCCCTTGACACGGTCATTGCGAGGCCGCTCTTTGGCGTCCGCTGCTTTTCAGCGGCAAGCAATCCCCTACGCCGCCAAGTGGGGATTGCTTCGCTTCGCTCGCAATGACAATTCAACAGCCCTGAGCCGATCGCCGGCACGCTTGCTCATCCCAACGTTTTCGGGTAGAATACGCGATCGGACCGGGCGCGGACAACGACGCCGTATCACCATTGATTTCATGTCTGAGGCTTGACATCCTACGTTCGCACGGGCGACGCTTGACTAGCTATGATTCGACATCGCTACACCACTCTGCTGCTCGTTCTGATCCTCGCCGCTGCGACTGCTTTGCGGCTGTACGGTCTCCTCTGGGACGACGACTTGCAGGGGTATCCGCACCCTGACGAGCGGCACCTGGCCAACACCATGGGCCACCTGGCGGTCCCTCGGCCCATCGACTGGCAAGTACTGCTCAACGACCCGGACCACAGCCCGCTCAACCCGCGACGGCTCGTTCCGGGCACCGACGAGCATTACGACCTGGCCTACGGCACATTGCCGGTCTACCTCTACCGGGGTACTGCATTCCTGCTCTCCCGGCTCACGGGTGACGAGAGCATCGATACCTATGCCTCTTATAGCGTGATCGGGCGGGCCATCACCGCTCTTTTTGGCGTGCTCAGCGTTCTGTGGGTCTTTCTGGCCGGCCAGCGCACCTTTGGCATCCCGGTAGCCCTGCTCGCGGCGGCCCTGCTGGCAACGTGCGTATTGCAGATCCAGCTCTCGCACTTTATGACGGTCGACTTGATCATGTCCGCCCTGCTGATCGCCGGGCTGCTCCTCGCCGTGCGCTTTGCCCAGAGCGGGAAAACGAGGGATGCCTTGGGGATGGGCCTGCTGATGGGCCTGAGCATGGCCGCCAAGTTTAACGGCATCACGCTGGCTGCGGGCATCGCCGTCGCGTACGGTGTGGCCTGGCTGGCCCACAAGCGCACGCTCAAGGACCTGCTGGCCTACTGCCTGGCCCTCACGTTTATCGGCTGGGTGCTGGCCTTTGGCCTGTTCGAGTACTATGCCCTGCGCGACCCGCACACCTATGTCGAGGCCATCGGCGTCCAGGCCAGGATGGTCAGCGGAGAGACCGACTGGCCCTACACCCGGCAGTACGTCAACACGGCGCCCTACCTTTTTCAGTTGCGCAACCTGGTCGCCTGGGGCATGGGCTGGCCACTGGGCATCGCCGGCGTGGGCGGGGTCATGGTCGCCCTGGCCGCATTGGCGTCCAATCTGTGGAAATCCATTGAGCCACAGAGTCGCAGAGACCACAGATCCTTATCTCTTTTCCGTGTCCTCCATGCCTCCGTGGTTGATCTCCGAAACGCTCTCCGGCGCTGGGCGGACGATCCGCAACGCGCGGGCAGGCTGGTCCTGCTTGGCTGGGTGATGCCCTTTTTCGTCTACACCGCCCGACTCGAGGTCAAGTTCCTGCGCTACATGCTGCCCCTGACCCCCGTGCTCTGCCTTTTGGCCGGTGAACTGCTCTGGCGGCTGGGCGGCCTGCTCGCAGACACCCCGTCGATCGGGAAGCCCATCCGCCGCGCCCTTGTCGTTGCGCGCTGGACGCTCATCGCTGCCGTCCTGCTGCCCACCGCGCTGTGGGCCCTGGCCTACATGCGCGTCTATGCTCGGGAACATCCCTGGCAGGCCGCGTCGCACTGGTTCTACGAGAACGCCCCGCCCGGCTCGACCTACAC
>JAFGOG010000406.1 GCA_016926595.1 Anaerolineae bacterium
GAGGAAACATGAAAGATAGACCCCTTCTCATGATCCCCGGCCCGATCGAATTCGACCCGGCCGTCCTGGCCGCCCTCGGCGCCCCGACCACCAGCCACCTCGATCCCGGCTTTGTCGACGCCTTTGGCCAGGCCCTGCAGCGCATGCGCGAGGTCTTTCTCTGCCCCGACGGCCAGCCCTTCATCGTGGCCGGCACCGGCACCCTGGCCATGGACCTGGCCGGCGCCAACCTGGTCGAACCGGGCGACAAGGCCCTCGTAGTCAACACCGGCTACTTCAGCGACCGATTTGGCGCGCTGCTCGAGCGCTACGGCGCCCAGGTAACCCACCTCCGGGCCCCGGTTGGCGGCCGGCCTTCCCTCGATGAGGTCGAGGCCGCCCTGAAGCAGGACCAGTACAAGCTCATGACCGTCACCCACGTCGACACCTCCACCGGCGTCATCGCCGGCGTGCGCGGCCTGGCCCTCCTGGCCGAGCGCTATGGCGCGCTGAGTGTCGTTGACGGCGTATGCTCGGTCGCCGGCGAAGAGCTGCGCGCCGCCGAGTGGGACGTCGACGTCGTCCTGACCGCGTCGCAAAAGGCGGTCGGCGTGCCCCCCGGCCTGGCTCTGCTGGTGGTCAGCCCGCAGGCCATCGACGCCTTTCGCCGGCGCAGGACCCCCGTCGCCAACTACTACGCCGACTGGGGCAACTGGCTGCCGATCATGGAAGCTTACGAGGCCCGCAAGCCGGGCTACTTTGGCACCCCGGCCGTCAACCTCATCTGGGCCCTCAACGTCAGCCTGGGGCAGATCCTGGCCGAGGGTATGGACGCCCGTTTCGAGCGTCATCGCGCGCTGAGCCGCGCCTGCAAGGCAGCGATTGCCGCCCTTGGCCTGGCCCAGGTGCCCCTTCAGCCAGAATTCGCCGCCAACACCATGACCGCTCCCCTATATCCCGACGACATCCAGGGCGCCGAGCTGCTGGCCCGGGTCAAGGAAGCGGGCGCCGTCCTGGCCGGCGGCCTGCACCCGGCCATCCGCGCCAGCTACTTCCGCATCGGCCACATGGGCGCTGCCAACCAGGGCGACCTGTTGGCTACCATCGGCGCCCTTGAAACCGGCCTCACTCGCTGTGGCTACCAGTTCCAGTCCGGCGCCGGCCTCTCCGCTGCCGCTGCCGCCTTTGCCGAATCCTAGCTTTTCCTCTATTTCGGGGCTGTCCCAAAAGCAGACCCGAATCCGTTTTGCATTTTTCGCTGGTTGTGGTATACTCGCTACTATAGGTTTTCAGCCCGGCAAGGGTGGCGACATGGTGTGCGCTCGAGGTCCCTTGGGGGCATACCTGGTACGATTCACAGGGGGCAACCCTGTGAGGAATCCAGGAACTCTTTCCGATGTCGGTCAAGTTTCAGCTTGCCAAGGGCTGCTGCCTGTATGAAATACGGCTAAGAGTTAGGCCAACGGAATCTGAGGAGGTCCACGCTACAGGATATGCCTGGCAGGAGGAAGCAAATGGTCTTGTACGATCTGAAGATTGAACTGGAGGAGCTGGACGACGGTGGCGACTACCGATACATGGCCACCAGTCCTGATTTGCCCGGCCTGATCGTCGTTGGGGACACGGCTGAGGAGGTGCTCACCCTGGCCCCACAAGTGGCCTCGGCGCTAATCGCATCGCTCAAAGCAGCGGGAGACCCTCTGCCTGAAACTGTACACCCGGTCACTTCACTGCCGTTTTCCTCTCGCGTGGCGGTCACCGCATGAAGTATGCCGAGCTGGCCCGGAAGCTGCGAAGACTGGGTTGTGAATTCACGCGGTATGGGGCTGGTAGCCACGAAATCTGGCGGAACCCGGCCACTGGAAAGCAGACCTCTATCCCGTATCATCGCGCCAAGGACATCGGTCCCAATCTACTCTCGCAGATCCTTCGGCAACTCGGGATTGACCGCCAGGATTTCGACAAGTCTGACGAGCCGCTCTGATTGCTAGAAAGTGGCACAGCCACGGACGCCAGGACGATGGAGGGGATCGGCGTCAATAGCCAAGCAAAATCCCTCGCCCCCCACCACAAATCCGTAGCCCTTTTTGGCCAGGTGGGATCGGGTATTCCTGACAACCAATTCACCATCTGGTTGTCCTTGGTGTCCAGTCGGATCCCTGTATTTGAGCGGGGTGCGATTCACAAGATCCCCCCAGGCGGTGATGATCCTTGAGCAGCTCCCACCCCGTACCATTGCGCCGCGCGAGGCCGGCGATGAACGGTAAGATCCTGCCCCAGCACCTCGAGCGCCAAGCCTACGTCTATGTCCGCCAGTCCTCGCAGCGCCGGGTAGAAGAGCACCTCGAAAGCCAGGACCTGCAGTACCAGATCGTCCGCCGCGCTCAGGCCCTCGGCTGGTTCACCGATCAGGCGATCCGTCATCGTCCCGTCGCCCAACTGGCCGTTGAGGTTGCGGCCCCAGGCCCACACCACCCGGTCGCTCCGGCGCGCCACGCTGTGGCCCCATCCGCTGGCGACGGCGGTCGCCCCCGTCAGGCCGCTGGCCTGGACCGAGCTGGTGCGATTCTAGCCGCCGACGAGGACAAAAAGGGCCGGGTCTGTCAACCCGGCCCACGTAACTGCCCCCGTCACATCCTGCGCCTCATGATAGGCGCAGAGCGCCCAGACGGTCGTGCCTACGGGGGAGTGTGGGCACAAGTCAAGATGACACAGGATTGCCATTGCCGGTAGAATTGTCACAGGCCGGCAAGTGTGCTATACTTGTGTGTGGCGGCGCCAACGGGTTGCCTTGATTCATGGACAGGTGTCTAGAAAGGTTTGCGAGATGACCGCTGACACGATTGCTCGAATGACCCAATCAGAGTTCAAGGAGATGCTTGAAACCGTGGTGGAGGCCGCGGTCGAGCGGGCGTTGCTAGAGATACTTGGAGATCCTGACGAGGGTCTGGAAATCAGAAGCGACGTCCGGGAAAGACTGCTGCGCCAAAGACAAGACGTTGCGGCTGGGCAGCATGGCCAATCATTCGATGATGTCCTGCGGCAGGTGAGACTGCAGTAGGCCATGCACCAGATTCGCATCCTGGATGCAGCCGCACGTGATCTGGCACGACTGGATTTGGCGGTCGCCCGTCGCATTATGAACCGGCTTCGCTGGCTAGCAGAGAACCTCACTGACATCAAGCCAGAGGCCCTTACGGGTGATCTCGCCGGATTCAACAAGCTTCGAATCGGCGACTATCGAGTCGTATACGAGATTCTGCCCGCAGAGCAGACGATCGTGATCCATCTGATCGGCCACCGTAGAAAGATTTACCGCAAGCCATAGCTGCTTGGCAGGCGCTTAACAGCTCAACCAGCAGCTTATGCTGTTAGTCCACACCCTTCGATCGTCCCGGCGCGCCAGGCTGTGACCCCATCCGCCGGCGATGGCCGCACCCCCTGCCAGGCCGCTGACCTGGACTGGGGTGGTGCGGTTCGAGCCGGCGACGAGTATAACAAGGGGCCGGGCTTCATGCCCGGCCCACATGACTGTACTGCATCACCATCTGTGCCCTATGATAGACGCGGAGCATCCGGCTGGACATGCCCACGCGGGGGTCAATGCAGCAAGTAGCATCGCGAGTAGCATCACGAGGAGTCGAACCAACCGGCGAACCCAGATAGACATGTCGATATCCCCATTTGAACCCGGCAGACTTGCCTTTCTCCAATTCAACCAACCGAGGGTGGCGGTCGTCCCTGTCGAATCTGACTACCCCGCCAGCCCAACAGCGCCGTCATCAACATCGGCTACCGCTCTATGGTACGCGGGGTTACTACTAGATGGTTCGCTAACTCGACTGCCGTCATACCCATCAAATAGAGGCCCATACCAATTACAAAACTGGCCGCTACAAAACCCAGAATCTCAGCAACGCTGAGTCGGGCCAAGCCCTCTATCCAGGAAGACAGGTAGCCAGTTCTACGGAAGCGCCATAGCCTCCAAAATCCACTCAGGAGACAAGCAAGGGCCACCGCCAGCAGGACAAAGTTAGCCCAGTCTCGGCTGTTCGGGAAATCGGGGCTGAAAGATGGGTGCGGCTGGCCAATCCACTGGTAGACCAGTTGCCTGATCTGTGCGCCAACAGTCGTGCCAAGTGGCGCCGCTACTAGACCCCCCAAGAAGGTCAGCGTGCCCCGAACCGCTTGCCTCATCGTCACCTCCCTTTCCCTCCATGGACTCGTTCCCGCGCACCGCGCTCCCCGTGCTCCCCTGCCATCGGTCTTGCCGTTCCGGCGTCAGGCATTTGGATCGCGAAAGAACGAAACGAACCGCCTTCAGCAAACACGAAAAGAGGCTGGGCTCGCGACTTTCGACCCATTTCGCGCCCTCCGCGATCCAAACAGTTCTGCACTATGCCGCGCTTTATCCTGCACGGCCAACGCTCGCCAATCCGCTTCCGGCCATGATTCGTAGCGGGCGCTGCTTTCGCCGAACGGCTGCGCTAGCGGGCGTGCCCACGC
>JAFGOG010000055.1 GCA_016926595.1 Anaerolineae bacterium
GTAGATTTGCCATTGGTCAAGCTCCTGTGGTATACTATGCCTGGGGATGGGGGAGAACTGGTCAAGCTCGCCCCCGTCTCCACTGCGCCTGGGGGCGTCCTCCCAGGCGCACAGTTTTTACAGCTCGCCCAGGGCGTCGAGAGTGGCTGCCACGTCGGCCGGTTCGTCCCAGCCCGCTTCCATCTCCGCCCTCGGGGCAGGTGCTGTGTACGCCAGCGCCGTCCCGGCCTCCAGCTTCTGCTCCAGGCCCTTCACTACCTGGTACACATCGCCCAGGGTCACGCCGCCCCCGCCGATGTGCTCTCGCAGGGCATCCCGGATCGCTTTGCTCCTGTTCTCCTGCCGCCCCAGCCAGCGCAGGATATCGCGGTCGGCTTCAGTGTCCAGGGAGAAGGATGAGAACGTTTTGTGGGCCATAGTTGTCAGGTCTTGATAATCAAATCTTGTCAACGCCTCGCCAGCCGCTCGGCGAAGCGCCAGAAACCGAGCGCGTTGGCGAACACCGGTTCACCCACTACCCGGGCGTGTCGGAAGTGCCGGGTGACGTACGGCCCCAAGAGCAGCGCGCCGCCGCCGCTGACCAGGATGGCGTCTATGGTCGCGCCGCCGTTCCACAGGCGTGTGGCCTCGGCCAGCACCTGCTCGGCCATCGGCTCCAACGTGTCCTCCACCACGGATGACAGGTCCACCGGTTCTCCGTAGTACTTGACCTGGCGGGTGATGACGGCGTCCACGACCTGGTGAGGGCGCAGGTCCTCCAAACCGGGATGGCTATCGGCCAGCCAAGAGGTCACTGCCCGCGCTACGTCCCAGGCCCCCACGTTGACGCTGGCCGTCTCCTTGCTGATCTCCGACAAGCGGTCCACGCTCAACAGGTTCGTGGTCTTGCCGCCCACATCCACCACGCCCACCGTTCCGGTGGCCAGGACGTCGTCCACGATGCGGCCACGATCGTCGAGGGTCACAGACAGCAACGTGCCGAACGGTTGGGGGATCACGCGACAATCGGTCACGCTGAACGTCTGCGTATGCCGTCCCTCGCGCTGCGTTTTGTGCTCGCCCAGCAGTCGGTCACGCACGGTCACCTTGTCGCTGTAGAACGACACGGGCAGACCGGTCACGATCCGCAGATCAGCCCGTTTGGCCGCTGTCAATTCCGTCAGGGATGCCAGGAACAGATGATACCAGCTATCGCTCTCGATCCACTGGCGGTCCTCGCGGGGCTTGATGAAGCGGCTCTGGCGTATCGCCTGCTCACCCACCTGGACGTGATCGGGGTACACCAGCACGATGGCCTCGTTTCCGTTCAGGCTGAAGCGGGCTTTGTCGGGTGTGCCGATGGCAGAGGGAAAAGTGGCCCGCCGGTCGCCGCTGATGGCTTTCACGGCGCTGTATCCTACGTCGAGTCCTACGTTCATTTGTTTGTCCTCCTCGATCTCTTGGACCGCCTGTCATCAAACTTCCCACTTCGTGGGGGGACTTGGTTGGTACACGAGTAGCTTAATTATCTTCGCCGGCCTCCGGCCGGCCACGGCCTCGATCTGTCAAGTCCTCGCGCCAGGGGTTGTGTTTGTCCAATCCCAGAGTGTCCATTCGTTCCTTGTACGCTAGCAGGCTGTCCCTATAGAGTACCCAATCGCGCCCTACCTTGCAAGCCTCTACCCGTCCCTGGTTTGCCAGCCGCCGCAGGTAGGCGACGGAGTAACCGGTGAGTTCCTCCGCCTGCTCTGTGGTGAGCCAGCCTTGTGTCAAAGGTTCTATCATCGCTCTGTCTCCTCTGTGCCTTTCGTCTCCGTCCACACGCGGGGTTTAACCGAGCACAGGCCTAGTTTTCAACGAGAGACAACCGCACCAGGGTCACCCTGCTGGTGGGGTCCAAGGGCGGCTTTGATTTAGTTGTATAATGTTCGGTTGTTAGTAAATCAACCTTACCAACTATTATAATAAAAAAAGAGGGACGTGTCAAGTCCCTCAAACTTAAAAATTCAGCTAGTCTTCGGTTGTTACCTTTTTTCTTGCCCCAGTGCGCCAAGGGTCGTGTTTGGCTCCCCCTAACCGGGTCATAGCCTGTTGATAGATTAGTAAAGAGGCTCGATCAACAAGCCAATCGCGCGCCCATTTCTTCCCGTGGATGCATCCCTTCTTAATCAGCCGACGGATGTATTGAACACTGTATCCTGTCAAATTCGCTGCTTCCGCGGTCGTGATCCACTCGGTTGGGTTAAAGTCATCAGCCATAGCTTCTAACCTTCGGCGACGACATTACCACTCTTACCAGTCTTACCGGTTTTGTGGGGATATGAGGGCAAAGCTCATTGTTATACCAAGCGATGCAGGATCGTCGCGCCCGTGTGGAAAGAGAACGAACAGGGTCTGCGATGTGCTTGGCTTACGCCAAGCAAAAAGCCCCACCCGATGGGTGGGGCAGGTTTTTGCGTTGGACAATTCAGTTGGTGGCCTTCAGCCCCACCGCTTGGCCAACTCGGCCCCTGTTCATTTATGTTTATATTCCACATACGGGAGCGACGGGATTTGAACCCGCGATCTCCGGCTTGACAGGCCGGCATGTTAACCGCTACACTACGCCCCCAAGTGCGCGGTATGATACCACAACCCCTCTATTTGTCAAGCAGCGACTGTCGCCTGTCGGCGTGTGCACGCAAAGGTTGTCAGGCAAAGATCATGGGATTATGTTTTCTCTAGTTGGTCTTCTGCGAGCAACTGCAAGGCGTAGGTGACACGACGCGGCCGTTTGGTCAACAGCTCACTATTTTCCCATGCCTGGCTCAGGGCACTCAGGCGGGCGCGAGAGATCTCATCGCTGAAGGCTTGGTGCAGGTCTTGGATGGTAAAGCACCCTTCCAGTTCAGCCATTGCATACTGCACCAACTTGCGTTCGAGCGGACTGAGAGCGGGGAAAGAGGCCGGGGGACTGACTTGCGGGGAGATGGCGACGGCGTGTAGCATCCCCAACCAATGGGTCGCGTCGTTGATCAGGTGTCCCATCTGGAAGTAGAGCCGGTTCGACCATTCTGCCTTGCCTTGCATATCGTGGATGAAAGCGGGTGAGGTCGCGGACGTGCTGTAGGACACGAAGGGAAAATCGGCCGTGCTAAAGATGCCCGCTTTGGGAGTGCTGGCCTGGGCGCGGATGACGTCCCATCGCTCCGGCGTCACCGTATAATCGAGGTGGGTCACGACCAGGATGCCGCCGGGCAACCGCCAATACCAGGACGTGCCCACCCGTCCCTCGTAACCGGGCGTTCGCTTTCCGATCTCGTCGAAGAGTTTTTCGGCCAGGCGAATGGCATCGAATGAAGGATAGTACAGAGCCATAGTTATCTTTCCTCCCTCACCTGTGATTCGATCTCAGGCTTTGTTCCAGATGGCGATCAGTATCGCAGCGGATACCGCCCAGAAAAAGGTCGCGCCCAGTAAGGATGGCACGAGTTTGAGCCTGTCAATGAGCCAATAGAGCGTGACCAGATAAACAAAGTA
>JAFGOG010000407.1 GCA_016926595.1 Anaerolineae bacterium
AAGGCATAGTTGTGACGGCTGACGACCATCGCCACGCCATTGGGATCGGCGTCGCCGGCCAGGCGCACGTAGAGGTCGGTGCCCTCGGCATAAAAGCCGGGCACAACCCAGATGAGGTTTTGCAGGTCGGACAGGCTCTGATAGGGCAGCAGGCGCTGGCCGCCGGCTGTGACCAGGTGAGGGTTGGGCTCGTTCACGGTGGCGTGGTACACGCCGCCGCCCTGGGCCACCCAGGAGAAGAACGCCGGATCACCGCCGTCCAGCACCGCTGTCTCGCCCTGGTAACCACGGATGACGAGGGGCATGCCTGCCGCGCCAGGGTGGGGCAGGTCGATCTCACCCTGGTAGTAGACGCCGCCGCGCAGGACGATCTCGTCGCCAGCCCAGGCATGGGCCAGGCCCTCGGCGAGCGAGCAGGGATCGGCCAGGCTGCACGCCGTGCCGCTGCCATTGGGGCTGACATAGCGGGACCGGCTGGGTGTGGGGGTGGTGATCTCGGCGTAGGTAGTACCACCGCCTGTCAGCGTCATGCCTTCGATGGGCCCGCCGTCGGGATCGTGGAAGGCGACGCGCACATCGTAGTCAGTGCCCGGCTCCAGCCAGAAGAGGCTGCCGGCCAAGCGCGTCTCGGAGACGCGGGAGAGGGGTAAGCCCGGCAGGTAGGCGCCCTGTCCCGCGGGGCGATAGGCCACTTCGGCCACAGCGTCCAGGTCGGGGTCATCGGCAGCATCCAGGGTGACGACGACGCCCATGGCCTCGAAGGTGCCGTACAGCTCCAGGGAAGCAGCGGCGTGGCTGGGGGATGCAGGCGTCAGGAACAGGCTCGCCAGGAGCAACAGGCAGGTCACAAAACTCGTTGTGCTACAAGACGACAGGCACGCCATGGTCTTGATCGTCGGTCGAGATCTCAAAGGCGCCGTGGCTCGCTCGACGGTTGGATCATTCATAGTGCGCCCTGGCTCGGGCCAGGAACTGGTCGTACCAGGCTCGCATCGCCGCCTCGAACTCAGGGCCGAGCCGGTGCAGCTTGAGCCCGACCAGGCCATAGGCCAAAGGGATCACCCAGTCATCCGACGAGCCATACAGTTCAGTGGCAATCAGATCCCCCCTGACTTCAGGCATGGGCTGGCTGAGCAGCTCTCCCAGCTCAAAGCAGCTCACTGCCACGTCGGCCGCTTCCTGGATCCAGGCCAGAACATTGCGCTCACCTGTGGCCACCAGCAGCTCGATCGACAGTTCCTGCTCCCCCGTCTCACACTTGTCCAGGATGTTCACCCCTTCCTCGCCAATGGCAACGGCTTCCGCCAGCATCTCGGATGGCAAGTCGTTGAGGGGTGATCTGAAAGCACTGTCCAGCGCAATCTCCCACAGTGCCCCCTGCTCCCACTCGTTGGCAAATGGATGGCCGTTCGGCCACCACGCCCACTCTTCCTCCTCCAGGGTGGGCACAAAGAGCATCATCAGGTCGGAGATATAGTCGCCCAGCTCAAGGTCTTCCGTGTCGTCAACGGGTTCCACATCCCATTCCTCATTCATGATCCTTTACCCTCCTGATAGTCTGTGCTCAAGGTCAGGTTCTCGACGATTTGATCTTCCATGCTCAAATCTCCTTCAACCAGCCAGCGCCACCATCTCCAAATCAAGCCCTTGGCGTGCCGTCTCGAAGCGTTGCGAGCGCCGCAACTCACCAACAAAGGCTGTCAACTCGAACGGAAAGTTGTAGGGCAGCCTTGCCATATCTCCAAGTGGCACCTGCTCCGCTTCGTTGGCTCTCAAGGCACACTCCATTAGCCATAACGCCAGAGCCCGATTATCGGTCTGATGCGCCGGCACGAGATGGTAGCTACCACGGTCGCCGGCATCGAAAAGAACTTGCCACTCCACGAACGTGCGCAGTAGGCGACGAACTGCTCGTTCTAGCGTTGTGCGTTGTCCCCAGGTCTCGATCATGCGTCGCTGGACTTGGGCCTGGCTGAAGGTGCCCTGTAGGCTGCCCAACTGGCCGACAACACTCGCAACGTCCCGGAAGAAAGGATAGGCCAGCAAAGACATGCCCCAGTGCAACCACAGCCTTTCCTCCAGGCCAATCCTGCTGGCCATGTCCAAACCCTCATCGCGCAGGCTTTGCTGCGCTGCCGGCACATTTGCCCAGATGCGCAGCAGAACCGTAATCGTTTTGCGCCGGGCCTCGCTGCCGCCAATCTCACTCGACAGCCTGGCGTCCAGCCGCTCCCCAATGACCTTTGGAGAGAGGGCATCCTGACAAAGGCCAACGGTATAGTCGAGCCAATCCAATTGTAGTTTGCGGTCAAAGCCAATGATACGATTCATCCACTCGTTTCCTCAGTGATTTTGACGAACGGCACGATAGTCTCCTCCAAAGCGATCCCGCCGTGACATATCGCATGGTCACCCACATTGAGAAAAGCATCCAGTTGTGGAGCCAGAAGAACGTGGACCTGATCGGGCAGCCCCACGTTGGTCCATTCTACGGCGGTTGGCGATTGCCCTTTGCCCAACTGCGCAAAAGCCGGGTCAGTGTAGACGCGCGCCCGCTCGCCTCGCGTTTCGACCAGTGCCCCTTCTTTGGGCCGGCCGATGCCGCGAGCCCACACGTTGCCATGATCGGAAGTGAGGTACACCGTAAAGGATGCCTGCAACAGCCTGGTCACCAACTGGGTCATATAGCGCTGGCGGGTCAGCCATAGGTCTATCTGTTGGTGCATGCCCGCCATGCCCAACTGCATGCCGTGCATGATATTGTCCACCGTATTGACCACCAGCGCCGTCACCTCGATCTGCCCATTCCCAAGAAGCTCCTCAACTTCTGTCTCCAACCCAACCTCATCGTCGACCAACAAGGTGCCATCATCCTTCAGCGCCTTCACGCCCAGATTGCGCAGATAACCGACGTTGGCCGGATGTAGACCTTGCTTGCGCCAGAAGCGGAGC